>JAFGGO010000133.1 GCA_016930515.1 Promethearchaeota archaeon | reverse complement strand
ATAAACGATTTTAAAACACTTAATAGAAATTTTTTGTTTTACTTCTGAACTTTTTCGAGAATAAATCAATGATATATAAACGACGAGCAAATAAGTTAAAATATTAGTTATAAACTCGTAATTAAGCTTTATTCCAATACATTTAAATAGCATTTCTGATTTATAAAATGACAAAGAAACGAGGATTTTTTATGAGTAAAAAGATTTGGATCGGTGCCATAATCAATAGGGATTTAGAAATTTTTAGCCAAATTCTCAAGTTCTTAAAAACTAATTACGCAAACAGGCTTGGGATTGTTTCATTTCTTAAAAAAGACGGTTCGTTTAGTAAGAAATATTTTAGAAAAAAACTCAAGAAATATCCAATATCGTTCTTAATTGTAAAACTTCATTCTACTCCTTCAAACCAAATTATTTATAACGCAATTAAATCTTATTGTCCAAATATTCCCTTACTTAATAGTCTAAGGTCTGTATCTGCATGTGAAAGCCGGAGGGAAACATTCAAGTTTATCCAAAAAAATTTTAAGAAATTATATTTTCCAAAAAGTTATTTTTCTCTGAAGGAAGCTTACGAGGCAGCAAAGGATGGAATACCAATAATTATTAAGCTTGATGTGCATAACGATCCATACATTTCAAAATACGATAGAATTATTGGAATTGCGAAATCAAAAGACGAATTAATGAATTTAATCCGAAATTACGACCCAACGATGTTATTTTTTCAAGAATATTTAGGAAAATTTGATATTGTCTATAAAACCTATGTTATTGATAAGTTTGCAGTATGCATAACAGCACATAACCGGTTACAATCTCATAAATTATCCCAAATCGAATTAATTCACATTCGAGTACCAATTGAGAAAAAATTCAAACGAAGGATAAAACAAATAGGTCGAAAATTAGGAATGACGGTATTTGGTGTTGATTATGTTGTAAAAAATGGAAAGCAATACATCGTTGATGTCAATGACTTTCCAAGCTTTCGTAATGTTCCAGAAGCGGTTAGTTTAATTTCAGATTACATTTACAACTTGACTTCTCTAAATAGCGGACCCATCAAGATTCCTACTTCGGTTGTTTGGGGATAAAGGAATTTTTCCCTTTACCTTTCTCTTTCGTTGTTTATAAATTCCACAAGTCTTTTTTTTGCAATATAATCTTCGAGCTGCTCTGGAGGGTGTTTCATAAAAAACGAACAAGCGGATTCAAGCACGCCTCCAATTTTTCGGTCTTTAGCTATCTTTGATATTCGAATACAATCGGCAATGATTCCTGCTGAATTATTTCCATCTTGAACGAACATCGTTATATCTACTCGAACTGGTGCTCCACCAAAAATACGCCCTTCCAATCTCATGTATGCTTCTTTTTGGTTTTTTAAAAACGGTATGTAATCTACGGCAGATATTTGGCATTCTACAATGTCCCTGTTTTGGAGTTTGGCAACAACCGATTCCGTTTTTGATTGGCGTTTTCCTTCCTCGTAAATTAACTCTCCGTTTGGTTTAGGTGTCATGAGATTACAAAAATCAGAACATCCGCCCCAATCAAGCTGTATGGTCCGATCTAATATGGCACCTCTCATGGGAAAAAGGTTTGCTAGGGATCTATGTATGATTGTTGCACCAATCTGAGATTTAACATCATCTCCAATGAGGGATAATCCTTTTTCCTCTGCTTTCCGGACTATTTCAGGATCTTTTGCCACATGCGAGGGCATTCCACATACGACACAAGCACCTGCTTCGAGTGCACTCATTGCGTAAAATTTTACCGCCTCGTGAGCACCTGTTGGAAGGAGGATAACGGCTACATCAACGTTTTTTTGCTTCATTTCCTTCACGATATCTGAGGTGGCTTGCTTCTCGTCAACTGGTACTATATTTTTGATGTTACTATTTAAACCATCTAAGATGGGCCCTTTTATTACTGGAGCGTTTAAATTTGTAGGAGAGTATAACTTCATGTTACAGTTGGGTTCTCCAAAAATTGCCTCTGAAAGATCTCTTCCAACCTTATTTGAATTTACATCGATTGCTAAGACAAACTCGATATCGTTAATGTTATATTGGGTGATTTCTGGCAACAAACCAATAATATTTTCTGGGTTTTTTTTGTAGTTCTCGGTTCCTTGAACCAGCGCCGAAGCCACGTCCCCTACACCTATGATACATGCATTAATTTTAGTACCCATGATATTTGCAATATTTAATTATAATATTTAAATCATATTAAATTAAGAGAAACAATATTTGAATAAAAAAGAATTTTTGTTTTATCCCTACATCAATGTCCTCGGTTAGATAACCTAAATTGTGGATGTAAAGACCGAATATTTTTCAAAAAACATTATTAAACCCAAAAATACCATGAAAGTCCTTTTCTCAGCCAAATTAGATCACGATATTATCGAAGGAATTGTTGAAAGATTAAAATTAACTAAAGAAATCGATTTCATTTTTCACGATCCTCGTAATGATTTCTTCGCTTTAACAGATATCCCTCGATTATTGAGGGATATTAATTTTCTGATTGTTAAAATCGGTAGTGATTTCTCAATCGATTTACTCCATTTAGCCAATATATACAATATTCCCGTATTACACGATTTAAAAACGGTGCTCACTTGCAAGAATAAAATTGCTCTTGATTGCACATTAAGAACGATTTTTGATAAGCATGCTAAAAGATTAAAAATGTTTAGCTTACCGGCTTCTTGGAACCATAATGTATCTAATATTTCTCGTTTTAAAGAATGGGCTTTGGATAAACTACCGATTGTTTTGAAAAGCCACTATCAACACGATAAATTTAATAGGTTTAACTTTTTAATTAATGAAATAAACGAAGTAGACTTATTTTGTAAAATATATGCTCAATTTACTTATTACGATATTTATATTCAAGAATTTATTGAATGTGATGGAATCGATCGAAAAATCTATGTGATTGGAGACGAGGTATACGGTATTCAACGTGAAAATCCGATTCATATTTTTTTACGAGATAAACCAAATGAAATAGATGTGGACCTTATTTCGAGAGATCATTTTAAGGTTTCTAAAGAAATCCAAATATTGGCCTCTATCTTGTCTGAAGAACTTAATCTTAAGATATTTGGTTTTGACTTGATTAAATCAACAAAAAATAACAAGTTTTTTTTGATAGATTTAAACGATTTCCCAGGATTTAGGGGAATTGATAATATTGAGGATGATTTGGCCAATTACTTGTTGAAATTAATCTTAAAAAAATAACCTCAAAGAGTATTTTTTAGAGGGCTATATCAACAAAAACAATATGAGAACCAGAAGAGCTATCGCCCCATAAATGATACAAAAATATCCAAATTCAAATTTTTTAGCTACTTTTAATAGAAACTCCATCGACAAATAACCAACAACAAAACTCACGAGCGTTGTAGCGATGATAACAAACGGATCGATATAAATAAAGTTACCCATTAAAATATCAACACCTATTGAAGCAATTACTACGGGAACTGACATTATGAAGCTAAGTCGTAAAGCAGAGTCTTGATCATAATCTTCATATAGCAATGTTGCTACCGTAACACCAGAGCGCGATATTCCTGGAAGTATGGAAGTACCTTGAATAAGACCAGATATAAAGCTATCTTTTTTTAATTTAATATCGTCGATATCTTCTATTCTTTTTGTACCCCTGTCTTTTTTACGGGTGATAAGCACAATTCCTGTAATCAACAAAAAAATGGCTATGAAAATCGTGATTATATCACCATGAACTGGTAAAAATCCTGATATAAGAAGTCTAAAAAGGAAGTATAAGGGTAAGGCCGTACAAGCAGTTCCTATTAACGAAATTACCACCCAATTTCTCTTTTTAATGCTTAATTTTTCTTTTCTATACTTAGGGAAGAAAGAAAGTAGCATGTCCTTGTATTCTTTTCGAAATTTGATTAATACTGCAAGCATTGTGCCTAAATGGAGCCAAATCGCTAGCGAAAACGCCTTTTCTGGAGGCATTCCGAGCAAACTAGTTGAGACTATCATTACTTGCCCTGAAGACGATATGGGGAGCCATTCAAAAAGTCCTTGCAGTATTGCAATGATTAATTCTTCAATCGTTTTCAATCACTTTCTTTGGGTTTGAATATTATTCGATAATAGAATAGGTAATGAGTATCATAAATTAAATAAAACATTTAAAATTAGTAAATTAAGCAGAATTATTTCGCTAAAATTTTAAAACAAATGAAATGATCTTTTACAATATATAATAGAAAAAATTGCGGTTGGATATGGCTAAAAAAGAAAAAGATAAGCTCAAACTCATATCAAAGTTTTTAGATAAAAGCACGATAAAAAACTTCAGATCTGAGCCAATTAAAGAAATGGAAGATATTTTAGAATTACCCGCCGCGTGTTTTAATTTCCTAAAAGATGTTGATGTAAAGCTTATCAAGGAATTATTCAATATTACACAAATTCATGAATTTCAATACTTAGATCAAGAATCTCCCTTTGAAGAGCTTTATAAGACTGACCCCAAGAAAAAAAAGAAAATTGAAGAAATCCTCCTAATTGACACGGAGATAGAAGAAAAGATAAAGAAAGCGACGATTATTAGCCTAATTGCTGAAAGAATAAAAAGTGAAAGCATAGTTCTTGAAAAAAAGGAACAAAAAGTAATTGTTGTGGGGCTTGGTAATGCGGGAAAAACAACCATCTTATCGAAATTTGGAGGACAACTGGGTATTAAAGACTTAGCGCGTTTAAAACCCACGAAGGGCGTTCAGAGAAAAGAAGTTAAAACGAGTAGTTTAAATTTAAATATTTGGGATTTTGGAGGGCAACTTGAATATAGAAATAAATACTTAGAAGAGCCCGAGAAATATTTTTTAGGAATTGACTTGATCATTTACGTGATTGATGTCCAAGATTCGGAACTTTACAAAGAATCCTTGGAATATTTCACGAAAATTGCCAATATCGTGAAAAGGTTGGAGGAATTTCCGTACATATTAATATTTCTGCATAAATTCGATCCAGATATAAAGGAGGACAACGAGATCCTTCTTAATGTGGAATATCTCAAGGATGAGATTAAAAAAATATTTCTTGACAAGAAAAAACTCGAATATGACATATATCTCAGTTCTATATACTCAATGATAGCAAAAGAACCCAAGTTTGCACAATACCTCAAGGACACGATGGAACAAACTGCTACGTTGAAAGATCCATCGATAAGCAAGATTGAGGGAATCGCTTCCATACTTGAAACCACTCTAAACGGCTTGATTCGATTATCTGAAAGCGTTATGGCACAATTTAACGAAGTAAACAAGAGATTAGCGAATCTAGAAACTGGGCAACCAATCTCTACTACACATACAAGTACATCTCCCACGCCTATCTACTCTACGAACCCCTCCCGACCTCAATTTATTGCGAATCCACCACCTCAAACAGCAGAATTAGAATTTCAACAACCACTTAAAACCCCTAACGCGCGTTCTGCCATACTTCAAGAACTTCAAACTCTTTTTGACAACAGAAAAAAGATTACAAAATCCTAAGAAGGTTATTTTAAATCCGTAGTTTTTACGAATTTAACCCCTTTGCTTTTCATATCGTTCAATGCGTTTGAAATGTTGTTTTGGGGTTGATCAATTCCTTTAGTCAATTCAATAAGAAAATATGTATCAAATCCAAGCGAAATTCCATCAATTGCGGAAAAATAGCAACAATAATCTAATGCCAGGCCACAAATAAATATCCTTGTTATATTAAGTGTTTTTAAATATCCTGAAAGTCCAGTTTCGGTCCTTTTATCGTTTTCCAAAAAAACAGAATAACTATCGATTAGAGGATTAATTCCCTTTCGAATTATTGCTCGTACTTCTTTTTTTCTCAGCCTTCGATGGAAATTTGCGCCTTTTTTACCTTGCACGCAATGATCGGGCCATAAAATTGGGCCAATAGCACCGTCTTCAGATTGGAATTCGTCTCCTGGATTTTTATTAGGATGATTGCTGGCAAAAGACAAGTGCCCTTTAGGATGCCAATCTTGAGATAATACTATTGTAGAGTCTTTACTCTTAAAAAACTTCATCATATCATTTATACCATCTATGATCTCATCACCGCCTTCAACTGGTAACGCTCCTCCGGGAATGAAATCGTTTTGCATGTCTATTACTATCAGTGCGTCCTGTTTGCCTAATAAAATGTTTTTTTCAAATTTTAGCCCTTTAACGCTCATCATGAAATAAATCTTCTATTTACTCTTTATGAGTTTTTATATTCTATGTTCGTTATTAAAGTTTACATCTTATAATGTAAAGTATAGGACGCCAATGCCATTACATAAACGATTATGACAACGATCATTATCCATTCCATTGATGGAACGATTATTACCGCCCAAGGAATAGCTATGGCAATAAGAAGAGAACCAAACGCTAATGCGGCAGCAATTGAGATAAAAGCTAAATAATTAGAAAAACGGGTGTTTTTCAATATGAGATAACTAAAAATAATGCTATAAGAAATTCCCGTAAGCCAGCTAAACAATGCAGATAAACTATGTATAACAAGAATTGTATCGTTTTCTAAGGATGCGGGAAAAAAACCAATCATTATCATAAAAAAACTCGATAATATGGCAAAAAATATTGCAATATTCACTAATTTATCGTCATTTGGATTATTTCCATTTAAAACCCTGCCAAAATACAAATAGAAGAGAATAGCGGAAGCACCTGAAAGAACTAAGGAGATATTGAATATAATTCCTCCAGGACCAACTCCTAAATCACTTGCCATATTTTTTGTAAAATTATATCCTGGATACAGCATTATCGAAAAGACATCTCCAATCAGTCCGAATAAAACCGAAAGTAATCCAAATATTCCACCTGGAATTAATTCAAAAATTTTATCTAGGTTTTTTTCAAACATTACTTGGATTGAAATCATATAAAATTTAAAATATTTTTCCGTATTTTCTAAACGCTACAAAATAAAGAACAAGCTTTCTAAATTCTTTGAACTTACTCTATATAAATAGACTAATTTTTAAAAAATTAAATATCAATCAAGTTTTTGGTATAAACTCAAAATTTTGTCCTTAAGAGGTGTTTTTCCTCAAAATCTGTTCTAAAATCGATGTAATGGCTTCTATTATACCCCTTTTTGTCTTTACAGAAGCTTCTAACACGTCTTCCTGGATCAAGCTTGAAATTTTAACACGTCCTAAGTATCCTTCTTTATCTGATTTGTTTGCAATAATCTTTAAGGGAATGTCTTTATCCAAATAATTTTTAGTTTCTTTTAAGATTTCAATGGAATTTTTAATGTGATCCATTTCGCATCCGTCAATGAGGAAGATAACTCCATCGCACCCTTTTGCTAAAATGCTTCTAATGATGGAAAAATGCATTTTTCCTGGTACTCCCTTTAATTCGACTTTTTTCACAATGTAATCTACATATGTTTCTTTTTGTTTTTCGTAGTCTGATTCAGAAACGAGCTCACCTATCGATTCTGATCCAATTTTTGGACGCAACCATGCGATTCTGCCCAAGTCAAACCCTGTCGTTGTTTGAGTTTTATCTTCAGAATAAGCACTACGCATGTGCTTTTCAATTACAATGGCGTCTGGATCGAGGCTTCGAATGAGGGTACTTTTTCCAGAATTAAAATATCCCGTGATGAGGATTTTGATTGGTTTTTCCAACGCTTTGACTCGGGGTTATAATTTTAAATAATATTAGATACCTATAGAAAATCTTCCTATATTAATTTTTATTTTAATTGTATTTAAATGTCTTAGTTCGTGAATAATACTAATGATAAGTTTTTTTACATTAAGCCATTAGATAATATATTAATCTTGATAAATATATAAGGTGTTAAACACGGAAAAAAAATATATAATCCTT
>JAFGGO010000132.1 GCA_016930515.1 Promethearchaeota archaeon | reverse complement strand
GAAAAAGGAAAAAAAAAAAAAAAAAAAAAGAAAAAACACGAAGAAGAACCGATAAGCTTTACTGTGAAGAAAGAAATCAAAGAAGATCTTTATGAAGAAAAATACATTGATTACGAAAATCTATCAAAAAACAAGGACGAATTATATCAAGACCTCATTGCTCTTGAAGGAAAGCGATACAGTATTGAAAAAAGATTTAAAGAATTAAAGGAAGAATTCTCATTAAAACAAATCACACAGGGAGAATTCAAAAAACAAGGCGAACAACTTAGCCTGAGATTAAAGCAGATCTCGGTAAATATTAATAAAATCCGTGCCGCAATTTCAAAGCTATAAGATCTGAAAATGTGGTGGCATTTTTAGTTTATGGCTTGCCAATTTCATCATTTTATTAACTTTTTCTACATCTTCTTTGTTTAAATCGCTCATATCCAAGTTGTTATCTTTTCTATAAATTATTTCATCTAAGACTCCATATGTAATTCCTATTTCACCTTCATCAGTTTGACCTTCCCATAAACCTGCTGAAGGAGCTTTGTTGATGATCTCTTCGGGAATGCTTAGTATTCTCGCTACTTCTCTTACTTCGCACTTATATAAATTTCCTATAGGTTCGAAATCGACACCACCATCGCCATATTTCGTGAAATATCCTATAGCAAGTTCGGTTCTGTTGCCCGTTCCTGCTACGAGATAATTACCTAACGATTGTGCGAAAAAATAACTAGTTAGCATTCTTAATCGAGGTTTCACATTGGCTCTTGCCATAGTCGTAGTTCCAAAAGGTGGAACAATGGTTCGAAAGAATTCTTGATATACATTTGTCAAATCAAATCTGTGGAATTCAATTCCTAAATGTTCAGCGATCATGTTGGCGTCTTCGTAGTCCTTTTCAATAGATTCACAAGGTAAATTAAAGGAAAATACTCTATCCCTTCCTATCGCTTTAGTACATAAAGCAGCCGTGGTCGCGCTATCTATTCCTCCGCTCAATCCAACAACAACACCTTCTGCTCTTGCTTCTTCAATATAGTCCTTTATCCATTTTACCAAGTGATCACTTAACTTATTATAATCTATTTTTCTCATATTCTATCTCTTGTAATTTTAACAAATATTTTATTTGAAAATTTTTTATATAACTAGTATTACTATTATTATAAGATTTTTAGAAATTAGATTACTTTTATATAACTACTAATATTAATCAATAAACCGAGCTTGATAACAAATGGCAGAAGAATTTAAAAATATAATTGATACATCGTTTGACAAGGGAATTACTCCATTTTGGATATATACCGATGATTACATCTATGGCATGATCCCAAAAGATGCTAGCGGCAGCCGTTGGCTAGAGGTTTCCTACACGTTTGAAGATCCGGACGAGCCACTTTACAAATCCGAACGAGACGCAGATTTAAGCTATCAATTTCTCCTCGGAGAAGAGCTTTCGAAAGGCGTGAGCGGATATGTTGAGGATTTTAAGGTAATTTCAATTAAGGAATTTGCAAAAGGATTGGAGGGTAAATCAGGCTCAGAAAAAATCCAGGCTATCACCCAAGAATTGATAAATAACTCTGCGAATTACGCAGCGAATTTTCCAATCATAAAAACTAAGGACGAACTTGCGAAACTCAAGGAGAGACTATAATTATTTCAAATTCTACTCAAACTAATCAAGGATTGACCTTGAATTAATTGATCCTTGAGTTTATTTATCAAAAGATCGATGTCCTCAATATCAACTTTTCCTTCAGATTTTAATTTCTCTATTCTTTCATGTAATTTATTATTTAGAACAAGTTTTAAATCGCTATAGGTTAATTTCTCAATGGGTTTGAAACCACTATATTGGTCTATGATTGCTAATTTAAGCAAACCCCGCGCAGCACTGGGACTAAATTTAAGCTTTAACGAAAGGCAATCTCCCAGATATTTTATCATTTCAGTTATTTCTTTGTCAGCTAATTTAAAAATCTCTGAAGGTCCATAATCTCTATTTAGATAATTACGGATCCTTTTTGGCATTACCATTGCTACATATA
Organism: Promethearchaeota archaeon; assembly: GCA_016930515.1. Taxonomy (GTDB): domain Archaea; phylum Asgardarchaeota; class Lokiarchaeia; order Sigyniarchaeales; family SOKP01; genus FT1-020. The sequence goes on along the minus strand of JAFGGO010000132.1, from coordinate 21,784 downwards.
TTCCAAAAACGAAAATTAATGTCATTATTACGGAAACTCCAAACACGATTAAACTGCTTAAAGGAGAGGGATCACCGTAAGTAGAACCGTAAGGAATGAAGAAAAGCGAAAGTGGTTGAATGACCATAATGAAAGATGAAATTGCTAAGATTTTGTATCTCGATTTAATCCACGGTTGAATGGATCTATTTCTAATCTTTTTATAAGCAATACACGCAGAATATGAAGTCCACCCAAACACGATCAAACGCTCAATAAATATTTGAAACAAGTATAAATAGAATTCTACAAAAGAGGGAATGTATGCGTAAATAAAACCAAAATAACATATAGAAAAATAGTTAATCACGCCAACTATAAGGACAATTCGCGCTGTTTTTATGTGCCTTTCCTTATAAAAAGTTAAATGCGTGAATATTAAAAATAGAAAAATGGCTAAAGAAACAAAAATTGATTCAAAAAATACATCAAGCTTTAAAAATATATTCCCAACTTGCGATACTACATTTGATATTGCTGCAAGACCAAAAAAACACAAATTATTTAATTTTAACCTATAAGATCTAATAGTAATTATTATACCCATCAATAACAATGAAATTGTATAAATTACAGAAAGAACGATGAAAAATGCATATAAATTATTTGGTTCCATTTTATAATCTCTTTATTAAATAGCAAGTTCCAAATATGATTCACATATAAAAGCCTATTTACTTTCCAGATATAAAAAGATTTTGGTTAAATATATAGATTCTTTCTTTGTGGGTGGTTTTTGGTAAATTCTTCATCTATTCGTTTTGCCATTTGATATCCTAAATTAGGTTCTCTTTCACTTATAACTTTTTTCAAATAATCTCCTTGCTTTGGAGAATATTTTTCTAAACCTGCCGTTATAACGCTTTTATTTTGTTGAATGGGTACCACCATTCCAAAAAAGCGAAGCATGTCGTTTGGAGATAGTATTTTCATATTCTGTCCAACTTGCTCGTCTATATCCCTGTCAATGTTCCTAACTACAGAGCCCATAGATAAAGAAGAGTAGGGGCTTAACTGTTTGGATTTTAACCAAAAAGCGTTGGGAGATTTTCTTACGAAGGTGTCCGTGTTTCCTTCTTTATCATTCGAACCGATGAGCCACCAATCTTTTGGGTCCTTATCGTATTCTTTTTTCATCTTTTTTACGACTTCTGAGATTGGCTCTGGTTTAAGATCGTTTTCTTTTTCTTTATGAGTTGTCATGATTTTGATCGGTTTATTGTTTTTAAATTTTTTAATGATTGAAAAAAATCTCCGTTTATGTATAAAAAAACGAGGGATTTTTTAAATCTATTTTTATTTAAATATAAAAAAACCTCGCGAGAGATATGATAAATCTATTAGAAAAAATTTATAAGATAAAGTATTTTTCTATATTGAATTTAATTCAAAGAGTGTTTTTTGAAAAATTTCCACATTAACTCAGAAGCACGAATATCTTCATTAATTCCTCCCATATCTCCTAATCCTAATAATTCAACACTGGGATCAACATTTCCCCCAGGCCATGTGTGTCCTCCGTTTTCGAGCGTCCATAGTATGACTTCAGTATTATTTTCAATTGAAATATATTTTTTCATAACCGCATCTCCAATCCTATCTTCTTCCGGTTCAGTTGAACATCCATCAAATTCTACCCATGAGTCAATTGATTCAACAACAGGGTATGCATCTGCTTCTAATAACGGTTCTCCTACTGTTGGAGGGCCTCCATCATATGGAGATATCGGGTCGTTTAATCCTGAAAATTGCATAATGGAAATTGGTCTTGAAGGTGTTGAATCAAAAGTATCGTTAGCCGGCCTCTGACCCGCAACGGTTGATATTGCTGCAAGCTTATGGGTCATTTGTTTTGAAAGACGATACGTAAATTGAGCGCCATTCGAAAAACCACAAGCGTAAACCATTGTATCATCTATATTGAATTTTTCTTTAATGTCCTTTAAAACTTCTTCTACAAATCCAACATCATCAACAGTATTTGGCGTTCCATCGCTAAAATTTCTTCCATCGTTCCAGATCAATAATCTATTTTTATAAAATTCATTTGTTGGAGTTCCAGCAGGATATACTACAATAAATCCATTTTCATCTGAAACTATATCCATCTCAGATTCGTATTTTATTGAACCTGGATGACCTCCTCCACCGTGAAAAACCATGACTAAAGGCGTTTTTTCGTTTTTGTTATAAGAAGAAGGAATATGTACAAGATAATATCTTTCAAGGCCATCGTATTCTAAAACATATTCGTAATTTTTGGAAGAATTGTTAGATAGATTATAATTATAGATGATAATTCCCGTAGATATTAGAATCAATACGATAAACCCTGCCAACACGCCTAATAACACTTTCTTTGACCACATAATATACACTTTAAGTAATCTTATTCAATACTTTTTACTTGTCCTGTTCTAATATTAAAAAATCTAATTTATTTATCTTCTATTTTTTTTAATAAATCTGAATTCCATATATGCTTTTGCAGCTTTTAATATATTTTTTCTTGCATGTTCTAAATATTTAATAAATTCAAGAAAAACGAGGGATTTTTTAAATCTATTTTCATCTATCTATAAACAAACTTGTGCTTAAAATAAAATGATAATAAATCTATTAGAAAAAACGCTTAATATGAAAATAGTTTATTATGGTCCAGCTTTATCTGGCAAAACCACATCCTTTAAATCGCTTTGCGATCATTTTGGATTGAAAAATACAATACTTAGCATCGAAAATTCGCTTGGAAGAACCTTATTTTTTGATTATGGGATATTAACCTTTCAAAACGAGTCTTGGACGCTAAAAATACACATGTATAGCACAACTGGTCAAGACTTTTACGAAGTAACTCGCCCAATCACATTAAAAGGCGTAGACGGAGTTTTTTTTGTTGCAGATTCAAGAAGAAAAGCTTTTGAACGGAATTTAATCTTTTGGTCAGAATTGCGCGATTCTTTCAAGAATGCATTTGAGAATTTACCAATAATTCTTTGTTTTAATAAGCAAGATTTACCAAATAAGTTTCCACCGATATTATTTTCAAAAGAAGTGGAAAAAAGCAAGATAAAGAATTTCGATGTAATTTACACCACTGCATCTAACGGAGAAGGAATACTTCGCGCATTTGAGCGAATGCTAGAGCTAGTCTTTCAAAATTATCTCGATAATGAATTCATGAGACCTGGAATGATAAATTATGCACAATCTTAAATTGGATTAATATCAAATAGAAAAATATAATACTCTTTAATGCTCAATTATTAAACCTTATTTAATTTATTTAATTATTTTTTAGTAGAATGTCTTTCTTGAGCTTCTTATTTGGAATCCTAATAACAAATAATTTTATCGAGGATTTAATCAATGAAGGGATTATCATCCCCATCGTGGCAGCAATTGTTGGAACCATTGTGGCTATTTTAATAAAATATATCTATAGCAAGCTTAGTAAAAACAAACAAACATCATCAAGCGATAAACGTTATAGAAAAGGTGGAATGTAGTAATTCAAATACAATAAAGTTTCCTGATATTTAGAATTCCTTAAGAAATAATTACCATCATCGAGGAATACTTAAGATAGTATTTGAAAAGAACATTTATCTAACTTAAATATCTAAAGTCGCGAAACATAAGTATTATCTCGGTTTTAATTTATTAATTTAAATTATAATAGATCAAAAATGAACGATTTGGACAACATCCTTGATTTACCTGTTCTTTTTAAGAAAATCCAGCTCAATCTTGAAAAAAATAATATAGAAGAAATAAAAAAAAAAATCACCTTTTTACATTCTTCAGAAAAAGACTTCCTTGAAAGATACCGAAAAAGAAAAAAGGAGGGTGTATATTACACCAATCAAGAAATTGCAGATTACATGGTTTCTCTAGCGTTAATATCTTACATTCAAAAAATTGAGACATCGGTAGAACTCGAAAAAATTGAAGACATTTACGGTTTAGACAACCAAACCAAAAACCGCATTTTTTGTCTCCTCAAGAAAACAACATTTTGCGATCCTGCGTGCGGTTCAGGGGTTTTTTTGCTTAGCGTGATGAGACTTTTATTTAACATCTTAAAGAATCTGTGTCCAAATTCCAAGAATGCGATAATTTCAAACGCAATTGTTAACAATCTTTATGGATTCGATATCAACGAGAATGCTATTAAGTTATGCGTCTTGAAATTATTTGAGTGGGCGAGCATTATCAGTAAAAAATTCGATAAAGAAGTATTTTCTGCATTAAAATCCCGAATGAAGGTTGCTGACAGTCTTTTCACCAAAATTATGCATAAATTTGATATAATTATCGGAAATCCTCCTTATGGAAATATAATTGAAGCATCAAAAAAAGACTTGTTAAAAAAGCAAAATCTATTCTATAAAGATATATACTGCGCGTTTCTCATAAAAGCTTTAGATTGGTGCGAATACTCTACTTGTTTTTTAGTACCAAAAAGCTTTCTAATTCGTCAAGACTATGTCAAATTTAGGAACAACTTGCTTCAGAAAGCTAACATAAGGACGATAGTAGATATCGGGCCAAATAACTTTAAAAGAGCCACAAACGAGGTGCAAGTCGTTCTTTACGAGAAAAAAGCGGATCAGGACGCAGAATTAGACATTATTGATTATCCTAAAAAAAAAATAATCCAATATCCTTCCCAAAATTTCGATTCTCTCCGAATTTGTAAAAACGATGAATGTCCCATGTGCGTGAAGGTAAAAAAGATACGCGCTTATGTAATAAATACAAAATGCCCTTTTTGTAAATCTCAAGCTATGTCGCTTAACAGGATTAGGATAAAAGCTACCTCCACCCAATTAAAAATCATAGATGAAATCGAAAAAAAAAGCGATTTAAACTATCTGAATGTACGAAACTTCCCAAGAATGATACGTGGAGAAGAACACGATGGACTTAAAGAAGTAAAGAAGAACTTGAAAAATGATCTTTCTGGAAATTGCTTATTTCTTAACGCAAAGCAAGATTTTAGTCCGTATCGAATTGAAGCGCGCAAATCGTTTTCCCTCAATACAATCGATCCAAGTATGTTAAAAGGTTCAAATTATGAGTTTTATAAAGGTCCACGATTGCTCATCAAGCACAATACCATAGTTCCCGAAGCCGTTTTTACCTTTGAAAACGCTTGTTTCACCTCTTCGATATATTCGCTCCTTCACGAAGACTTGGACGAACTTAAATACTTGTGTGCGGTTCTTAATTCTAAGCTGATAAAATTTTATTGTACTTATGGGATTAACAACCAAAAGGGTACGACTATTAACCTCAACCAATACATGATAAGGCACTTGCCCATTATAAAACCCAGCGCCCAATTAAAAATCAAAATAAGCGAAAAAGTAGAAAATATTACTAAAACTTTGCAAAATCGTGGAAGATTGGGAGATAGTCCCGTTAAGAAATGGATTAACGAAATCGACTTATTTTTGTGCGATCTTTACGGATTAGAATTTGTGGATCTTGAATTATGAATCTACAGAACGATCGAGATTGAGAAAATAAATATTTTAACCATTTTTTCAATAAGATGAATTACATTTAAAATGCAATTAAAAGTAAATATATTATTATGTTATTATTCTTAAGAGATATTAGATTTTAAATGCTCCTTTTTAAAAGTTCTGCATATCTCTCTTCTGCAATAGCAAGTAACTTTCTTGCTTTTTTTTCGTATTTTGATTTATAAACATTCTTGTTGTCTTTATGTTTTATGAGATATTTTATGTAATCTCGATGGTCCTTTATGATGTGTTGATAAGCGATCTTGTTAAAATTTTCAATGCGTTTTCGAAATTCTTCATTTGTTTCAACCCCTTGAATTATCGTCTGGCGATATGTTGTGAAGTTATATGGATTATTTTTTCCCAAAAATATTTTTAGACGCGTTTCGTCAATCGTTCTAATGTTTCTCCATGGAACGAAGGCGCCCTCCAACTTGTCTTTATCTTGTCTGCCCGGAATGAAGATGTACATTCCCCGTCTCGAAAATATTGCTGGGGTTTTCCATTTTAAATCGTAGGTGGTTCCATGGTAATGTGCCTTCAGTTCGGAACTGTAAAAAATCTCATCATTGGGATCAACAATCATATATAAAGGAGAATTGTTGATCGGGACGAGAATTCTTGCGTTATGAGTTATTTTTAAGTTTAATTCCGTCATTTTGTCTATTTATTATTTAGTTGACTCTTATATAGTAATACCATGTGTGATAATAAAAATGGATCTGGCATAAAACTGAAATGTTAATATTAATTGGTTAATACGGTCATGGTCAACGAATTCTCGAGCGAAAGCACCTTTATTCCATTCAAGGATTCTTCCAAGTAAACAGATGTTATTTTCACGCGTGAGATGCAAATGTTAAGTCCATATCTTACCGCCTCCTTGATGTTATCATAGGAAGTCTTTAAAACCAAATTCTTAAACAAATTTTGAAAGGAATGTCCACATACTCTTTTAGAAAGGTTATTTCTTATTAATTTATTTGGTTAAAACACTACTAATGATACTTCTTGAAATCAAGTATTTATCTGGAATTTTATCATAATTTTTAATTAAAGCTTTTAATTATTTTCATCACCAGCTTTAAGAGGGAATAGGATAGGCAAATTGACGAAACTAAAACATGATCGCGGAAAAAAAATCGCAATGAGTGCAATTCTGAGCGTGATTTTAATTATTACAATTTTTACTGTTATAATGTTGGTCTTTTCGAATGAAAATAAAGATACTTCGACTCAAACTCCCCTAATGGCAATCATCACGGTTGATGATTATCAATGGTTGGATGGTGATCAAAATCCAATCAATATCTCAGAACGCTTTCCAGGCGCAAGTTTAACAAGATTTTATTCCCCTCTTGCAATCTTTTTTCAAGGTTGGAGATCCACGCCAAGAGACGATATTGTTGATTATACTTGGGATTTTGGGGACGATTATCCCGTTTTTCACGGTTTTAACGCAGCTTATGTGTATGAAAGGCCTGGAACTTATAATGTAACGCTAACGATAATGAATACTATAGGAAATACCAATTCTACATCGATTTCTATTGAAGTGTTAGAAAGAGATGGAACGACATATTATGTTGATTCGCAGCTTGGAAATGATAGTTACGATGGTACTTCTCAAGCGCACATCTCTGGAATGCAGGGACCTTGGAGAACTGCGGATAAGGTATTTTCCGAAATGGCAACAGATCTATATAAGCCTGGAGATAGTATTCTCTTCAATAAAGGTCAAATATTTGAATTAAATGTATCTGGAATTAATCCCGGTGTATGTCCTTCTTGGGGCTATTTAATCGGTGCCTATGGAAATGGCGAAAAACCTATCATTCAATACGGTGGAGAAAATAATACAATAATCATTCACCAATATGCTATCGGTCTTGCTCATGTGTCTTTCGTTGACCTTGATTTTAGGTTTGACGATTATAACGGGCATAAAGCAGGCGTTTTCTTTTTTGCTCAAGGTGGTGGAACGAGAAACATTCTCTTCTTGAGGGTAGAAGCGCTAGACTTGTATTCCGATCTGTTTTGCATCGGTCATTACTTGGAACGAGAAACGGGAACGGGAACCTTTTTAGTTAATTCTTCCATCCGCAACACATATATCGATGTCAATCTAAGCTCTACAATGTTTGCCGTGTGGGCGTCAAGGTTTGCTTGTTTGAACAACTATTTTGATCTATCGGGAAATCACATTGGTTATACTGCCATCGACAAGGGCGTGATTTCGGGTAATAATTTCTCAAGGCCTGCATTTGGACGAACCGCCCTTAGAATATGTGGATTTCAAGAGGAAGGCGAAGATTGGAATACCAACTACACGAGCAATAACATACAAGTCTCAGATAATTATTTTCACGGGTGGATAGATCCCGAAACGGATGAGCGCGTTCACAATGGTGGTGGTGATCGCTATAATTATTTATTGGTTCAGCTAGCACCCAATGGTCCGTGGAACCAAATCATTCGCGATATCACCTTTGAACGGAATGTCATCACCAATGGCGAGATGTTATTGAGCATCGGAGCCGCTGAAAACATAATAGTACGAAACAATATTTTAATCTCTAATAACCCTGAATTTACAGGAACTCTCATTGATATCGTTAGTGCTAATAAGCCATGTAAAAACATCAAGATTATCGGAAATACTCTTGTCGCTCGAAACGTGCAATATTCTGGAAATATTTACGAAATGAACGCAATGATTAATGTATTAAACAATAGCGATGTTTTTCCCCATCCGTTTGGCTATTCAAACCACGAAGAAATTTATATAAAAAATAACATATTTTACATCAACGGTACGAACCAATATTCTCGCTTTATCCTCATTGACGACATTGACGATGTGTTACCAGAAATACATTGCAATAATAACTTATTTTATGTTAGTCATGGTTCCAATACTGGAGAATTTTTCCAAATTGGTAATGCAGTTCAATCAGAAGCTCAGTACTTAACATTATCGCAATGGCAATCCGAGACTGATCAAGACCTTTCAAGTCGTTTTGCAAATCCTGAGTTTGTCGATCTACTCGGTCCTGATGGCTTGTTTAGCGAATATGGATTTGACGCCAATCTTCGACTGCAACAAACAAGTCCAGCTCGAAATATGGGCTATGTTGATAAATTAAACTCATGGTTTGATTTTTCGTTTACCCAAAGACTAGGCCCTGATTCAAGTGTTGATGTCGGTGCGTATGAATATTCTGCGATTGAGTCTTGAGTTGATAAACGCTTTTAAATTTACTAGAGCCGTTAGAATGATATTTTTATGTATTTAATTAAACAAGGAATATAATTTAATTATCCTAAATAATCTTTATATGAAAAAATAATATTGTATTAGCCATACTTTTATAAATCATCTTTTTTATTTTGATCAATAAATATTTATAATATTCATTGAGAAAAAATGAAGGAAAAAACCGTAATTTATGTTTGTTTATTAACTGGAATTATAATGCTTTTAGATCCCTTTATTGGAATAATATTATTCTTGGAAGGCTTATCTAACGATGTTGCTATTATATTCTTTTACATGTCCTTATTTGCAGCATTGTTTGTGATTATTGGAGCATTTCTAGCAAGAAGTGATTATACGCCTCTTGGGATGGATTACCTTAAAATTAGCATTAATTCCCTGTGGATTTCGCTAGTAATTGGGGTATTTGGAATGATCCTGTTTAATGTATTGGTGACTATTCCAACTATAGATCATCCTCTCGACATCTCTATCGTGTATGTAGTAATCTATAATATAATTGAGATTGTATCGATCTTGATTATATTATTCCTTATAATGAAATTAAATAAGATACTAAAGACTCACGAGCATGGTAAGGAATTTACGCATCACAAGTAGGACAAGCGTGTAGGGATCAATTAAAAAAGAATCATTATTTACTTTAAACATTTTTTATTTAAAAAATACTTGAAATTTTTAAAATATTAAGAAATATTTAATAAACGGTTTTATATTATTTTTTTTTCAATAAATAGAGTTCAATTTTGTTAATAATAAATTATATTTAAGTGATTTTTTAAATGGTAGAAGCACACAACAATAGTATTGAAAATTTATTTAAAGAATTAGACACGGATGAGCGTGGATTAATAAATATTGAAGCAGAGCAACGATTAGAACGATATGGAAAAAATGAATTAGAAACTGGAGAAAAGATTAATCCAATTAAAATTTTCCTCGCACAATTTAAAGATTTGTTGGTTATTATTTTAATCGTCGCAGGCATTATCACGGCAACAATCGGAATTATTGAGGGTGATGAAAGCGTGTTGATCGAAGTTATCGCTATAATCGTTGTCATCCTTCTAAATGCAGCATTAGGATTTCATCAAGAATTTTCTGCTGAAAAGGCAATCGAATCGCTTAAAACCTTATCAAAAAGTGAAGTTGTCGTTTTTAGAAATAAGGAAAAAGTCAAATTGAAAGCAGAATTCTTAGTACCAGGAGATATCATTCTATTAGAGGCAGGAAATCTCATTCCTGCTGATCTTCGATTAATAAAAGGATACGAAATTAATGTAAACGAAGCAATACTCACGGGCGAATCTTTATCGGTACGAAAAGATACAAACCTATTGCCTTTGGAAACTCCTTTAGCCGAAAGAAAAAACATGTTATACAAGGGAACTGTCATATCCAGCGGATCGGGAAAAGGATTAGTGATCTCTACGGGACTCAACACCGAACTTGGAAAAATTGCGACATCTCTTTCTGACATTAGGAGAGAGGACACGCCTATTCAAAAAAAAATAAAACATTTAGCAAAGCAATTGACAATATTCATCGTTGCTATAGCCGCAACCATGTTCATCATTGAAATCATTTTGGTTGGTATTGAAGAATTTACGGAATTATTCATTTTTGCCATAGGACTTGCAGTTGCTGCAGTCCCCGAAGGACTTCCAGCGGTAATGACTCTCTCTCTGGCAATAGGAGTTACTCGAATGGCACGTCAAAACGCTTTAATACGAAAGCTTCCTGCCGTGGAAGTCCTTGGTTCTAGCACGATCATATCTACGGATAAGACGGGTACGCTAACCAAAAACGAAATGACGGTCACTCTATTATGGACAATGGCTCAGCAATATAACGTGTCAGGAACAGGTTATATAAATATTGGACACATCATGAAAGCGGGAAGTGCCAAGCAAATCGAACCTGATTATAAACCTGAGCTAGAATCCCTTATTGAAATTGCCACCCTGGCAAATGAGGCTTCCGTAGAATTTCAAGCTGAAGACAAGCCTTACAAGATTTTTGGCGATCCTACTGAAGTTGCTTTATTAATCTTGGCAGAGAAAGGGCAAACCATCGATTTCATCTCGAAGAAATGGAATGTCGAATATTTATTTCCCTTCGATAGCAATCGCAAGAGAATGAGCGTCATTTCAAAGAACAAGACTACAGGTAAACACCAGATCATGGTAAAAGGTGCATTAGATATATTACTTGATCTCTGTGATTCATATATAGAAAATGGAGAAAAAAGTCCTTTAACAGTTGAAAATAAAGAAAAAATCGTTAAAATTAGCGAACGATTCTCGGCAAATTTTGCCTATCGAATTTTAGGGTTTGCATTTCGAGATATTGATGATAAAGAAGCGGGCGAATTGTATGAGAAAAAAGACAGCAAATTGGTTGAGGATAAATTAACCTTCGTCGGTTTTGTTGGTATGATTGATCCCGCCAGAGAATCGTCAAGGCCGGCCGTACTGAAAGCCAAACAAGCGGGTATTCGAGTGATAATGATAACTGGTGATCACATGGCAACCGCAAAAGCGATTGGCACGGAAATTGGGATCTGCGGTGGAACTGAACCTATTACGGGTACCATGTTGGAAAAAATGTCTGACGAGGAATTGGAAGAAGTCTTAAAAGAAGTTGAAATCTTTGCGAGAGTAGATCCTTCCCATAAACTCAGAATAATAAACGCACTAAAAAAACACGACGAAATCGTGATCATGACGGGCGATGGTGTAAACGATGCTCCTGCCTTAAAGCGGGCGGATGTAGGTGTTGCAATGGGTATTACGGGTACAGATGTGGCCAAAGAAGCAAGTGATATGATCTTGGTCGACGATAATTTTGCTAATATTATTGAAGCTGTTGGGGAAGGGCGAAGAATTTACGATAATATCAAGAAATTCATCGGATACCTTTTATCTGCGAATTCTGGAGAAGTTTTAACAGTTGTGTTGATAGTTGTTTTTGGGTTTATCTTTTTTAACCATAGCATTCTTCCCATCGTTGCAATTCAATTGTTGTATATTAATTTGGTCACGGACACATTTCCTGCTCTTGCGTTAGGTGTTAGTCCTCCTGAAATCGATGTAATGAAAAGAAAACCACGAAATCCGAACGAACCGCTTTTAAGTAGGCACATGATCGTTTTTATAATCTTATTCGGACTTCTCAACGCATTTGCGTGTATATTTTTGTTCATGTGGAGCCTTGACTTTAATTTAACGATAGATATTCTAGCAATTGATCTGTCAAGACAAAGAACCATTACTTTTGCCGCTCTCGTCGTTTTTCAATTAACTCAATGTCTTTCCATCAGTCAATCGACTACAATTTTCTCAAAAAAACTCTTTGAAAACAAGCTTTTAATTGGTGCGACATTTTTAGCTTTTGTTTTACTTTTATTTGCGATTTATGTGCCGTTCATGCAAGTTTTTATAAAGACATACCCTCTAGAACCGATGGATTGGCTCATGATCTTGCTCACTACAATACCGATAGTTATATTCGAAGAACTTTACGAACGGTTAGTCTTCAAACCAGATGAAGAAATCTTAAGAGACCTTACTATAAATGAGTGTTAAGGTTTCTTTTTTATTTATTTATTAATTATTTTATTTGTTAGGACAATTAAATTATTTGAAGTTAATAATTATGATAAAGTCTCTTTTTTGCTATTTTTGTCCCTTCTTTTTGTCTTTTGGTCTTAATATTCCATTGCTTTCTTGCCTATTTAAAACCATCAGGTAAAAAAATGTAATAGAATAATCATAATTTGCGCTTTTAAACAAGTAATAATTTATGAATATTGGATATACTTCTCTTTTTCGATGTTTGCAGCATTCGAGAACTAATTGATAAAAAATTTAATTTTTTATGTATTTTCGGTAAAAATTTCGTTGTAAATGACGATTACGAAAATGGAGAACTATCAGATTAATACGGAAATACCTAGATTACCTCAAAAAAGTCGGATTAATTCCTATTTTTTATGTTAAAGATATTTATTTCATGTCTAATAACCGAAGACAAGAAGGGATGCACTGGAATACATGGAAAGCTTTAAAAGTTCTACATTATTGAAACTAATCGTATCTTTCGTTGTTTTTATAAACGAAATTTATGTCAAAAAGCATGAAAAAATAATAAAAAAGTGGTTATAAAAAAATGAAATTTGAAAAGGAAAGAATCGGTTCAATAATTGCTCTAATTGGAGTGATTTTATTAATTATTGCCGGACTTGTCTCGTTAATTTCTGCTTTAAAACTTGACGCTGATTTGAATCTTGAAGGGCAATCTCTCTCATCTTTCGATATTGAACCCGGGATGTTAATTGATGCGTTTTTTGCAAGCATTCTTTTAGCCTGTGTAGCCATAATAGGTATTGTTATAGGGTATAAGGCAAATAAACTACTAACTGGCGGATTTCTGTGTGTTCTTATCGGGATCATCGTTTTCTACTTTGGCATCATACAACCTGCCCAGATTATTGACACGAGCCCCCCACTTAATTATGTATATGTAATAAGAACGGTTCCAACATTATATGTTGATCCCTTTCTTATGATTGTCGGTGGAGCTTTAAGCATGTATTTCGGTAAAAAAACCATCGCTAAATGATTATTTGCTCTTATTTTAAGTATTTAGGTTTTTATTTTTATTTTTTATCATATTTTTTTAATATGGGCACCTACGGCGTAAATATTTCCGTAGATATCTAAGGCCATTTTAGACATCCCGCCGTTCTATTCATCCCCAGATCATATTCCATAAAGAAATGTGTTCTTCTTCCCCCGCACTCACATTTAAAATGTTATTGTCAATTAATTCTTTAATTTAATAATCGTGACTTTAAAAAATCCCTAAAAAGGCGCTCAATACGATAAAAGACATCAAGATTATTGAAATCATGCTTTTTGCCTACTTTTTAGTGTTTATGAGTTTTTTTTTATTTTTTTCTTATAGTAATTACTTAAATTGCTGTTAAAATTATTTTTTTTCAAAAGTTGTATAAGGATGATTTTTTGAAGTCACATTTAAAAGAACATTGTTAGCGATTGAAGTATGAAAATCTCAAATGTTAAATTCGAATGTAATTTGTAGAGGAATTGAGAATTTATCGTCAAATATTTATTGAATTTTAATTAAAAATATAAATACAAGAAATTAATCCTTAAAGATTGCTAATAATCCCCTGAATAAGATACATGCCTAATATCTCAATCTTTTTTAGAATTTGGTTCATTTCTGAAGATCAATTCTATTGATTAGCTATAATAACAATTAAAATAAGTAATATTTGTTGAAAATGGATATTCCTTAAATCTGTTATTCTAAATAAAAAAAAAATTAAAGAATATTTATATCATGTCGCTTGCGGATTATCGAGTATAATGCGATAAACGAAACCAAACTGATCAATCCGAATACCATGAAAAGATCATATCCTGGAACAGTATCCTCTGTTTCAGATTCTGTGGATATTACCTCAATATAATCTGTCTTCGTTTCCGTGTCTTGATCTCCGTCCGAATCCACGATCGAGAGGGTTACTGTGTAATTCCCTACTGTTGTATATGTATGGGTAGGGTTCGCGTCCGTTGATGTCTCTCCGTCCCCAAAGGTCCATAAATAACTCGCTATACCGTTCCCTTCTGAGCCGATGAAACTAAAGGTGATCGATTCTGAAACTTCAATCACTAATCGGTCCGCTTCGAAATCTGCTATTGGTTCCAAGTCCTCTTGAACTTCAATTGATAAAATTACAGTGTCGTTGTCTCCGTTACCATCTATCACGGTTAGATTGACATCGTAAGTACCTGCTGTCAAGTATTGATGCGATACTGTTGGCCCCGTTGTATTCGTGCCATCACCAAAATCCCATAAGCATGTTATAGGTATCGTACCGCCGGTACCCGTATAAGTAAACTGGATCCATTGCGATTCCACGATAGTAGTTACGTTCGCGCTAAAACTTGCTGTTGGAATTGAGTTTGCGACATTAATTGATTGAATTGACGTGTCGTTGTCTCCACTATTGTCTATGACGGTCAGGTTTACATCGTATGTTCCCCCAATCATGTATTGGTGTGTGACTGCAGGGCCCGTTGCGGTAAAACTATCGCCAAAATCCCATAAGTAAGTCAAAGGTCTATTTCCACCAGAACCATTATAAGTAAACTGGACCCATTGCGATTCTACAATGTCGGTTGCGTTCGCGCTAAAACTTGCCGTGGGGTTCGCGCAATATAGCTCAATGTAATAATCTGTAATATCGATACCGGCCGTTCCCGGTTCAACCAATAATACATAAGTGTCGGTGGTCGATGGCGTGTATGTCATGTATTCGGGATCGGTGCTTGTTCCAATGTTGGACGCAAGCGAGACACTTCCAACAACAGAATCGTTGTTACACAACCTCATATTAGCGTTTCCCGAGTTTGTGTCAAGACAAAACTCGTATTCGGTTCCGGCAGTCAAGTTTACATAATAGGCGTCAACATAATCGGTGGATGTAAAACTTCCAGTTAAGACGGTATTTTCAGAAAGGTCTTCAATTGGCTCGTAAAAGAGATCTATCATATACTCACCCACTTCTGCGATCCAAGTGTCATAAGGTACCGGTCCTACATCATATGCAGAATGGAAATTTGTAATTGAAGTATCGACGCAAATTGATATGCAATCCACTGAATCGTTGTAAGAGAGCAATAAAACGCTTGGATTATTGTCGATAAGGTAAGGTCCTCCTGACGCTCTATAATATCGTTTACCCGGGGAAAGTTGCGCAGGTATGTCGTAATCGGCGTAAATTACATTCGGTAGGCCGGCACCCTGGGTAAGTACCATTCCCATGGAGTATGTTCCCGTCCCTTTCGTTGTATTATAATAATAACCGATTCCCGTTAAAAGCATATCATCTCCTAAGTCTCCAAATCCAACCACCAAGTTTTGGAAGTCCGTTGCAGAGTTGTTAAATACTCCCCGGTAGTTATCTGGAGTAGTATCTCCATAGTAATGCGTCTCGACGGAGGAGGTTGCTCGTACATTCGAACCGATTGAAAGAAAGATCACGCAGAAGCTAAGAAATGCGATAATTAATGTTCTAATTTTATTTTTTATCATTTTAATCTTGAGAATATGTGTGTTAAATTTATCACAAATGGCAAGTAATATAAATATACGTGGCATAAAAGTGGAATAATTTATTACGATATTTTGATATGAAAATGGGAATCTATTGGTTTCAATCTTTCTTGATTTAAATTTTCAATAACTAATTTAAAAGGGAATTCGAAATGAACAAGGTTTCAAATTTAATACGATAAAATAACATCAATAGAGGAATTTTTTATAAACGCAATACTTTCTAATTCAGTTTACAACAATAAAACTATTTTTTGAGACGCTTTAGGGTGAGAAAAATTTCGATATTATTCACGAAAAATAAGATTGGAAGCATGGAAGTAAAAAACCGGTTTGTTCGCTCGGCAACATATCAAGGAAGGGCAAAAGAGAACGGAGAGGTTTCCAACGCATTAATCAGCGTTCAAAAAACGCTTGCGAGAGGGGAAGTGGGATTAATCTCTCAGGGATATATGTTCATACCTCCTTTAGAAAAAGCAGCACCCCCATCAAATCGGCATTTACGACGATGCCCTTCTCCCTGGATTGAAGGAATTAATTAAGGCCGTTACAAGTGTACGGGGAGACATCGCATTTCAACTCTCTCATGCGGGCATGTCGACTTCTAGACGCCTTATTGGAACTACACCTTTAGCACCTTCAGGTAACGTGGCAAATCCCTATTCCTCGAGCGCACCGAAAGAAATGAACGAAAAAGACATTTTGGATGTCATCGACTCGTGTACCAAGGCCGCATCACGTGCCGTAAAAGCTCACGTAAAAGCTATTCAAATTCACTCCGCACACGGTTATCTCCTCAGTCGGTTCCTCTCCCCCTTTTTTAACCATCGACACGACGAGTGGGCTGGTTCGGACGAGAATCGATTCCGGCTACTCAAGGAGATCGTTGTATCGCTAAAAAAAGTTCTTCCTAATAACAAACCCCTCATCGTTAAGCTAAACGCAAGTGATGGGTTACCAAGAGGAATCACGCCAAAATTGGCCGCAACCCATGCCAAGTGGTTGGAAGAACTTGGAGTTGACGCTATAGAACTGTCTGCTGGAATAGTGAGTCATTCCGTATTTAATATGTGTCGGGGAAATGTTCCCGCCTCGGAAATCGCTCAAGCGCAACCCGAAAAATATAGAAACACTATAGAAGAATCATTAAAGAAAATGGATGGAAATCATTAATTATTAAAAGCAATTTAAAAAGACTTTAAAAAACCATAATTTCAAAAACCTATTATAAATTATAGTAATCCGAATAATAATATTCAAGTTTAATTAAAATTGAGTAAAAATTATAAGAATTGAATAATGATGTATGAAACGCGTACATTGTATGATAAAGAGAAAATTGGTAGCATGACTCTTTTTGATCGTTTCGTCCGATCGGCGACTTATGAGGGCATTGCTAGCAATAAAGGGGAAGTTACTCAAGCTTTAATAAAACTATACGATAAAATTGCAGATGGCGCGGGTTTAATCATCACGGGACATATGTATGTGCATCCTTTAGGAAAAGCCGCTTCTCATCAAACTGGCATATACAAGGACACACTCATCCCAGGATTAATAAAACTCGCTAATACCGTTCAATATGGTGAGAGAGTACACTATAATGAGAGGTCAAGGGTGGCCTTCCAGTTATCTCACGCTGGAATGTCGACATCTTCTCGCATGATCGGTACCACGCCGTTAGCTCCTTCTAATAATGTGGTAAACCCTTATACCTTGAAAAAACCAAAAGAAATGAGTCACGAAGAAATTCTTGAGGTTATTGACGCGTTTAGAATAGCGGCCTTGCGTGCATTTGAAGCAGAAGCGGATGCGATCCAAATTCACGCGGCACACGGATATCTTGTCAGTCAATTTCTCTCTCCTTTTTTCAATCATAGATACGACGAATGGGGCGGTTCGGATGAGAATCGATTTAGGTTTCTCAAGGAGATAATCGTTTCCATTAGGAAAGAATTGCCCCGCTTTCCTCTCATCGTTAAATTAAACCAATGCGATTGGTTACCGAAAGGAATCACTCCAAGATTAACCGCGATTTATGCTAGATGGCTGGAAAAGCTTGGAGTTGACGCCATAGAAATATCGGGAGGGACCGTGAGCCATTCCGTTTTTAACATGTGTCGGGGCGAGGTTCCTGTAAATGAGATCGTTCAAGCACAGCCAGAAAAATTCAGACCTGCAATCGAAGAAAAATTTAATAAAATGGTGGGAAAGTTCGATTTTGAGGAGGCTTATAACCTAGAAGGAGCTAAAGTCGTTGCAGACAGCGTTAAGAACATTCCAATCATTTTAGTTGGCGGACTCCGCAAGCAGGCAACCATGAAACAGATCGTTCAACAAAACGAAAGGATACGTTTTGTATCTCAGAGCCGACCATATATAAAGATCGAAGGTGCTTGCATCTCATGTAACCGGTGCCTTGCTGCAGTTTCCAACGATCTTCCCATTCGGTGCTACGAGCGCGGATTTCCTAAAAAAAAGGATTGAATCCCACCAATCGCGTTATTATTATGGAATATTCGCTATTATGTGCTGGTATTATTGTTTGATTTTTACAATTAGTTTTTTTAATATGAAATAAACGCTAAATCCAGTAAGAATTCCGATAGCGTCAATAATTAGGTCAAGGACATCAAAATATCGATTAGGGACGAAAATCTGGTGAACCTCGTCAATAATCGCCCAAGCTACAGCAATAATCAGAATAATTTCTCCTTTAATCTTTTTTTCGAGTCCAAGCACCAAACAAAAGGATAGAGCTGCAAATTCAAGAAAATGCAATGTATTGGAAAGCGAGATTACCAAACAGGGTTCGACCATTGTTGCAGGCAAGGGATTTGGAAGCGAAGAAAAAAAAAAAATTAGGAAACCTACAACAATACTCAGAACGAGAAAGATCTTATCTTTTACTTTCCATTTAGAAACATTTTCATTCGAGCTCTCCATTTATTTTACTCCTTGAAAGTAAAATCACACTCAGAATCGCCCAGTCCCATGTATTTCGATCGCTCTACCTTTATATTTGGGTTAAATTCTTTTACAATCGCTTGATAAAAAGGAATGCACATGTTTTTACAGATGAGTTCGATCTTCTCGTGTCGTTCGGGATTCCTATCCATGATTGACTTATATGGACACGCATTTACGATAACCTTGGCTTCTTCTTGGTTACACTTGATAATTTCGTAAGTCCAACCCTCCACGCTCCACCTGAAGGTCAAGATTTCCATCAAGTCTTTCAAACCGTTCGATTGAATTTTTAAATACTTCTTTAATCGGCGTATTATTATTCGAAGCAACTTGATCCAGACTTCCAAATCGATCTTGAGCGCCTTGTCCCACCCCACCTCGTTTTCCGCTTCGATCATCCAGAGACCGTCCAAGGTAAAAAAATGCTTTTCGAAATAAAATAACTTATCGTCCTTGCTTACCTTTTTCATCATTGTCAATTCATGTTGATATTTTACTTGATATTAGTTTAATATAATATTGATTATGTGAAATAATATAGCATTTGATAATAGATTTATTTCAAGGCCAATCCTATCGTGGTAAGTTAAAAACCGATTCAGCATTCTTGTAAAAAATCTTCTCGTAAAAGTCCCGTGGTAAATTCATTTCTAGAAGACCTCGAGTGGAATTCTCGTATTTGTAAGGTATGTTTGGAAAATCGGTTCCAAAGAGGATTCTATCCTGGTAGGATAACAAATCTTCTGCTTTCGGGCGCTTCGACTTTCGTTCAGGGAAAATGTTGTTGGGAACGTAAATCATCGTCGTATCGAGGTACATGTTTTCGTGCGTATCCAATAAAGCAAGAAATTTCTTATATTCAAACGCACCCATGTGGGCTATTATTACCTTGATGTCGGGATACTTTTTAAGAAACTCGACGAAATGCTTGTATCCCACATATTGGTTCCGATAAGGAGCCGTACCCGCATGCATGCAAATCCACTTGTTTTTTTCAAGAATTAAATCGTAGATGGGGGTCATGCGCGGATCGGCGGGGTAGAAATTCTGAACGAGCGGTTGTATCTTTATGCCGTAAAACCCGTATTCATCGAGCGCTTTCGAAATATATTCAACCCTGTCCTCGTCTTCCGGCCAAACGCTTCCAAACGGAATGGCTTGCTTGTATTCGCTCGCAAATTGATAGGTCCAGTCGTTCATGAATCGCGCGATTCCTTTTTTGTGAGCGTAATTATATGTAGTAAATCTCTTTACATTAAAAGAAGCCAAGCATTGTACCAAAGCATCGGTGTCGAGCTTGTAAAAAACCGGCCAATTCCTAGGTTTTCCGTCACCATCAGGAGCCTCGAAATACCGCCAAACGGATTGGAACATTCGAGGTGGGAAAAAATGAGAATGAGAATCGATGTATTTAAAATCGTAATGTGAGAAATTCATCGTTGATTTGTTATCTTTTTAACAGGGTTTTAATGATAAGTCATTCAAGATCTAAGGTTAGAAAGTCGATGAGCAGGCTCGTTAATTGCTCGTTTTCGTCAACCCCCCAATATACAGGGTATATGCCATCCCCAAATCCCGAAGAAAAGATGACTATGTTTTGATTCTTTTCTGGATCAAACCTGTGATTTACCCAGTCTCCTATATCTTTGGGATCTTCTTTATCGAAACAATTGTCTTTAAATTCTGCTGCTAAAACATCGTCGTAGTAGTTAGAATTCTTAATTCTCTCTTCTAATTTATCCATCGCTTGATTAAATTCCTCGCAGGTTTGATAATCCACGAAACAAGCCAATCCTGCGTCAACTGGAAAGCCAAAAAACTCTCCTTCTTTCACACTTTCAAGGTCTTCTTCTCCCATTAAAGCAAGTTCCCAGTATTTTGCTTTATCGTGGTTAATGATTAATCGAGCAAATGCAACTCTCTTTCCTGCAGTGGGATGATCTATGAAAGATAATTCGATATCATACTCCCCGGGTAATATGCTTTTTTTAAGTGGTTTTTTTCGATAAATTAAAAACGGATCGCCAACTACAATTTTGCCAGTTGGCAGGATCGCCTTTCCCGCGTTGATTTTGAACATTTTTATTGAATTCCACGAATCAGTCTCAAGCACCTCGTTGTAATTAATTACACTCTTGATATTATCCTTCATCTTCTTGTACCCATTTTATGTGTTGAATATATTATATTTTAGCTTTCTATAACTATTTCTTCTATATTTTTGTTTCTATCGAGCTTTATAACAACAAGTTCGTCTGTGTGCGTTTTACTAATGGTATAATCCATTACAACAAAACTCGAGTTTTCCTCTGGATAAAAACCAATCCGAACTAATTTTAACTTGGATAAAATTTGAATTTCTTTGGCAATATTTTCGTCAGGATTTCCTAAAATTTCTCTGAGCTCCGATTCCTCAAATTCTTCCAAGTGGAAATCGACATAAAATTTCACTTCACCGCCATTTTCAAAGTCGTTTTTAATTGCGTTATCATTCATTTTCATAACTTCGTCTAGGCTTGCGAGGACGTCCTGAATCACTTCTAAAACTCGTAAATTTAGACTTTTTTTCTTGTTAAAATTTATATCTACGGATACTCTCCTACCATCTATAACAATTTCCGTGTCAAGATGCTCTCCAACGGATTCCAAGTCGATTTCTCCAAAATATTTAATATAAAATTTCTTCGTAGCATCTACCCAAGGCATGATTTCAAAACAATTTTAAAATATTAATTAATTTCACTAATACTTTCTTAGTAATTAAGATTTAAGTTTATTATAGGATTTAATATTTTGAAGTATATTTTTATTCTAT
>JAFGGO010000131.1 GCA_016930515.1 Promethearchaeota archaeon | reverse complement strand
TTTAAGAAATGATAGGTTTATATAAGAAAAAAAGTACATAATGCTATTATTATAAATAATTCTTGTATTAAAGCGTTGGAAAAGCAGTGTTTTTTTCTGAATTTTTATATTTAGTATTTGCTCTCTTAACAATTGCATATACTATTGGCTTATTGATAATCGGCTCTGTAATAATCGTTCGATCGATAAAGTTGCAACTTAGGAATACCTTGTATTTTGGATTAATGATAGTTATTGTTTTTTTTTCTCAAATTGGAAGCATTGTTTTTGGTTTCCCTCCCTTTTTAGAAACCTTACTCGATTCCTTTGGTCTTTTTTTCTTTATTTTATTTGCAAATCAAACCTTTTATCAAGATCGACCCATTATAACAGTTAAGATTGTTCTTATAGCAGGTATAGTAAATTATTTCGTCGTGAGCATGTTTTCCTACATGTATACATTTTTTTTATCTCCTTTAACCTTTTATCTGTTTTTTTTTCAATTGTTTGTGGAAAGATTAGTTGTTTTTGGATGGAACACATATTCGGCTTATTCGGCTTATAACAAGATTAAAAAAAGAGCTGTTGAACCTTGGATTTTGATGAGATATAAGATTCTGACATTCACATCTTTTTTAATGATATTGCAACCCTTATTGTATTTCTTTATCCCATATGGCTCGGATTTTGGTGATCCAACACCCCTGAGCAGTCTTATTGTTTTCGGGGTTTCAGTGTCTATTATACTTACTTTTTGCATAGGAACCTTTCTTGCGATGATAACACAAAAATGGTTTAAAAAATATGTGAATAAGAATTATGTACCATCAGATACTCTTGAGTTTTCAGAAAAGGAATTAATTGAAATTATAAAATTTTTAGCAGAGTATTTATCAATAAAACTGAACTTCAGCCCTGCAGCAACAAGAGGTTTGTTAAAGCTTGCAATCCAAGACGAATTAGGACCTCTGAAACAAGTTGAGGAGATTAACTTCAAAGAACTTAAACTGGTTATTAAAAACTCCCTCCAAAAGAGATTGGAGAAGCTCCAATCAGAACAAAAGATTATCATTCAAGACATTTCCCTCGTTGTAAATGACACTTTGCACCAATTAATTGAAGGGCAGTCGTTAATTAGCCTGAGTCGAATCTAAAAAAAATGATAAATAAAAAATTTCAATATATAAAAACTTAAATCGAAGTTTTGAATATTTGAACAATTTAATTTTCCAGTTTTTCATATTCTCTTGAAAATTAGTTAAATTCTGCGGGATATTCTTGAAAGGGGATGTCCTTTTGCTTTAAGTTCAATTTCGTTAAACCAACCATAAGATGGTCTTATAGTAGTATATCCGAGCGTTTCCAAATTTTCTTGTAAAGCTTTTAATGCATTTAGTCCAAATTCTTGATCGCTTAATTCTCCAAAAAGATGTGCGAAAGGAATGAGTGCTATATTGGATACTTTCAATTGTTTAGCAATGGCCTCTATTTCGAAAATCGCTTGAGATAAATAATCGTAATTATCTTCGTCTTTTTTTTCTATGCTGATAAATAGGACAATGGTATTTTCTAATGATCCTGTTTTATTGTTCTCATTAACCTGTTCAAAAATTTTAGAACGGCTTTTCTTCTTTACTTCATATCTAAAATATTCACAATGAAATGATAGAAATCTCATAAGATCCTAAGAAAAAACCCTTTATTTTAAAAATTATGTTCGATGGAAAGCACTTCATTATCACGCAAAAGAATCCATAAATTTAGTTTATAATTGAGAGAATTGAAGGAATAGACAAATTCGACCATAAATTTTGCTTGACAATGATCAATAAGCATATAACTTTGTATGTTCATATAAAGAACGATTCTCTGGATTTTACAGCTTCCGACAACTACTGTTCTCTCGAACCAGGAGAAATTCGCTCAATAGATATAAAACTTACTAGCATAGATGGTTAATTTACGCGAGAAAAGATAATCCGAGATAAAGAAGTAATAGATTGTTTTAAAATCAAATCTTTATTCGATTTAATCGAATGATTCTCTGTTTTCTATTACTAATTTTTAGAACTGTCTTTTTTTAAATATAAAAAGAAGAAGATTAGAATCCAAGAGCGAGATAATGAATAAATTGATTTTTGATTAACGCTCTAGCTTATCATTAATATACATCTAAAGAAAATTTGACACAAATATCCGACAAAAACGAAATGAAGTTCGAGGAATAAAATATATCGTAAATATATAATAATTAAAATGGATTTTGGTAAGTAATATTCCCTCAAACTTAAATATCTCGCTTCCTAATAACAATTAATACATTATAAAATAGAAGAAAAATGAGGACGAATAAAAAATTATTTTTTCTAATTCTATTAAGTATAGGAGCCTTAATCGCTATAATACCCTTTAGTAGGAGTTTTTCAAGCGGGTCTTATGCTGATAATCATTTTGCTTATGATTTTGACATGGATTTTGGCACACATGATTGGATTGCCCTTAATGCGATAAACTACTTAAAATTAAAATCCAATTCGTACGCATGGTTGTCTGACAGACTAGAAATCGTGTTTTTAGGCACCGAAGCTCCCGATAATGCTGGTGTTAACGATGTTTTCGATGGAGAAAATGTGAAAGGGTTTGGAGACACTTCTCTACATCATAATTATTACAAGGAAGATGGTAGCATCGTTTATGAGGAAGACGATTCAAGTTCACGAGCTAGATTAATGGGACAATGGGCTAGTGGAAATTTTTCTGAAGGAAAACTCGATCTTGCAGCTTATTATATTGGAGCAATGACGCATTATATTAGTGACCTCGCCGTTTACGCTCATATCGCTAGAAATAATGTTGATCCATATCCTTCGACTGATTTTGACGAACATCATGCTCAATATGAAAGTTATATTCAATCGCGAACTAACGATTACAATAACTTATTTGAATTTTTCTCACTCAGAACATTTAATTATGCTTCACAATCACCTTACGATGTTTCAATGTCTCTTGGATGGGATACATATAAAGATCCTAATCCTGCAGAAACTACAGTCAGGGACGCCAAGTGGATGCACGATAATTTTTTCACGGGGTGGGCGCTGACTGTTGCGTCAAGGGTTTCCGAAACCGATCCGATCAAAATCATGTATTACGATAGAGTGGAAGAATCGCTAAACAACGCCATTCAAGCTTGCATTTACGCGATCAATCGTGTATCGATAGACGAAAGCACGAGTTTATCGACTGCTATTGAAGATTTATTCATAGTCCCATCGTTTCCAATACCCGTCTTAATTATTTCGGTGATAGCTACTTGCATGATAATTTACAGTCAAAAATTTCGACTAAAATAAAAAAAAAGATTTTTTCTTCTTTTTTATTAATGGGAAACTGTTCTATAATTAATGAGCTAAAAACTTACCCAGGAAGGGGTTAAAGCCTCAAAAGATTTGAATCTAAAATTCACTTTACACTGTTCAAATAAAATTTTCTTATTTTAATAGAAATTTTTGTTTAAATAAGGAATTTAATAAATTACAGGTAAATTAAGTATATATAAGATAGAGGAAATAAAATAAAAAAAACCTAATTTCAATGTTTTCTTGTTTTCGTAGTTTCTAATCGTGTAGGTCGTATATTTGCTTATTTTGGTGGAGCTAACACGATCTCAATGCTTGATACGTTACTCGATTGTTCTTTGTCGCCTTCAAGCTGTTCTGTCGCAAGAGTTATGTTCTTGTATTCCACTCCTTTTAAAAAGCGATTCTTCAAGATCTCGCAAACATCAACAGCGTGTGAAATTGCCCTGCCTCTCGCTTTCACCGTGCATTCTTCTCCCTTGTTTAGGACCATCATCGCTGCCATCACATAATTCATGGTAGGGCGGCGGCCGACAAACACAGCGTTTTCTTCTTTAGCCATAAGTATAACCTCCTATTAATTTGTTGTATTGTTTTTGCGTTCTATTTATCGTCTTTGTTTTATCCGCTATAAGGATTTCTTCATAACGGTTCTTTAGGTTCACCTCGATAATTTACAAATGTAAACCTACTATTAGGAATTGTAACCCTTTTTTAAATTTTGTTACAAATCGCCTTTTTCTCTTTCTTTATCTGTTTCTTCCCTTTTTTCTTTAATAATGTCCCAACCAATACTAATAACAATTAATATAATAACCATGACAATTAAAGGAATTAAAACATCACTTTCGGTAAGAATGATTTTTACCCATCCTATGTATGGGATACATCCCGTAACCACGCCTAAGACCTTACTCTCGCTAACGAGGCCGTCGTCGCGCGAGTTTGCGTCCCCTTTCGTTCGGAAGTACCAAGTATCATCGATGAGAACTTTATCTATGACTCGATGAACTATTGGATCGCTAAGACCCCCCCAAAAGACGATTATTGATTGATTTTGGATATCATCGCCTTCCTCGCCTTGAACGAATAGGAGGTCACCCTTCGAAATCGTTGGTTCCATTGAATCAGAGATAACCACAACTACGGGAGTGCTTGTTCTCAATGCTACTTGCAATATGTAATAAAAAATGAAAGAGCTAGAAACGGCTAAAATTAGTAATACAACAGTAATGATAATTGTCTTCTTTGAAGATTTCTTTTTTTCTTTTTTTTCTCCCGTGTCTTTATTCTGATAATAAGACTTTTCCATTTTTATTTGCGAAAAAATAGTATTTTTTTTTGAGATCCTTTTGTAATACATGAATTTTTACAATAAAAATCATGCTAAGTTTTTTAATCTATTTTTAACATTGGTATCCATAATACAATAATTTATCGCTTTAAAAGCCAAATCTATTTTACGAGGTTCTTAATATTTAATGCAGTTCACTGTCGACATTATTTTGATTGTTCTTGTCCTTGGATTCTCTATCGGCGTTCTAAGTTCACTTTCGGGAATAGGGGGTGGTGTCATGTATGTGCCTCTCATTACATTAATTTTCCTTCGCCCAATAAATATTGCCGTTGGTACTTCAACTTTTATCATATTAATTTCGTCTGGTGCAGGATTCGTCATGCATCTTAAAAATAAAGCTACGAATCTTCGTTTGGCGCTTCTTTTTTCGTTTTTTTCGATAATGGGGAGCTTAATATGTACTATACTCTTTCAGATATTATTTCCTATCAATAACGATATTTTAAAGATTATCTTTGCGGTTGTTTTAATTATAATGGGATTTATTTTGCTTAATCGGGCAAGAAAGGGGATTAAATATAAGGACGATAATGATCAAAATATCTTAATAGAAAAGCGATTTGGGGATTTTAATAAGACAGATTTAAAAAAAGGCATTCCACTTTTTTTATTTGGAGGATTCTTAGTTAATTTACTCGGTATTGGGGGGGGCGTTGTTTATGTTCCTGCCTTACACATGATTATGTTATTTTCAATACATCAATCTGTTGCTTTGTCCACATCAATAATATTTTTCACAACAGCCTTTAATACCGTCATTAAATCGATATTAGGTGTCGTGGATTTCCTACTTGGCTTGATCATAGCAATTGGATCTGTATTTGGTTCAATTATAGGTGCCAAATATTTAAAAAAGATTCCAAAATTCACACTTCAAGTGTTTATCGCATTAATGTTAGTTGTTTTATCGATTATCATGCTTTTTTAGTTGAAGAATCGATTTGAACTTGACTTTTTTTATCCTTTCTTTGCTTGATTAAATAGGATCCCAAGCCCAATAAAGCGAGTATAAAACCCATTACTAATAAAAGAATCACAATCGTGGAATCCATTGCGTTCATATCGAACAACCAAGGAGCATTACTTGAATATTTAAGACTTTCGGGGATTAAATAGTTATTGTAAATAAATTGTTCTAACGTCTTTCCTGTAACCTCAAGACTATATGAAGATATTGAATTGATATCGTCATTGAGAGTATGATGATAAGGCCAGAGAGGATTATCCCAGAAATTTATGATTAAATCTGCTGAAGGAATGCCACGATCGATAAAAGCGATGTGATCGTCCGTGATTGAACTTGAAGTCCTTAATAAGGGAAACTGGTACGTATATCCTAATTGTCTTCCGATTTCAAATAACTCGTCTAACAAGGAGGATGTAGAATATTGTTCGGCGATGAATTGAAGGTTCGTCCCTCCAACCATGTCTAAAAGGATCATGCACTCAAAGGTTTCCTCAGTAGAATCGTAAAAAAGAGATAAATCTTCTACAAACTTATTGGATCCTTCGCACCAATCCCAACCATTTAATCCGTAACCTCCGCTATCTTCTCCTTGATCCTCTGCGTCGAAAAATAAAAACCATAATTGGCAACCTAAAGTATTTAATCGTTGATATAATCGTTCTGCCAGCTCTAAAAGAACTGCGCATCCGCTAGCGCCGTCGTTTGCGCCCGGAATGGGGTTATTTCTCAAGTTGAGATCGGGATCTTTTGTCGCCTTAGCGCGAGAATCGTAATGAGCGGCCAATATAACGATGTTATTCTTGTTTTCGTTCATTTTAAATAGGACATTCTGACAGGAAATTGAATTTACCGAAAAATTATGAAAAATTTGCGTGATATTTAAAGAGATATCTTGAAACTCGTTAACAAAATAATTAGCACAATCTTGCCTTCCTTTAGTTCCTGGGGTTCGGTAATGCGTGGTATTTAAGCTTATTTGTACTGAAACGTGATTTAATGCTTCATTTCCGTTAAATGAAAGAGTTATTTTGCTATTCTGAATGTTTGGAGCAGTTATAAGAATTGCTCCACAAGTTAACAAAAAAAATATAATAAAACCAACCGAATTGATATTAATTTTTGGATTGTTTTGCAACCAAGCAACCATCAATTATTAAAAAGCATTAGAAATTTAAAAAATCTTGAGAATGTATATTCTTCATTCGTCTCATTTATTAAATAAAACCAAACAGTAACGCATAAATGTGCTGGATTATTAGAAGGGCCTAATTAATAGTAAGTATTTGAATATCCTTCTAACAACTAATTTTGATTGAAAAATATTTTTAATCTTCCCATATTAATTATAATCATGACTCAAAACGAAATCAAACTAGTAAAATGGGAAGATTATAACATCGGTGATTCTGCAGAACATGTTAAAACAGTGACTTCTACTGAAGTAGAAAAGTTCGCCGATATCACGGGAGATTACAATCCAATACACGTGAACGAAGAATACGCTAAGACTACAATGTTTGGAAAAAGAATTGCTCACGGCGTGCTCAGCGTGGGTTTGATTTCTGCGTGCTTGGGTGTTAAATTATTTGGGCCAGGCATATTATATGGATCCCAACAAGCCACTTTTAAAAAGCCGGTCTTTTTAGGGGACACGCTTAAAGTTATATGTACGATTACGGATAAATTTACGAAAAAAGACGGAAAGCTAAAATTTTTGACGGTAGAAACAATCGTTTATAATCAAAACGAAGAAGTAGTAACTGATGGAGAAGCTCAGATTATTTTTGCTTGAATTCTGTTTATTAGATTATAGTTAAATATTATGCCTTCATTTTTCCAATTGATTAAGATTTTTTTTGGGAATTAATCGCATGTTCCAATTAAAACCAAAAAAAATTACATTGAAATTCTGTATAAGAAATATTTAAAAATTCTGATTTATCCAATAGCCCTCGTGGATTGCTTCCAAAATTCTAGCTGGTGTTTTACAGTCTCCTAATATGTGCAAATATGGTATTTTATCTTTTAATGAATTAATTAATTCATCATTCGATTTAATACCCATTGCAATAACAATTGTATCTGCTTTAATTATTTGCGTTTTACCTTCATTTTCTACGAGAATCCCTTTATCAATTATTTTCAAAACATTAGAAGAAGTCAGGAGGTTAATTCCCCATTTTTTAAGCCTCATCACAATTGACCACCGCATACTTGCTCCAATATCTCGAGCGATTTTTGGGAATGTTTCTATTATTGTAACATCTTTACCTTTAGAGGCTAAATATTCCGCTGTTTCACATCCAATCATTCCGCCCCCAACAATTACCACCTTATCACCCGTATCTACAATTCCATTTAATACATCAATACTTGATTCTACAATCTTACTATCTACTCCTGGTATATCAGGAACAATTGGTAACCCGCCAATAGCTGCAATTACTTCATCTGCATTTGCATTTAATACGGCCTCAACTGTAGCTACTTTTCCAAGTTCAACTTTAACACCTAATTTTTTCATCTGATAGGTTAAATAATTTATTAAACATTTGATCTCCTCTTTATAGGGCGCAATTGTAGCTAAAATCAGATTTCCTCCAAGCATTCTATTTTTCTCCCATAATATTACTTCGTGCCCCCTTAATGATGCAACTCTAGCTGCCTCCATTCCAGCAGGTCCCCCACCAATAATTAATACCTTTTTCGATTTTTCTGCTTTTCCTAATTTATATCCTTCCTTCCCAACCTCTGCATTTACAGAACATGTGATTTGTTTTAATTTTGGGACTTGATCGAAACATCGACAACATCCTATGCACATTCTAATATCGTCAAATTCCCCTTTTAACGCTTTTTTTGGAAAATAAGGATCGGCAAAAAAGGCTCTCCCCATATGAACCATATCTGCTCTTCCTTCTTTTATGATTTGATTCGCTAATCGGGGATCGTTTATCCTACCGCCCGTTATGATTGGAATATTTACCGCATTTTTCATTGCTTCTGCAAGATGAACGAAAGCGCCTCTGGGCACGGACATGGGTAAAATAGGCTTCGGGGATTTGTGCCAACCTAACCATGCGTGGATCAATGAAGCCCCCGCTTGTTCAGCTCTTTTTGCTATAATCAGCGCATCCTCAATAGTAGTCCCCCCAGGCACGTATTCTTCACAGCTAATTTTGTAAAGAATTGGATAATTATTTCCTAATTTCTTACGAATGTTTTTTATAATTTCTACTATAAATGTGGCTCGCCCCGCTGGTGTTTTACCCCCAAATCTATCAGTTCTTTGATTTGTTAGTGGAGAAGCGAATTGATTTATTAAATATCCCGTAGTACCCATTAATTCCACTCCTTGAAATCCTGCTTGAGCACATCGCCTTGCAGAATCTCCAAAAGTCTCGATTAAGTCTTCTACTTCTTCAGTAGTTAATTCTCTAGGCATTTCACTCAATAATGCCTGTTTGGATGTTATAACAGAAGGTGCAATCGGTTGGAGATTAGTGTATTTGCTATGGCAATACCTCCCACCGTGAGATAGTTCAATCATGGCTACCGGACCTTCTCGTTTGATCGTATCTGCTAGTCTTTTTAATCCTGGTAAAAATTTATCATTATCCGCTCCTAGCATCAGCCCACCAATCGTGCATCCTCTAGGAAAATCCGGTATGGCCATTTCAACTATTAACAAACCAACACCACCTATAGCTCTTTCTGCGTAATAATCAAGCATTTTATCAGAAACTTTCCCATCTCGAGCCAAACGCGTCCCCATAGGAGCCATCATTATTCTATTAGTTATTTCTACATTACCAATCTTGATGGGTTTGAATAAATATTCAACATCTTTCGGAATTGTCAAGAATTTTTCCTCACTTAAAAATTATAACGAATTCGGTTCATTTAATATGTGTTTTTAGGGAATAGTAATAGATTTCTTAATAATTTTAATCTTTTAGTCTTAGGGATTAGCCCTTTTTTCTTAAAAGAATCTATAAAAAAAAATCTCTTATAGCAACATTAGATTTTAATCTCATACTCTTCAATGTTTTATTAGAAAGAAGCATCTTTCAATTGCGTTTTCTCAGAAATTTTCTTTAATTGAAATTGTTCTTATCTCATAAATCTTTAAGCTCTCAACTAAATCTAATATCTTTTGAATAAATAGAAGAGATTTACCCCATCTAACTAAATGAATAATAATCGAAGAAAAAAAATTATAAAATCATATAACTACAAACCAGCTTATGGGGAAATACAATATAACCGCAACGATGGCCGCCATTGGGAATGTTAATATCCAAATTAAAACAATTTTCTTAGAATTTTTATTTTTGGGGGCGTGTTGAGCTTTCCCTAGGCCAATCAAAGAAGCAACCAACATGTGAGATCCCGAGAGTGGAATTCCAAATATAGTTCCAATAAATAATATTATTGCAGTGGGAATTTCAGAAGCGAATGCAGTGCTTGGACGTAATTCTGTTAATGTTCCCACATTTTTGATTAACCCCCTGGCAAGTACGACGATTCCTAAAGCAAAACTCAACCCTATCACGAATAAGAAAGCGGTAATGTCAATGGAGCCGTTTCCTTGTGTTGCTCCGTAAACAATTCCCACGGCGTTTGAACAATCGTTTCCTGCTCGAGAGAAAGCCGTCCAACAAATAACGGCAAGCAAGACGATGGCAAATTTCTTTTCGGTGGATTCAAACTTTTGAAAACCGTCTAATTTTTGAATTACGCGTTTGTTTATCACCTTATAGGTTATATAGGTAACAACATAACCAATTAAGGGAGATAATATCCACCAAAAACTCATGTTGACGATCTGAGTCCAAGCAATACCAGATATACTACCCCCTACAGCAGGTAAAAGCCCAATCCCTATGATACTCCCCATTGTTGCGTGCGTTGTAGAAATTGGTAGTCCTAAAGCGGATGAAAGCAAGAGCCAAATTGTTGTTGACAATAAAACCGTGATCGTGATGGCGTCGGTGATCTCTATTTCAAGTACTTTTCCTCCCACCGTTTCACTCACGGCCTCACCAAGAATTAACGCACCAAATACGGCAAATATAGTTGCTAATATTAATATCTGTCTCATTGAAAGCGTCCTACTACCATAAACGGTTGCGAATGTCTCATCGTTTGCTCCTATGGCAAAAGCAATGATTAAAGAAATCACAATAAATACGATTATGATAGGTGTAATAGCGCTCATTTTTTACTTCTCCTGCTCTATTTTGAAGGGTATTTGATGATCAATCCACGGAGATAATCGGATATCTCTTCTGCTGCGTCCAATACTTTGTATATATGCGATACAAGTTTTGTT
Source organism: Promethearchaeota archaeon (assembly GCA_016930515.1). Classification (GTDB taxonomy): domain Archaea; phylum Asgardarchaeota; class Lokiarchaeia; order Sigyniarchaeales; family SOKP01; genus FT1-020. The sequence goes on along the minus strand of JAFGGO010000131.1, from coordinate 7,195 downwards.
GTAACATAAATTCGAAGGTCGTCTCCTTTTTTCTTATATAGATCTTCGAGTATATCAAATTTTTTATTTTTTGCTTCTCTTCTTTTATTTTCTACTTCGAAAGTCTTTTTATAAGCTCCTGTAAAGTCAGTTTCCATGAGCTTCGCACAGGAAATGAGTTCTTTGACGCCTTCCAAGTATAATTGGACAATTTCTTTAAATGGTTCTTGAACATCTGCGTATAATTTGAACGGGATCGATTCCAAGAACCTTGCAAGAATCTCGTTCTTGCCCGTCATGTGATCGATCATTATAACGATCTTATATCGATCCTCGACGAGAAAAGGTAAAGCCTTCTTGTCCTTGAAAAGAATTTCAATATATTGTTCTTTTATCTGATCGCACTCGTGCTCAAAGGCAATAATGTCATCAATTCTTTTTTCATCAAGTTTATCTTCGGCATAATCCATAAGTAGCTCATATAAAACTTGTGTAGCCTTAAATGTTTCTGCAAGAAATTGTTTGTTCAATTCTTGCAGGCGGTTTTTATCCTCATTTTTTAATTTTAGTTTCATGTCAAATTCCAGTAAGATTTTGATTTACTGTTTAGAATATTTAAGATATTAAACTTTAATCTAAACTTGTATTTTAATCTTTTTTAAAACGAAGTAGTTTAAACGGGCTTAAAAAGCTCAAATCTTCTAAAAATTAGGTTAAATCGAACTCTTTCACTAAATCTGATTTTTTTTTCTTTTTTTCAGACTTATACTGCCTTTTTTTTCTTTTATAGGCGCCCCTCCTTACCACGTAATCTATGTTATGTTTAAGCTTCTTTTTCTTTTTTTTTTTCTTTTTTGCTTTTTTATACTTTTTCTTTGCTTGCTTGTATTCTTTTTTCTTGGACACATATATTTCGTATTTATCTCTTATTTCCTCTCTCAAGTTTTCTTTAATGTCAGCTATGCCCAGAGCAGTAAGTTGTTTCATGAACAAATCTATTGATTCGAATTTGATAACGATAATGCCCATTTCTCTAGCCGTAATGAGGTTTCGAAGCTTATCGTCGACGAATATGCATTGTTTTGGTTTTGCCCCTAATTGATCCAAGACGTACTCGTATTTCTTTTTATCGGGCTTGATAAGTCCAATTTCGTTTGACAAATACACATGATCAAAAATACTATAGAATCCTTTTAATTCGTTGCTTTTGGCGTGAATATCGAAAGTATTTGAAATTAAACTGACGATATATCCTGCTTCGTGAAGTCTAGTTACAATCTTTTCCATTTCCAACGATAAATGAACGAACTTTGAATATAGGTGGAACCATAACTCTAAATAATAGTCTACATTAATTTTCTTAGGAGGCAAAGCACTTGATTTTTTTTGTTCAACGATGCAATGATCGTTGAAGACGCATTCTAAAAACTCTCGAGCATCAATTCTTCCCGAACTTAATTGTCGCCTCGTTTTTCTAAACAATGGGTCGCGTTCAAAATCCTCCTTTATCTTGAGATCGTGCTTGATTATGTCGAGTAAGTTTTTAAAGGCAAATGATTTCTCCACCATGACCCCTCCGAAGTCAAACATAAAATGCTTGATTTTGTATAACTTGACTTTTTGGGCTCCAAAAATTTCCGTAATAGTTTTTTCCTCAACAACTTTAGATTCAGGTTCGCTCATGTCTTTTATTCTATCGTCCGCGAAGATCTAATTAAAACAGGTATATTCTAAAAATATTGTAACTCCCTATTTAATTTTTGTTACCTTGATTTGAATGTATATGAAACTTAGAAAATTGATAATAATACTATCAAGCAAGAGCTTACTCTTATTTAAGAAAGATATTATTATTCATTATGTGATAAGATCTTCTAGCATCAATAAATCCATAAAATCGTCCGGTTCGTTGTCCTCGTCAACCGTTATAATATCGTATGTTACTCCATATTTGTTTCTTATTTCTAAAGCCAATCTCGCAGAAATAAATTTCATTTTTGTTGTTGTTGTTTTTCCAACCCACGTCCAAACTTTCGATTTTTCGTCGTCAACGATGAACAGGACTTTTTCCGTATCCAATAGCTTATAAAGCGTGACCATTTCGTCAGTTTCGATTTTTTCGTATCCTTCGTCAACTATTTGAAATACTAACATGTTGTTGTTTTACTTTATTATTATTATTTTTAAACCCAAAATGGATGAACTCCCAAGATCTAATAATGTTCCGTTTATAAAAAATCTATCTCTAAATTTTTCAACATTAAAAATATAAGAATTTATCCCATAAGTTGGGAAATGATTAGCGAAAGCTTTTCTGGGGTGCAGGCGAGCACGTCAATTCCAAGTTTGTTCATCTTCTTAGCGTAGGGCTTGTTGTAATATGGTCTAGCGTCAGAGCCCAACGAAGCGATACCAAGGATTTTGGTCCCCCCTTCTAAAACATGTGTGAGAGCTTTTGTGAGGTCGCTTTCTGCTCGCCCCTCGTAGAAGTCGCTAATGATGACCATTATAGTTTTTTTTGGGTTCTTAATGAGCGATTGTCCGTATCTTACGGCCTTTGTAATGTCAGTACCGCCCCCTAATTGAACGGACATGAGCATATCCACGGGATCGCTAATGTAAGCAGACAAATCGACAACCTGAGTATCGAAGATCACCAGGTTAGTAGTAATTGCGGGGATTCCTGCAAATATTGACGCCATTACAACTGAATAAATAACGGAATCTCCCATCGAACCGCTTTCGTCGACCAGTACGATTATTTGCCACATTTTTTTCTTTTTATCGGCGCTAAAAAATCTAGGTTCGGCCATAATGAGCTTTTTAATGTTAGGATCGTAATGCTTGAGATTACATTTGATGCTTTGTTTCCAATCTATGTTTCTATATACTTTAATGGGTGTATGCCTGTCCCGTCGAATGATGCCGCTTATATTTTTTTCAACATTCGTTTTCAACAAGTCTATGAGTTGATCAACAACTTTTTTAACAATTTGTCGGGCGGCGTTTTTAATCTTTTCTGGAAGCATGTGCTTTAACGAAAGGATCGTTTTTACCATATCCAAGCTAGGTTCTACTTTTTCGAATAGCTCAGGGTTATTTATGAGGAGGCTAATATCCGATTTATTTACCAAATCCTTTTCGAGTACTTCTTTTGTCTGTATGGGAAATAGTTTATTTACATTTTCTATCCATTGTGGTACGCTTAAATTACTTGCTCCTAGTCCTGCTCCCCGAGACTTCTTTGTGTCATATACGAAATTAAGCGTCTGGTCTATCTCTTGAATGCTCGTGCCGGATCCTGCACCTGGGATCATTTCTGATGCTTGCTTTCCGAATTTAAATCCCTGATGTTCTGACTTCTTTCCTAATATTAACCTCCAACGAGCTAAAGTTATTTGTTTCGTAAGAGGAACTTCTTTTGAATTTCTCCTTGTACTGATAACCTTTACACCTCTCCAAACCAGTCTAATAGGATGTTGCGCACCTTTTTATCCATCTCTGCAAAAAACACCAAGACTTCTTCTTCCAAATCTTCTTTTATTTCTTGAAATTTCTTGGTTTTCAATCCGTGGTGTTCGGACAATTTTTCAACGAAGACATCGTATTCTCGCTGATCTAACTCCGAGAAGGCCTTACGCAACGAGGGAAGGATTGCAGAAAAAACAACCCATTCCAAACCTTCTATGATATCGGAAAGCAGCTTTATAATGTCGGGATTCAGTAATATCGTTGTTTGGCACACAAAAATAATACCCCTGATGAAATCACCCATTTGAATCTTTATCGAATTGGAGCTTTGAGCGTAATCTTTCAAAACAATCTTAATATCTTGCGTTGTTAAATCGTGAATGAGAAAAGAAACGCCCGTAGCGCTTCCCTTGATGTAAAAATTAGTAGAATTTTCAACACAGGTTTTTATGCTCTCTTTAAAAACGGTTAAATCAAGTTTTATCGTGGTTAAACTTGTTAAAATATTTGCGAGGTTCTTCATAGCAATTACTACTTTATCTTGGATGTCTTGTGGAGGATTCGCGATATTCGGAATATTAAAACAACAAGAAAAGTAGCTTCGTTGAACTAGTTTTTCCATTAGAGAAATATTTGCTTCTTGATTCGACATCATTGAAATCTGCTCATTAATCATCATTACGTTAATAAATCCTGAAGCAAGCGTTAGAAATTGGTTGTCCTCCTCTAATGAATCCGTGCTTGCGTTGTATAATTTTTGGAACTGATTCGTAAATCCCATTGTTAAGCTTTGATACAACAAGAAAGAAATGGTTTCAAAATTACCTAACGATTTTTGAAATTCCTCTATTAATAAATTTTTGCTTGCTTCTTCTACCGTCGATCCGTAGCTGCTTTGTTCGATGAGTTTCACATCAATGGAAGGACTCCAATCTAAGTGCCATGTTTCTTTTAACTTGCCTGTAATTCCTTTTAAAACATCTGGACCGCTTGCTCTTTCTAAAATGTTAAAACCAAGATATTTTATCCTCCAAAAAAGTTCGGAGGTTTTTAAATCGTCTTGGTTTTGAAGCCATAATGAAAATGTCTGCCTGTTTTCGGAAAATTTTATACCTCGAACTTCGAGTTGTTCATAAAAATCAGTCTGAAGCGGTAACCTACCAAGATTTTTGGTTATTTTGCCAACTTTATGACCGATAATCCTGTTGCGAATGATTTTTTCTAAATATTTTCCTTCCACTTCAGGATTTCCTTTTACAAGGGTCATGTATATCGAGTCTATGACATCCTTCAATCCAGGCTCTGAACGTCTTCGTAACATTGAAAGTAGCTTGGCTCCTTGGAATGCGTTGATGCTATCGGAAATGGAAACGGGATTTCCTTGAGCTCGAGCCTTTCTAAGGATGTCCGAAATGACCTCCAGTGAAGTACTCTCAAAGGAATTTTCGATGCTACTGTTAAACTTCTGCCAGATATCATCGTAAAATTGAGGGCCTTGGTTACCCGAACTGTATCCGGATATTTCGCTAATTCGATAATATGAGTAAGGGATTAAAGAGTTCAACATTCCTTCGGTTATGAAGTTCTTGTCCTTAGGTTCCGTTTCTGGAAGAACAACAGAATGAAGCCCTCCTGTAATGACTAACACGTCCTTTCTGTCCACGCCATGCTTTTTAATATACTTCTCGATGTTAAATTTCATGAATTCTTCTCTATCAAGGGTTCCATCTGCATCGAGCAAGTCCTTGTTTAAAGTTTGACGTATGCAAGAGCAATATGTGAGTCTGCTCTCTTGAAGGTTGTAAATATCCGCCTGATTCGAGCCAATCTCGAATAAAGTTTCCCATGTCTCTTCAAAATTGTCAAATTCGAAAATTTGAGAAAGTTTTTGGTAAAATTTACTAGATATGTTGTACACTTCTTCTTGTTTTAACATAAATTGCGGGTTTTCTTCTTTAACCAAGGTGTGAATTATGCCAGTCAAGGGTAAATCAATAAAATAAACTGGAATCTTTCTCTTATATGCCTCTTTTAATGCAATAAATTCGGGTGAATACGAAATGAAAGGATAATACACTTGAAATCTTGCGGGGATTGAGGGATCGGGGCTCAAGACGCCATTATAGTTGTAATGATTTGTTTCGTCAACAAAGAAGGATAATATCGCAAGAGGGGGGCGGCTGTCCTTTGCCACGATATGTTCAATGAGATCATTCGCTTCCGAAGGGCCTTCAATTAAAATTAACTTTGGCTTGTTTTTATCTATCCAATTTTTCACTAAAACAGCAGATCCGGGGGAATGGTGTCGAACTGGTAGGTATGTAACTTCAGAATTCACGACTCTTGAGACTTGTTCTTCAATGGATTGAGCGTCCATTTCGAGCATCCTGCTTACTTCTAGCAAGATGTTTTTCAAGTTATTTGCGTTAATCGCATTATTGATCAAGTCTCATTACCCTCATCTTTTAATTTCTCAGGCGATTTTTCGAAAAGCTTGTTCGAACTCTTTCCAATGCTTTGCTTTCGTACCTCTATGTTTCACGACCATGTCAAAATATTCCTTGAGTTTTGGCAAGTTCTCTTTATCGTCTTTAACCACTGAATCAACGATGTTCATTGCTATATGTTCAGGTTCAACAACTTGCTTTCCAAAAAAGTTAGCGTAAATGGCACTGTCCAGTAAAAGAGAAATCTCCTCTGAAGTAGACATTACTGTCGATAAGGGAGAAAATCTTCCACCGCTATGGCTCTTACCCGTCCTTAACTCTTGGAACACGGTGACCAATAAGTCTAAAGTATCTTCAGGGATCTGGATCTTAAATCCAATCCTAGATAAGATATCGTTAGTTCGTTGAGTGACAATTTTCTTTTCCATTTCCTTGTCTTCGATAACGGGTATGTAGATGAAATTAAATCGCCTTTTTAAGGCAGCGCTCATTTCGTTTACGCCTCTATCTCTATCGTTTGCAGTAGCAATCACGTTAAATCCGGGGGTACCAAAGATTAAATATTCGGACCCTAATTCGGGTACAGGAATTACCTTTTCGGATAGAATTGAGATCATGCTATCCTGTATTTCTTGAGGACAACGAGTGAGTTCCTCGAACCTTAACACTTTTCCTTGGTTCATCGCGTTAATCGTGGGTGAGGGTACTAGCGATTTAGGGCTTGGCCCTTCAGATACGAGGAGGGCATAGTTCCACGAGTATCTAATCTGGTCTTCCGTCGTGCCCGCTGTCCCCTGAATAAGGTAGGTACTTTTTCCAGAAATTGCCGCTGCAAGATGTTCCGACAACCATGATTTTGCCGTTCCGGGTTCTCCGATAAGCATTAACGCCCTTTCGCTCGTGAGCGTGACAATCGATTTTTGGACTAGGTTGCGATCTCCAAAAAACTTGGGAGTAATTTTTATCTTTTCGACGCTACCGTTTTTTTGTAGTTTGAATTCTTCATTAGAGCCAAGGATGAATAATTCCACCATTTTTGGAGATAATTGCCAATTTGGAGGTTTGGGGTAGGTATCGTTCTGAATTAAAGCAAGAATTTCGTCCGCTTTTAGTTCTTCTACTGGAGTTCTGATTTTTGTTTTTGCATCTTCTTGTTTTTTTGCATTGGTACCTAATTCTAAGGTTAAATTTTTCTTTGTTTTTGGTTCTTTTGCAGAGATTTCTGCTTCTACTGATTCTTTAACTGCAGGAGCAGGCTTTTTTTTTGCCGGAGCTTTTTTTTTTGCCATAATGGTTTT
>JAFGGO010000130.1 GCA_016930515.1 Promethearchaeota archaeon | reverse complement strand
GTAGTTAAAACAAATTCTTATACACGATTCTAAATATAGTTTGAAAGAATTTTAAATAAATCTTAAATACTTAAAAAAAATTTAGCATATTATATTCTCAAACTCAGAAAAGGAATCCCGATTTATAAAATGATAAATAGAAAAAATGAAGGTTTGGTCAAAAAATACGAAAAAGTAGCAAGTATATTAAACAAGGCAGGAGAATTTTCTTTACCCTTTTCGGATACACTCCTCGAGATCTTAAGATATACAATAGGAGACGAAAATCTTGATTTTTTAAATGCGTTTGAAAACAATATCTCCCAAACAATGGAACAATTGAAATCGAGTAGCGGGCTCTCAGAAGATGAAATTCTCAAGAAAGTTAACACGCTTGCAAAGACGGGCGTCATATTTGACCAACCAAACCGGACAGGACTCATGATCTACCGTCTATTACCCATCATGCGCCAATCTGAGTATATATTTATGCAAGAACTTGAACCTACAGAAGAAATAAAATGGTTAGCATCCTTGTTTCAGCAGCTTCATCAGGATTTAATAGAAATTTACAAGCAAGACGAGAATAAAACGAGAGTAATAATTGCAAATTCGCCTCCCATCGATCGTACGGTACCATTCCTACAAGATCAAGACGGAGAGCAAATCGAGCTCGTTATAAACGAGAAAATAAATGTTCCGGAAGAAAAACAGTTGCCAACCCAAGACATCGTCGAATTATTCAAGAAATACGACGAAATAGCAGTGGGTCGCTGTTATTGTAGGCAACAACAGGAGATGTTGGGCAAACCGTGCAAGCAAATTGATTTGAGCGTGGAAAGCTGCTTTACATTAGGAAAATCGGCCAGACACACTTCGAAACACGGCTTTTCTCGCATGATATCGCAACGAGAAGCACTTGATTTGCTTAAAAAAATTAAAGCGGCTGGTTTGGTTCACAAGGCTTATCACCTGTATTCCGATCCCGATCGCGAGGAGGTTGCAGTGTGTAATTGTTGTTTGTGTTGTTGTGCTAACAACAAGAAACACCTTTTCATACCAATCAAGAACGCGTCTTATTGGATGGCAAGTGTACACCAAGAATTATGCGTCGGATGTGGCATATGCGTTGATAAATGCCACAATTACGCAATTGAATTGAGCGAAGAAAATAAGGCTGTTATTCTTGAAGATGACTGTATTGGATGCGGTGTGTGTGCTTATAATTGTCCTGAAAAAGCCATTTCTCTTAAAAATATAAAAAGGTTAGTAAACATATTTCCAGACAATTTAGTCAAATAAACGAGCTAAGGAATTACAAATTAATTTCTCCCTTTTTTATATCAACAATCCTATTCAATTTAAATAATTAAGCAATAAAATTTTTAGATTTTTTTTTTCCATCTCTTTGTAAAATCTTATTTCTAGCAATGTTGTGTCCTCTAACGATGTCTTGCTTACTGAGAATACCTATAAGTTTGGTTTCTGTTTTGAGATCGAGCACTGCTAGAATACCATGTTGCTTGATTTTAGTCAGTGCTTGTGAGAGATTTGCGTTTGGATAAATGGTTTCAAATTCTTTCGTCATTATGTCACTTACCGTGGTGCTTTCTAAAGCTTCTATGGGCACTTTTAAAATATCTTTATACGAAATTATTCCAATTAGTTGGTCGTCTTCAACAACAAAAAATCTTAAGTAATCGGTTTGAAGGAGTAAATCCGAATATTTCTTTAAATTATCTTGTGGATTTAATGTTAAAAAGCTTGTTGTCATTACTTCTTCAACTAAAATATTATCAAGAATATCGCTTGCAAAGTCTCCTCGATGGACGGGAGAATCGGCTTTCGTTGGAACTTGACTCTCGTAAATCGACCAGTTCAAGCTAAATATGTAGCTGAATACACACGCAAGCATTGCTGGAACTAAAAGGGTATATGTTCCCGTCATTTCCGATACCATTATGATTGGGCATATGAGGATGTTTGCAATCCCCGTAATAAATGCCGCCATTCCAACAATCACGAAAGCTCCTACTTCAATTTGAGCGTTTGGGAAAATCAGGTGAATAATACCTATAAAAGACGCTCCAATCATCCCACCAATGACAAGGGAAGGGGCGAACACTCCTCCACTCCCTCCTGATCCTATTACCAATGAAGTGGCAATAATTTTTGCGAAAACGAAAATTAAGAGAATTATGAGACCAATATTTCCAAAAATGGCGTCTTGAATCCACCCATACCCTGGACCTAATATGTAGGGAAAATATAGCGCTAATAGTCCCGAAAGACCCATTCCAATGGCAGGTTTGTAAATATTTGGGAGTTTTAATTTTTTAAAGACTTTTCTTATATAATTGAATACTACAATAAATAATTTTGCCACTATAGCACAGATTATTCCTAATAATCCGTATAACAATAATATCGCAATATCTAAAGTGAATTCTGGAGCAAAAAAGATGGGATTGAACCCGTACACTAATCCAAAAAGCGAGTAAGCTATTGTTGACGATAAAAAAGCAGGAATGATGGCGTCTGACTCGATATCCCTTTTATAAAGGACCTCAATCGCGAACAATGCACCTCCAAAGGGGGATTTAAAAATGGCACCAATCCCTCCAGCAGCTCCGCAAATGACCGCAATACGTCTATCCTTGTCATTGAGGTGTAATCGTGTAGCTAAAACGCTTCCAAATCCAGATCCTATCTGCGCAATTGGGCCTTCCCTGCCAGCGCTCCCTCCTGCACCGATAACAATTGCTGATGCAACTGCCTTGACAAGAGGTACTCTTCCCCGAATCTTACCTTGTTTGTAATGGAAGGCAGATATATACGCGTCCGTACCGTGACCCTCAGCTTCTGGAGCAAATTTATACACTATAATGCCCGTTACTAATCCTGCACATGTTAAAAGTACAGGGATCTGCCAAGAGATACTGTTAATCGAACTGAAATTAAATAAATGGGGTTCACCAATAGACGATGGGGTGTGATATCCTCCTAAAGATCCCAACAAAAGAGCAGTTAAGAATTCCATTACGAAAAAGAAAATAATCGCACCTAATCCAGAGATAATTCCAACTACGAAGGAGATAAGCAAGCTTCTCCTTAATCTCTTCATGAATGTTCACAAGCATTTTATTATTTATAAATATAATTACTTTAAGTGAAAAATACTCGATTTGAAATTAATTTACTACACTTGATTATTTTTGTTTTTAATCAAGTTCATTCCTTACTATCAGTAAATTCATAAAAATTATAAGTTTATCGACGAATCGGGATTAAATCTCAAGTATTCGGGAATTCGTTCGCCACATTCAGGGCAAAATGTGAGCCCTTCGTCAATAATTTCCCCACATTGGTGACACTTTATCTTTCCAGGATCGATTTTCTTTCTTGTCATCTGATTATCACGATCTTAGCAAAAAAAGGTTTTTTTCCTGACAAATCGTTTCAAGTTCACTGATGAGATCGTCTTTAGTTACGGATTCGGGAAATTCTAATTTAAATTTCACATTGCTCACGGCAGAAACTTCGGTTATCTTTGCTTGTATTTCAGAGACTCTAATATTTTTACTGGCTAGTCGCTTGATGGTATCTGCTATATCGCTTTCAAAAACATGCCCGTTTAAAATTACAACAATTGTGTTTTGTTCATGTCCCAAAGTAATGCTTTCTATTTGGATCTTTTTCTCACTCAGTTCTTTTTTTATATTTTTCATGGAGACTTCGAAAAGATCCTCGCTGAGTTCGAAACTGATGTCGACAGGAATCAAGTTATTGACGATCTTATCATGATGGTGAAGGATACCAAACACATTACCACCATTTTCAGAAATGGGTCTTATCAGTTCTATGAGACTCCCTGGAGTATCGGGCAGTTTTACTTCCAACTTTATCATTATAATTACAAGAATCAATAATGGTATTAAAATTTGATTACTTTTATGGATTTCTTCTTATCGTTAATCTCTAAAACAGGATCTTTTGTAATTATTCCAAGATTGCTCGCGTGCATCCCGTGTTTTTTAAAAATTTCAATAATCGCGCCGCAATTTGTTGATGGCACAGTTAATATGAAAGAGGTCGTTAAGTACATTTTTATATACTTTTCGAGCGTATATCCAAGATCTAATAAAGCTTTAGGGAGCACGATATCAGATACACAGATATTTGCCCCTAGTCTCGAATAAAAGAGAAGCTGCATGATCGTTCCAAATAATCCCCCGTTTGAAACATCCTTAGAAGCGTTTGCCAAGCGTTTCTCTGCAATTTCATTCATTGCACCTCTTTTATTTAATAAATCTTCCGTTGATTTAAAAGTCACGGTATCCCAATAGAGATCACTAGCTTTTCCAACTTTTCCATTAAAATCCGAAGCGAGAATAATCGAATCCCCTATTTTTGCGTTCCGTGCAGATATGTAATGATCTTTTTCTATCTCACCAATCATCGTTGAGCTTAACTCATAACAATTACTCCTAGAGTCCGTATGACCTCGAATAATTGGGACTTGGAATTTCTTTGAGCCTTCGCAAATACCCTCAACAATTCTTTTTCCTTTCTCTTCGTCGGGATACGCTATTATCACGCTTCCCGCTATTGGGACGCCACCACAACAATAAATGTCGTCAACACTTACTAGAATAGAACTGAATCCTGCACCAAATGGACTTTTTTCAATAAAACTTGTCTTAATTCGATCGGTTGTTAACAGGAGATATTTCTCGTTTTCGTATACTGCTGCGGAGTCTTCACCAAAAGCGGAATAAATTCTTGAGCTTTTATGACAATTTTCGTTAATAAATTGAACTATGGGTTTGATTTTGCTTTTTTCCAAAATATGTTCGGATTCCAAGATGGCATTCTTAATTTTGTCCAGCATTATTTTATCTAATGTAAAGCTATTAATAATCTTATTTTCTTATTTAGTATAATATAACTTAAAATGTATTTTTACTTGATAAGACTGCCACTGATCTAAATGCGTAGAATTCCGAAATCTTCAGTGATCATGGGTTTTTTATTTTCAGCTCTCGATAAATTTGGTCCAATGCCAAAATATTCGTATCCCGATCCCGTTTCAGAAACAGAAAAGGAGAATTCAAACGAGTTTAGCTTGACGCTTAGGGATTACACGCAAATTTCCATTAAAAACTTAAGCTTATTAATAAGCGATAAGATGAATTTAGACGACGAAAACCTCAAGAATGCCAATTATTTTGCAATTCTACCCTACCCCGATTATAAAATTACTGCTCTTACTTATTTTCACTTTATTTGGTTAAAAAACACGGATAAACCGATACCCACTGCGTTTTCCATACTCGTTGACGAGAAAAAACGGAGTTTTTTGTACAATAACAACGATCAAATAAGAAAGCTCATTTTAGAATCCTTTAAACACTTGGATAAAGAATTTTCAGAAGGATTCGTTCCTTATGATTCAGTTCATCATGTGTTTGAAAACCTAGTCATTCAACTCATAGAAGTAGAAAATAAGCCATCCAATCCGATTACTGCTGATCGAAAACTTAAAATAATTTTTTTCGGATTGGATTCTGCCGGTAAAACCAGTTTCTTTTTTACTATTGATCGTAGGTTTTCAAAACTTTTAGGAGTGAAACCTACGAGAGGAGAAAGTATTTCCACGATTAGAGCTGCCGGTGCTACTATTTCATTATGGGATTTAGGGGGACAGCTCCAATTTCGAGAGAAGTATCTTTCGAGATCCGAAATTTATCTTTATGAAGCCGATCTCATATTTTTTTTTATTGACCTACAAAGAGCTGATCGGTTTAAGGAAAGCATTCAATATCTCACGAGAGTTAAAGAGGATTTAAAGCGATTAGAACAGAACACTCCCATCATTCACATTCTTACCAAAGCAGACCCTGATATCATTGAAACTTCTAAAATACAACAAAACATTAAAAACATCACAAATCAACTAACAAATCTCAATCAAGGAACTCCTCCAGAAATACATACTACGAGTATATTTTCTCTTTTCAGCGTTTTAAGGGCGTTTTCATCAGGAATTGCACAGTTAAGTCCTAACAGAGATCTCATTCAATTTAACCTCCAAACTTTTTCAAAAGAAAATGGAATCTCTTTAATATTATTATTAAGTCAAGATGGTTTATTATTAGCAGATCACGCTTCCAAAACTTTATCTTCTTCTAAGCATCTTTCTAATTCTGGAACAATAGGAACTAATATGAAGGAAATTTTCGAAATTACTGCCCCTCAATTTACCACCTTATTCAAGATTTTCGAGAAATTTAAAGCATTAAGAGAAAAAGAAACGATTTTTAAAATTGCAGACTCTGTCATCTTGTTTAAACGAGCCAAATTAGATGGTCAAGATATATTTCTTCTATTCTTAATTGACGAAGAACAAAAAAAAAATCACATTAACCAGAATCTACCGGAATTCTTGAGCAGGAACAGTGGACTAATCTCAAGATATATGGCTTAAAATATTTTTTTCAACGGGCCTTGTTCTGATATGGTTTTTCTCAAGATTCTCTTCCTATAATACGAATTTATACCGCTTATTAAAGCCATAGAAGGAACGACACATTTTGCAAATTTAACAGGTCCAAATAGAATATAATCGCTTGCAGAAGAGTAAGCCATTACAGAAGCAATTGCACCACATCTTGCACTTTCGCCATATTTTTTCACATAATCCCATCCATATATAGCGTTCGCAGGTGCAAAACCAGTTGGCAACCCTAATTCTTTTTTTATTAATCGCGTTGATTCTAGATTCACACCAATGGATACGAGATCCAAGACCGCTGTATCTACAATTACATTTATAATGCCGGCTTTTTCTGCTTTTACTAAGAGGACTTCTTTTAACAATTTGATCTTGTTTATTGGATTATACGCCCTGTTCGAAAATGTCAATAATACTGCGTTCTTCACGCCCGCTCGTTTCAATCGTTTTAAACTTTCATCTCCTGTATTCTCGTCAATACTATTGAGGATGGCTCGATCGAGTAATCCTACTTCCTGAAGGCCCTCCATGGTAGGGATCCTGCTTGAATCGTTTAAACCATCAACCAAGAAAGGGCAATCCACCAAATCTGCGATGTAAAGGCATTCCTTGAGGAGCGTGTCTGGATACGAACCCACCACATCAACGATTGCTTGCATGCCAGTGTCTTCAACTATCGATACGAATTCGTTAAGTTCACTTTCAAGCATTTTTTTATCGAACTCTCCTTTTTTTTCGTCGAGTAAAGCGGCATGTTTTGTATAAAAAATGGTTCCCACCATGACAATGGGATTCTCTCCTGGTTGTCCTCCAATTTTTACATTTCCCACTGAAGCGACTTTTTGTTCAATATTGTACTCGAACATTATCATTCCTCTTTTAGGTTTGTTTTTGTCTCGTCATCTGACTTAAATTTCTTGTCCAAACCTTCTAAAAACTCCGTTGTTTTATCGGGTGGCACGATTATATGACCATTCTCAATTTTAAATCCTAAATCTTTCATTAAAGCGGGGAATTTAACAATAAAAGTCTGTCGTTTCATACTCATTACTTTTGATAGTAGTTTAAGACTAACTCTATTAGATTGTCGAACCTGTTCCTTGATAGTCTTGATTCGTTTTGCCTTTATTGGCTCGCTCACTAAAGTACCAACATAGATAAACGATATGATGAATTCGGGAATCCACTTGTGAAGCAAAAGAACAATGATTGCTGCGATAAAAGAGCTTGCGGCGCTAATCGAATAATGGATGTCCTCCCACTTATACCCGTTGTAATATAAATCTAATTGAATGAGCATCCGGATGATATTAACAGCATAAAACAAGATGGAAGAAACGATTAACGATTTCGTTTTTCTCCATACAATGTCTTTTTTAGTTTTGGGATCCTTGCTGTGTGGTGTGAATATTATGATACCCACGAAGACGCAGATGGCCTGAACCCCCGTGCAAAAAGTTTCGAAGTATATAGGGGTTGGTGTTCCAGGGATGATAAACCTCCAATGATAAATGCCCGAAGGATAATATTGAACGCTCGCTCCCATGTTAAAAAAGAGGTTGAGAAAAAGCTCCGTCTGTTTGACGACGATTTCGTGTAACCAAAAGTTCGCCTGGTTGTCGAAAAATAGATATACAAGCCACGCCAATAACGGAGCACCAATTGCCAACATTAGAAGAGAACGAATTGAAAATTGGTATTTTTTTCCTTCAAATTCGATGATTGGCCATTTTCTTTTTTGTGATTTTAAGGATGTAATATTTAAATCAGTCGTTTCTTCAATGGATTTACCAATCTTTAGATAAAAGAAAAATCTATCAACAATTATGATGTTCAAGATGATTAAAAGCGGAATCATTACGAACCCAAGATTGTCCTTACTGGGGTCTTCCATTAAGGGTATTGATAAGCCCATTGCTAACGCAAAAAGAGCATTTAAATAAATTAGAACTACTACAAATAATCTTCTATCCTTAGGTATTTCTATTGATCTCTTGAAATAGAATACGATGGTAAAGTTGACAAGGAATGACAATATGATTATTAATAAGCCGGAGATGGTAAATCCTATGAGTGGAAGGGCAGTTAGCATGTACCCCATAAAAAAAGTCAATACTAAATTAACTGTAACAACTAACCAGAACGCAAAACCTTGTAAGAACGGTGATTTCATCATGTCTCTCATGATTAAATGAAATTCGGGATCTCTAAAAAGTCTTATTAGATTGTTAATTGCTCGTAAACACAAATGAATTATACAATAATGTCTACTATATTATTGACTATCGATAAGAATAAGAGAAAAAAAAGATGCTGTACCTATTATTCAAGGGGATTTTTAGGTTCCGACAAGAACGATCTCAGAAGTTGGATGGTGTAAAGTAAATCTTGATATTCAATGACTTCTATATTCGTGTGCATGTATCGTAGGGGGGTTGAAACTAAGGCGCAAGGGACGCCAGTCTTGGTCATTTGAATCGCTCGTGCGTCAGTTGGAGTGGGACGAGGTTCTGGTTCCAAAACGAAGGGTATGTTTTCTCTTTTTGCCGTTTCAACTAGACTTTTTGATAACTTGGGGTGTAAATTCGGACCAATACTTATAGACACGCCCGATCCCAAATTGCATTCATTGAATTTGTCCTTGCTAATGCCAGGGAAATCTATTGCGTGAGTAACTTCGACTGCTATGGCAAGATCGGGAAAATTTCTAAAAGCACCAACAGTTGCCCCTCTCACGCCAATTTCCTCCTGTGATGCAAATTGAAAAACGATGTTTTTATCTAACTTGTCTTTGATGGATGATAATTCCATGATTAATTTTATGAGCACGAAACATCCCGCTCTATCGTCAAAAGCCTTGGAACAAATTCTCTTGTTTCCTTTCAACACGGAACATTCTTCTTTTAAAGTCACGTAATCTCCAATGGAAATAATCTCCTTTACTTGTTTATCGTTTTCGAGTCCAATGTCAATAAACAAGTCTTCTAGGTTAGCTGCTTTCTTACGCTCTTCGGTTTTTAATAGATGGATGGGAGTTTCGCCGATCACGCCTAAAATATCTTCTCCCGAGCTGGAATGAACCGTTACCTTGGCTCCAGGCAATATTCTGGGATTTTGACCTCCAACTTGCGAAAAGCGAATGAATCCGTTTTTGTCAATGAACCTTACCATAAATCCTATTTCGTCCATGTGGGCGTCTAAAAGTACCTTCATTTTCTGATCTGGAGGCTTGGCAGTTCCCTCGATTATACAAAACAAATTTCCTAAGACATCCGTTTCTATTTTCGTACAATAGGGTTTTACGAGGTTTTTAATATAATCTCTGATTTTTGATTCGTTTCCGCTACAACTCTGAATTTCAGTGAGGTTCTTTATGATTTCAATATTTTCTTCAAACATCATGTTAATTCTTGAAATAGCTAATTATTTTATTACTAATTTTTAATTACCTTTAAAGGTTCGAGTTATAAAGTAAATCTTTTTTTCAATGATTCCTATTTCAATATTAATTATAAATATCATTCAAGTGATTTTTAATGTCTGAAACCAAGAAGGATGAACAAATCGAAAATAACGAGAAAAAAAAGGAATCTGAATCTTCAAAAACCAAATTCACCTTTAAATGTACCAGATGTGATAAATGTTGCCTTTCTCGTGGACCAATCCCAATAACAGCATGGGATTTGCAATTATGGGCACATAATAAAGTGGTTGCAAACTTTCTCCCATATTTGGACATTCAGGAAATACCAAGTGGAGGTATCGATCTAATACTGAAACCTATAGTCCCACCTAAGTCTGGAAATGATGATGAAGCTTCGAATACACCTAGTCCTTTTAGACAGGTTCCAATTGAGGACTTACTTGGTGCAAAGTGTTCTATGTATAACGAGGAACAAAAAAAATGTTTAATATACGAAAATCGTCCCTTAAGCTGTCGGACTTATCCCCTTGAATTTGATGGAAATTCTTTCACTATTGTCGATGAAGAATGTCCGGGAATTGGTGAAGAAGGGATGACGAAAGAGGACCTCAAGGAGATGAGAGATATTGCCAAAACAATGTTTCTTGAATTAGCACGTATGAGAATTTCTTTACCAGTTTTATATCAAGTACTTTCCAAAACATTTATGATGGATTTAATGAAACAACAAATGGAAGTAATGAGCAACATGTCGGAGGAAGATCGAGCTAAACTGGACGAAATAATGAAAAAAAACCAAGATAATGAGCATGAACACGAGCATTAATATTCACCATGATTTGTTTTTATTCATCTAAATGAAGTTTCGATCCCATCAAAAAGTTCTTAAGCAATTTTTGAGTATTTTTAATAAAGTATAACCAAAATTAAAAAAAACAGTAAAACACAATGCGCATACAAGTAGAAGATTCCCGGACTGGAAAATTAATCAAGCTCGATGTAAAAGAACACCACAAAATCGAACGAATAGTTGACATCATTATCAAGCACATGGGAATAATTAGTGCTGAACAGCGTAGCTTTACTTTAGTTTTGAACAACAAGGAACTCCCTCCAGATTCCACCATTCAAGATGCAATACATAAGTTTGGTTTGAAAGAAAACGATAAATTAGCGTTATGGGCTCGAGTCGTGGGAGGATATTAGTGGCCTTAAATTTCTTTTTTCTATTTTTCATTAATTAATTAAAAAAAACATAATAAGAAAATCGAAATGCATAAAAAAACGAAGAATTAAAAAAATAATCCAGATTAAGCTTTATCTTCTTCGGTAATAAAATGATCCTTGATCTTATCGTTAGGGGGTCTTTTTTCTGGAATGATAGGGTCAATACTTCCAATAATCCTTGGTCTATCGTCATTTTGGTCTGAATCTTCTGATGAATTTGGGACTTCCTCTTGTTCTATCTTGTTCTTATCTTTCAAGGTTATTCTACTCTTTTAATCATCTATTATTTTAATTTCGTCTTCGTCTTCGTCCTCTTCTGGTAAACTATATTGCTTTATCAAATCTTCCATTGAATTGTTTTTGAAAAATTCAGTAGCATCCAAGCAAATGTCGTAATTTAAGGGATCATCTGGGTTTGGGTTTTCAACAAGCATTTTCAAAGCTTTTACAGTCGTTTCTAAATCCGAGAGTCTTGACCATTTTTTTAGCACATTCAAGCAAATATATCCCGTTCCCTGCTGTTTATTGCTCAAATCCACAGGATGAATGTTTGGATGGTAGATGTTAGAATACCATGCAAAATCAATACCTCCTGGATATGGGAAAGCCCGATTTATTTTGATGAATATACGATGATTAGTTTGGGGGACTAATTTTTTCTTCTTTTTGATAAATCCAAACGCGTGAATGTTAAGAACCATTTCGACCGTGTCTTCGTTTTTGAGGATGGAACCTGGTTCGAGCACCTCGAGGCGATTCAATCCCTTTATTTCGTTTTCAATTCGTTCTTTCCATATTTCGTGCGGTAGTTCTGGCATTACATTAGCCTCTACAATTATTGTTTTTATTATTTATTATGATTTTTATGTGTTTTATTTTTTTGTGATTCGTAATTTAATCTTTTTTTTCATAAGAACATGTCCAACAACTGGGATTTTTCACCTTTTCTATAATGTCAAACTTGTTCGTATGACCGTTATAGTTAAGTTGCTTTCCGACGAGCGGTTCACCGATATCAAGATTCCAGTGTCCATGCTTTTTATAGTAATCGACACCTAAAACGAATTGGAGGACTTGTTGAGCTTGTATTCCACCAATTATTGAGGTAGTGGTGATAATTGTAGCTATTTTTCCCACAGTTTCTCCGTTTTCCGATTCAATTTCTTGACCAGTACAGGAAAATCTTTTCCACATTATATCCAAATCCTTTCCCGAGATTCCACATTGCAAGCATGCTGCGTCTGGAACTCTTGAATATACTGCTTGAACACTCCCAAAAAATTCATCGATTCCACTATCAACAAATGGTGTTCCGTAATAATAAGCGTAATTATTGGCTTCAATCCGGGCTTCCACGTTATCAACGCAGGAACATACAACATCACATTTATAGAGATTTTTGTCTATATCGCTTAGATTTTCTTTTAAGGATGCAATCTCAACATCAGGATTCAAGTCTTTGCAAGCTTCTTTAACTACATCGGCCTTGTACTCGTTTTTTTGAGCGCTCTTAATGTTAAATAAAACGCATCGATTCAAGTTCGATACATTAATTGTATCGTAATCTACAAGAATTATTTTTCCTATACCAAATAACACTAAATTTTTTACAACTTCATTTCCTGTCGCTCCTGCGCCAATTACCATGATTGTAGCGTTAGAAATCCTTTTTTGATCCCATCCTTTAATTCGTTTTTGTCGATCGTAAATATCGTCGTCGATGGATTCTTGACCTATGATTTTATAATCGTTATTAGCTGTCATGTTTATTAAAAAGAATTTTTAGGAGAAATTATTCATTTAAAATTGCGCTGCTTATGACTTTATATCCTTTCTTTGATTTGTCGTCAATGCTAAAAAACTCGTGTTCGTCTCGAATAGGATCTACAACTAAAGCCACGAAAATAGGTTCTGGAAAGAAATATCGATGAGTTTTTACATCCGTTGGGCTTAAAAACACGCCAAAGTTTGGATGGCTGTGCCACCACCCTACCTTTCTTAAGGAGTCTTTATTTGATTTTTTTTTTAATTTTTCTAATGCCTGATTAAACTCGCCTGAGGCTCCTTCAATTTGAGCTACTAAAGAAGCATTGCTTTTGAAGGTTTTTTTTGAATAAAATTGGTGCTCAATAAGCAAATATTTTTTATTCTTCCAAGAAAAAATCTCTCCAATTAGATATCCAAATACTTCGACCTTGTAGCTCGAACATATTTTTTTTATCTCTTGTAATATTTTATCTGATATATATACGGGAAATACAAAATCTTCTTCAATTTTCATTTTTTTTCATTTTTAATGATTCGTTTAGCTTTATTTTTCTCACGATGTTATCTCTTGATTATCGTGTTGTATTTTTTCAACAATGGATTTATTTAACACATCAACCATTATATTGAACATCTTTTCTTGAGCTTTTTTTTCCGTTCCAGCAAATCCATATGTCTTGAGCCCATCGAATAATTCTTCAATCTTGATTGGCTCAAACGCCAGTTCCTTATTGTCTTGAAAATTGGCAATCACATAAAAATCCGCTTTTTTAACTAGTTTTTTCAAGATAGGATATAATTTTGCAGTTCTTGCTAAATTACTTGCTCCAGAATTAGTAACGATGATAATAATATCGGCGTTGTTTAAAAGAGGCTTGTAAAGCTTGGAATTGTCAACTAACTCTTCAATGTTCATCTCCCTAATAATGAATTGCCTGAGGTTAAGACCTTGTACATAAATTGTCTTTTGAATAATTTCGTTTAAATCCTCGTCAATCTCTATAATAGTTTCTCCGGGGAATAAATCCATTATAGTAGTTTTTCCAACACCTACTTCTCCAACAATAAGTATTTTTGGAGGAATAAAGATATTTTCTTCCACGAACGCTTCCATGTCTTGAAAAAGAACAAGCTCCCCTGTCCAATTCATGAGTCTTTCTTTATGTCTTTTTATGAATTCCTCCTTCAACAGTATCGAGCGTTCTCGTACTTCCTCCTCAATATCGTTTATATCGCAAATTATAAAGAATATAGTATCAGTTTCCGTGTCGTATTCCATGACAATATTAAAGTTTTTAAAATTAAGTGAATGGATGTTTCCACCTTTTATTTCCTTGGCAAATGTACTTATGGCGGAGATAAAACCGCTAATTAAATCTCCTTCTGTAGCACCACTATCCCGACTTTCCGCTATGTTGATAAAATTCTTGGAATATGCCAATAAACCACCTTGCGCTATAACTAATACTCTCGAAATCAATTTTCTTCAGTTCTTTGGTCTTTTAGTGGGTGCACTATATGTTAAGGTAATTTATGAAATAATTTAATCTATTGTAAATAAACTCGATTTTACAATTATTTTTAGAAAAACATTTTTCAAACTTAATTGATTCAATATAACTTCTAAAATTTAAAAATTTGGTTATTTTGAATTTTTCATCGTTTTACATGATCCATTTCAAATTTCATAATAACGCAATAAACTTAAAGCAAGTTAAACAAATAGATCTTGTTATGAAAGAATATAGGATTAATAATTCCACGATAAGAATCGTAAAGGACGATATCACGAATCAAAACACTGACGCAATTGTTAACGCTGCTAATTCAAATCTTATATTAGGAGGGGGTGTCGCAGGTGCGATTAGAACGAAAGGAGGCCCCTCAATACAAGAACAATGCAATAATGTTTCACCAATAAAGGTTGGCGAAGCGGCCATTACTTCAGCAGGAAAATTAAAAACAAGACATGTTATTCACGCTGTAGGGCCTCGAATGGGCGAAGGAAACGAAGACTATAAGCTTAAAATGGCAACGAAAAATAGTCTCATTATAGCCGATCAACATTCTTTAAAATCAATTGCTTTTCCAGCTATATCAACTGGTATTTTTGGATATCCAATCAATAGATGTGCTCAAATAATGATTAATACCGTGATAAATTACTTGAAAGAAAACACGGGAATTGAAATTGTTGTTTTTTGTTTGTTTTCTGATGAAGATTATAAGATATTTTACGATGTGCTAGAGCAAGAAGGGTAGATTAAATGAAATACAAAAACTCTCATAAATGGGACGCTAAATTATACGATAAAAGTTCTCAATTTCAATTTAATTTAGGCTTGAAAGCAATAGAAATGCTCAAACCCAAGGACGGAGAAAAGATTCTAGATATAGGATGTGGAAACGCAATGACGACAATCGAAATTGCTAAATTAATTCCTCACGGAAATATAACGGGGATTGAACTATCGGAGCACATGATTGAACAAGCAAAAAAAAATCTTCAAAAGAATAATATCCTGAATGTTAATATAATACACGATAACGCTCTAGACATCAATTTTAGAAATCAATTTCATGCTGTATTCTCAAACTCTGCCTTACATTGGATAATTAATTTAGAAAGAATGTACACTTTACTCTACAACGCTCTGAAAACTGGAGGGCGATTAATGGTCCAAACTGGTTTAAAAGAGATCAATGCCTTATTCAAAACGATACAAACTTTAGAAAACGATAAAAAATATCATACTTATTTTCAATCAATGGATTTTCCCTGGAGATTTCTTACGTCTTTTGAAACAGAAGAGATATTAGAGAAATGTGGATTTTGCGCCATTCAAATCGAACCAATACAAATGATAATAGAATTCGACAATAAAGAGGATCTATGTAATTATATTAGAGCTGCAGCCCTAGTCCCTTATTTAAATGTTCTTCCTCAAAATCTTCACGATGAATTTATCAACGATTCTATTGTTTTTTTTCTTGAATCAAATGGCGAGAATAATCTAACTATGAAACATACTCGTTTGTATATTCAAGCTAAAAAACCATAAAAGTCCGATTTAAAAATTTAAAAGAAAAAAAGAGTGAAGATTAATTCTTCTTATTTAAAATATTTGCTTGAGCTGCCGCAATTCTTGCTATGGGAATTCTAAAAGGAGAACAAGAAACATAATTTAGGCCAATATCGTGCCCGAAGATGACCGAGCTAGGTTCTCCTCCGTGTTCGCCGCATATTCCGCACTTCAGATCTGGGCGAGTTTGGCGTCCATCGTTTATTGCCATCTTCATGAGCTTACCAACACCCTCTTGAT
Source organism: Promethearchaeota archaeon (assembly GCA_016930515.1). GTDB lineage: Archaea > Asgardarchaeota > Lokiarchaeia > Sigyniarchaeales > SOKP01 > FT1-020. Next base: position 3,149 of record JAFGGO010000130.1, on the reverse strand, counting down.
CTAAAACTTCGAAGGGATTATCTTTCATAATGCCCTGCTCGAGATAGATCGGAATAAATTTGCCTTCAGCATCGTCCCGCGAGAATCCGAATGTCATCTGAGTTAAGTCGTTGGTGCCAAAAGAAAAGAACTCGGCTTCGCTTGCAATCAATCCCGCAGTTAAAGCTGCTCTGGGAATCTCGATCATTGTACCAAATTTGTAATCCAAGTCCACTCCGTAACTTTTGATCGTTTCTGCCGCAACCTTGACTAAATCTTTCTTGACATGGGTTAATTCATTAATGCTTCCGATCAGTGGAATCATGACTTCTACGATTGCATTAATGCCTTCCTTTTTCAACTCGCAAGCTGCTTGAAAGATAGCCTTAACCTGCATCACATTAATTTGTGGCCAAGTTATTCCTAATCGGCAGCCTCTAAGTCCCATCATTGGATTTTCTTCGGATAAAGATCTTATCTTTGCTATGACGCTTTCTTTCTTGGCAATTTCTTCTGATGAACCGCCCGTGAGCTTGAGTTCTTGGTGTTCTAACAGTACCGTTTCGAGTTCTGGTAAAAATTCGTGTAAGGGTGGATCGAGCAAACGGATGGTAACGGGTTTGTCTTTCATTATTTTAAAAATCTCGTAAAAATCACTTTTTTGCATGGGCAAGATCTTGTCTAGGGCTTTTTGTCTCTCTTCGTCCGAATCTGCCATGATCATTTGTTGGACTACGGGTAATCTTTCTTGTGCCATAAACATATGTTCTGTCCTGCATAATCCGATGCCTTGAGCTCCAAATTCTATTGCCTTGGTTGCGTCTTCTGGAGTGTCAGCGTTAGCTCTTACACCAATTGCCCTGATTTCATCAGCCATCTGGAGTAATTCGATGAATTCCCCTTTTAATTCGGGATCCACTAATGGCATTTGACCGTTAAATACCTTCCCCGTAGCACCGTCGATGGTGATAATGTCTCCCTCGTTAATGACAGTCCCGTCTACTTCCATTTGCTTTTTCTCGAGATTGATGTTCACCATTTGAGCACCTACTACGGCAGGTTTGCCCATCCCTCTCGCAACGACAGCAGCGTGGGATGTCTTTCCACCGAACTGTGTTAGAACGCCCTTTGCGGCAAATAATCCGTGAACATCGTCTGGCTTTGTCTGTGGGCGCACTAATATCACGTCCATCCTTTCCTTTTCTGTTAATTCAACGGCATCATCAGCCTCGAATACTACTTTCCCAGTAACCGCGCCAGGGGATGCATTTATTCCTTGAGCTAACATTTTGGACATGTCTGCTTTCTTTTCATCGATGTGCTTGAATAACAAATTAGACACGATATTAGGATCAATTTCCATTAGGGCTTGTTCTTTCGTAACAAGACCTTCCTTAACTTTATCAACAGCGATTTTAATAGCTGCTTGTGGCGTTCTCTTTCCGTTTCGAGTTTGTAATAGGAATAATTTGCCGTTTTCGATGGTAAATTCGATGTCTTGCATGTCTTTATAGTGATTCTCTAATCTATCCATGGTTTCTAAGAGCTCTTCGTAAATTCCGGGAAATTCATCTTTCATTTCTTCCAGTTTTTTTGGAGTACGAATTCCTGCTACCACGTCTTCCCCTTGGGCGTTAGGAAGATATTCTCCAAATTTGATTTTTTCTCCAGTTGATGGATCTCTCGTAAAAGCTACGCCTGTTCCCGAATCCCATCCTTTATTACCAAAAACCATGGCCTGTACATTAACAGCGGTTCCAAAATTTGGAATTTTATTTATCTTTCTATAAGCGATTGCCCGCTTATTGTTCCATGATTTAAATACTGCTTTTATCGCTAAAAACAATTGCTCAATAGGATTTTGAGGGAAATCTTTACCAATGTGTTTCTTGTATAAAGCTTTATAGTCTTCTATGATCTTTTTCAAGTCTTCAAGGTCTAAATCTGTGTCTTGAGCGTTTGGTCCTTTGGCTTTTTTATGCGCGTTAAGTATCTCCTCAAAGTGATCTAGTTCGATTCCCATTACAACGTCTCCGAACATTTGAATAAATCTTCGATAAGCGTCATATGCAAATCGGGGATTTCCAGTTTCCTCTGCCAATCCTGCAACGGCGATGTCGTTTAATCCTAAATTTAACACCGTGTCCATCATCCCTGGCATTGACATGGGCGCGCCACTTCGAACGCTAACTAGTAAAGCATTTTTATCGGCTCCGAATTTTTTCCCTGTTTCTTGTTCCAATCCCTTTAAATGTTCCATTACACCAGGGCGGATCATCGCCATGAATCCTTCTGGATCGTTGAAATAATCTAAACAAGCTTGACAAGAAATGGTAAAACCTTGTGGAATATTCAATCCAAAAGAGGTCATTTCTGCTAGATTGGCGCCTTTTCCTCCCAAGATCTGTTTCATGTCTTTATTTCCTTCTTTGAACGTATAGATATATTTCTTATCTGTTGATGTCATTTTTTCTTACCTTATCATTTTTTTCTTATAATTCGTTTAGGTTCGTTTTTAGGTTTATTTTTGTAAATTCAAAATTTAAAATAAAAATTTCGAAATACAATTTTCGAGATGAGTTCTTTTTGAATAAGTTCGTGCTGATTTTTTGAAAATTCATGGTTATTTTTTAACATTTCTGTTAGAATTAAAAAGAAAAAAAATAAATTTTAAGTAATATTTTCTCATTCAAATTAGATACTTAATTTTAATATTGTCTAAACTTTACTCGAGGTGAACTTGTAGATGCCAAAAGTTAGCGACGAAGAAGTTAAAACTACTTTTCAAAATGTCATTGATTTGCTCGATACCATGATAATGGATCGCTCCGTTCCAAGAAATATCAAGCGAGTGGCTCAAAGAGCAATAAACGAATTACAAGGAAACACGGGAGAAACTCCTGGTGTTATAGCGAGTAATGTGATGTATAATATTGACGATCTATCTCAAGATCCCAATTGTCCGTTTCATTCTCGAACCATGCTCTACAGAATACTTTCCCTCCTTGAAAATATAAAGGATTAATTTTCCTTCAAATAAAAATATTCAAATATTTTTGAATATTAAGAGAAAAATCATACAAATATTCTCTATTTATATACAGTTACTCTTCTTTTTCTAACTGTTTAAACTAATTTCGAATAATTTATGAATTTATTGTGACCTATAT
>JAFGGO010000129.1 GCA_016930515.1 Promethearchaeota archaeon | reverse complement strand
TTTTTGACTGGAGGGACGGGATTTATCGGTTCACATGTCCTAAAAGAATTATCGGATAAAGGCCACGAGATTACGGTTTTAGCGAGGAATCCCGGAAAGGCCCCTAAATTACACGATCTTCCCAAGGTTTCCATTGTTGAGGGAAGTATTACTGATTACGATGTTATTGAAACTCAATTAAAAGACAAGGACGCTTGCGTTCACATCGCTTTGGGACCTGGATCGAGCGCGATGGAATGGCTTCATAACGATACGGTTCCATCCGTGTTTTTATTTTCAAAAGCAGCGGAATTAGGGGTTAAAAAGTTTATATATACATCTTCCACGGCGTCGATTGGAGATTACCGCAAGCCAATGAATATAAAATCGCCTTTCACACCTTTCGAATATTATGGTGCGACGAAGGCCGCTTCCGAAACCTATTTCCACGCCACATCTCGTAATTCAAATATGAACTGCAATATCATTCGACCTGGATACACTTTTGGGAATCCTGTCGTGCAAGGTGCTTCAATCGAACCCGATCGGCGATTCGTGGACATCGTGAAGAAGGCAAAGAAAAACGACACCATCGAACTTATGAAAAATGACGGCACGCAGTTCATTTGCGCTGACGATCTTGCGCAGTTATATTCCTCGCTCCTTGAATCCGAAAAGAATCGAGCCATATATTTTGGATTAGGGAAAAATTTTTACACTTGGGAACAGATCGCAAGAGAGACGATTAAATTAACGAATTCGAGTAGTCAAATCGTGTTAAAAGACAAGGGTTATTCTGACAAGCCTGTGATGATAGATGTATCCAATATGAGAAACGATTTTGACTTGGAATTTGATTCGTGGCAAAAAATTATCGAACACTTGCGCTACTTGATAAGCTTGTAATTCACATTCGATTGCGAAGATATTGTTATTTATGGCAATGCCTTATCACTAATTTTTCAAAATATCTTAAATAGAAATATATCTAAATTTTTTCAAGAATATAAGGTTAATAAATTAGTCACAGAGTAATGAACAATGGTTTAGATTGAAATTTTATCAATAACAAGATTAATATTCATTTCACCATTAACCAGTTATATTAACATATTATCCTTTAACGATCATGATGTACGACATCGCAATAATAGGCGCAGGAATTGCGGGTGCTTCTCTTGCAAGAAAAGCTTCGGAATACGCAAATACCCTACTTATCGAGGCAAGAGAAGAAAATAACCTCCTTGTTGCAACAAACATTTTTTCGGAACACAACAAACCCTTCTTAACAGAAGTGGATTATTCCAACAAGTCAATTTTTCCCTTGCTCCACGAAAAAATGAACTACATGGGATCAACGGACAACGGTGAGGTCAATTCTTCAGAATTTGGCGCTCCTTTTGGACATATAATCCACACGGAAGAGCTCGTAAAAAAATTATACCAAACGGCAGTCGATAAGGGTGCAACGACCAAATTCGGGGAAAGAGTATCGAAAATCGAAAATCGAGGTGATTATGTGGAAATTATCAACAATAAAGGCGAATCCTACAAGTCAAAATTGGTCGCAATCGCAACGGGATCTTCAGGTTTGGAACTACAGCGCTCTGTAGGATTCGAAGTACCAGATTGCTATCAAGGTATATTCACGCACCTGAGGGGCGACCAAGATGTGATAAACAGCCAACTTCCTTATCATTATATCTTTCACATCAACCCGAAAATTAGCACGAACGGTCCGTTTTACATAGAAAAAGGATTCGAGAGGGTGCCCATTGGATTCATGGGGAATTCTAACGAGTCTCCCGCAAGCCTCGTGGACAAGTTAAATCGAATCTTGCATAACTATCAACGAATACAACCCTTCATTAAGAATTTGAAAGTTGACGAAAAACCCGTCATATTAAATATATCCAAGCACCCCATCAAGCAATTTTCTCGGGATCGGATGGTCGTATTAGGAGAAGCTGCAGGGCTCGTCACATCTTTCTTTTACGAGGGAATGCTCTGTGGCGTGTGTTCTGCCGATCTTATTTCCAAGATCTGTATGTCTCTTCTTGAAAACGATAGCTCCTTTAATCGAAACGATCTCCAAAGATACGACAGAGAACTTCATCGCATCCTCATAGATAATTACAATCAGAATGGTACTGGGTCCGAATACTTGTTTTATAACGCTGGAAGTCATGTGAAAGTTCTTTGGGATACTTATGTAAAGCTCATTAACACCGATAAACAACTTAGAAAGGAGATTTGGGAAGCATATCGAATGCCCGATATTGAAAATTACGATTTAAAGGGGACAAAAAGGGCGGGTAAAAATCTTTTTTCAATGCTCCCTGCTCTGACGAAAATTGCTTTAAGCGGGAAATTCCTACGAGCTGCCTTTATGTAACCGTTCCAAAATTCTTTTTATGTAATCCTTCCTAATCTAATACTGCAAAAGTTACCCCCATACATATTAATATCATAGTGTGGTTTTCTTATATAAAATCAAATACAATTTTCTTTAGATATTTTAGGGATATTTTTTTGATTTTCATTAAGAACGATCTGAAATTATTTTGTATTAAAAAACGGATTGCTATAACATTAAATCTAAGAAAAAATACACTTTTATAAAAAATCCCGATATAAAATTTGATGTAAAATGTTGAATCCTATTGAAATTATCGATTTAAAAAAGAAATATGGGGATATTCTAGCTGTAGATGGATTAAATTTTAATGTCTCTCAAGGCTCTTTTTTTAGATTATTAGACCCTAACGGTGCTGGAAAAACTGGTACAATATTTATATTATCCACGATCCTTCCCCTCACCAGTGGAATAGCAAAGATTTTTGGAATGGATCTGGGGAAGCAAACCAAGAATATCAAATCAATGATTGGGATCTGTCCTCAAGAGCTAGCTCTTTACGATAGATTAACAGCACGAGAAAATATTCACCTGATTACCCAGATGCGCGGTCTTTCAAAAAATGATTATAAAGAACAAACTGAAATTGAGCAAGATGAATCTTTTTTAGTGCAAATTTTGTTCAATAAGATTGGAGATTCCCTGTTTCATTAATCACATCAAATTAAACCCTCTTGACACAAAAAATAAATGCTTTAAATCATTATATCTATGAGATGATAAATAATTAAATAATTTAATTGTAATTGAAAGTATTATAGTTCAAATCTTCACTAGGTCTTTTTATATTAAAAATAAACTAAATACACATAATTATATTCAAATTATGAAAATTCATAATAAGAGGATAAAAGGAATGAAAAAAAGATATTCTACATTATTAACGCTCATCTTGGTGATAACAAATGTATCTATTATTGTTCAACCCATCACTGCTGCGACTATCCCCATTGGAGCAGAATACGATTGGGGAGAAGAGACCGTCCTCATCAACCAATCTTTTATTTGGAACAACACGGTATTTTCCTCCCATGAAAAAGGGTGGGATAACCGCACGGAATCGTTTATGGCCGTGTACGAAGATAAATGGGGTGTAGAAAATCCAAATACTTATTTTGAATACTCACGATCGGGATATTACGCCGATTATGTTGAAATCTATCGTAAGAATACGGTCACAGGTAATATGACAAACACGATTAACATGAATGTTTATAAGGTAGAGGCGTCCTATGATGACAGCCTCCAATTTACTTGGATGGCCGTAAAAGATTGTTATTGGACAAACGATATCTGGTTGGTTGATAATCAGTTCAATTATAATTACACGCATAAAGACTATCGAAACGAGACCATAATATGGACTGAACGATACCACGAAAACGACTCCATTGCTAGCCTTGAGATCGAAACGAACGAGGGATGGTATCCCGACCATTTTACTGAGGGAACGCAACCCCCTTCGGACTTTTACTATCACCAAGTAATGCAACAGAACTTTACGATGCCATTGATATTAACGACACAGGTTTATAAAACTCAAAACGGGGAACATGTTGCGTGGATGGACATGTTTTATAGTTATATCGTTTATAATGATACGGACGGTAATGGAATCTATTCCGCAGATTTATCAGACACTTCTGGAAGTATTGGAGCTGTTTCAATCGGAAGCTCAAATGAATGTCGAGGCGTAATATATCCCATGGCTATTTCAGTTTCTTCCACCCTATGGTCCTATTATAAGAATAATAATAGTCTTGAATCGCCTCCAGAAAGTGGCTCCTTCTCATTTCCCAATGATTTAACCTTAGATGCCCTTTCCAACAATATCGTATTCACGCCACCATTAGATGAAAATAATGTCTTGAAATGGGATATAGAATATCCCGACTATCCCATTTATGGATATGTCAAGAACGCTTCGAAATACGATGATGATGTTTATGTAGCTGGAAAGTACAATTATGCAACATATCAATGGGATTATTTAAACTATTCTCAAGCTTCACCTGGTGATTTTGGTTTTGGGTTCAACTACGAGATAGGGAGATCTAGCTCAAACTTGGATTATACGATAGATTTGCCTCAAATAACTAACCAATCCTTTTATGACGGAGTAAAAGGATGCGGATTGTCGATACCGCATTACACGTATTTGATTGCCTCTTCTGAAATAGAAGAAAGCGTTATATCACTTGTATCTAAAAGTGCAGACATCTTTAATTTTGAAATAGGTGGTATTAATTTTGCAGAAATGGATATGATGAACCCCGCAAAGCAAAACTATACCTTGTATGATTATCCCTCTTTAGGAAAAATCTCAGAATTTAGCTCTCAAGGAGGAACAGTTGCCAAGATAATTACAAGCTCGTTAAAACAGAACTTTTGGCCCCAATTTGGGGGTGATTTATTTTCGAGTATTATATTCTCCCTCGAAGACCTAGTTTCTGACAATCCCTTTTTTAATAATCCTCAAAACCTTTATAGCATAGAAACCCAAAATTATCCCATTTGGTCTGGAAATAGAATCGTTCACGACCCAACACTTAGGGCGTATTACACTACTAGCTCAGTTGAGAATCCCCCAATCTTAATTGTTTTCGTGTTTGGAAGTATTATTATTGGTTCTACGATTAGCGTTGTAATGCCAATTGCCTATGCTTTACATAGAAAAACAAAAAAATCCTATATAAAAACTCCAATTGGTAATATACAGCCTAAAATTAAAGATAAAGATAATTATATGGAAAAAATTAAGTTACTTGAATTAAACGCTGAAGAAGAATCACTTTTAATAAGAGATTTGCTTTTTTTGTCTCCTTCAGAGAGGCAGGATATCTTAAATAACATGTTAAAGCTAAAAAACTCAAGGAAAAACGATTTATTTCTTTAAAATTAAGGGAGGATTATTTTAAGTGGAAAAGTTAAATAACAAAGAACAAGTAGTTTTTCGCTCAGTTTTAAATTATTTGGATCAAAATCGCCCATTTCTAATGGACGATATCCTACCGTTTTTAAATTCAACTTTGAAAGATTCCTTAAATGTGAATACTATGGGAATAAAACAAATACTTAATTCCTTAATGGAAAAAAATATTGTAATAGAAGGTTCGATATTAACTAAATATGAACTATTGGAACACGAAAAGAGAAGGCGAATATACGAACATGTCAAAAAACATCCAGGAATTTTTTTCAATAAAATCGTGACTCAATTAAATTTAAGCAATTATGTCGTCTACTGGCACATAAAGATCTTATTAAAATTTGAATTAATTAAAAAAAGCACGGTTGAAAACCATCAAATTTTTTTTTTAGATTCAGTTCCTTTAAAAACTGCAGAACGAGCTTATTATTTGTCAAAAAAAAGAATTAAGCAAATTATTGAATTTTTAAGAAATAACGATTTTGGGGTTTCAAAGACTCAATTCGCCAAGGATCTTAATATGCACTTAAATACAGTAAAAAAATATCTAGAAATATTAACAAGATATCGAGTAATATCAATAAAAAATACCTCTAAAAAAACTTTATATTTTTTAACAGAGAGCTATTTTTAAAATCTTGAATTAATTAATTTTTAATTTATTTAATCTACTTAATGATAGATGTAATTCAAGAATAATTGGTTAAGATAATTGAGAGATCATCAAATACTAAAGCAAATATCGAAATTAAAAACTTAACTGGTTCAATCATTCACTAGCCCATTTTATATAGATTGTGCGTTTTTTTTAAACTTATATCTTTATTTGAATAAAATATTGAGAAGTTAAAGATGAAACAAAAAAAAAAATCAATTATCTTAATATTAGGGATATTATTCTGTATTGCGTCTCCGTATAAAAATACTTTTTTTTATCAAATATTTACAAATAACAAACCCAGTGAAATTAATGATCCAAATAAAGACGAAATTTCAATAAATCCTCAATTAATAGATAATTACGAAAATGATTTTAATGATTTTACTCCAGGATCCTTGTCAAACAAGGTAAATGATGCTTCAATGGAATCTCCTTTTGATACTTATCCCCTCTATTCTCATCTAGGATTTGAAAAATGGACTGAAAGCATCCAACAAGTGGAGGATATAAACAAAAATGGAATTAGTGATGTTTTAGAACAAAAAATAAACACTTCTAAAACATTAAGAACACGCGATGAAAAAAGACTTCTAACTAACATTTTGAATGACCAAATAAAAGCGTTTTCAGACGACACCGAAATTATTTCGGAAGAAGAAGTCCCAGTAATAGTTCACTTTCCAAATAGTGAATTTGAAGAATATTACACATTATTTAGCGATTATAATGGTAAAACGAAGACAATATTTAAAGAAGTCTTAAATGGATTTGCGGGAACGATAGATTACTGCTCTTTATTGAAATATTGCGAAAATTTGAAATTGAAAGGGATACCTTTTTTGGTTGAGCACGATTCTGTTGTTAAGTGTAATATTTACGATACTACGCGAAATATGAATTTAAGACCCTATGTATGGAACGATCTCGATTTTAAGGGTGATGAATATAGTTCCATAGCGATCTTAGATACAGGTATTGACGATTCACACAATTCTTTTGCTCCGGGATATTCTAATACTACCGCAAGTTTTAAAATAGTGGGATGGAAGGACTTTGTCAACGATCTAGATGAACCTTACGACGATAACGGGCATGGTACCCATTGTGCAGGAATAGCGGCAGGTCAGGGTGTTCCTAATCTTGATAATTATGGAAGACTCGTTGAAACTTCAGGAAATGTTGTCTCTAATTCTTACGGAGTTGAAGGTAGCAATGGGTGGATCGTAAAAAGATTTGATGTCTTTAAAGAGGGAGCAATTGATGTCCATTGCAAGATTAATACTTCTGCTGCATCACCTGACGAGTTTTATATAAAGGTTTTCCTACTTCACGAAAATATGATTTTAGATTCTTTTGAGAGTCTATCAAATAATTGGGATGGAAATTTGAGTTATGATGTAACTACAAGCACATTTGGCTCTTATGAAATAAAAATACAAAATATATTCGTTGATGGAAATGAAGATTATTATGTTGATGGGATTGAATTTTCCTACGCAATGGAGGTATATAAACCTTATATTGTTCCTGCATTATATGGATGTGGAGATCCTTGGAAGGGAGTTGCACCCAATGCGAACCTTGTTGGTATTAAGGTTCTAAATAGCATGGGATTTGGATTTTATTCCGATATCATTGGTGGAATTGAATGGGCTGTTGTTAACAAGGAAATTTACAACATCACGACGCTATCGATGAGCCTTGGATCAATATGGTTGAATTTAGCCTTGCTTAAAGCTGTTGACGATGCTGTTGAAAATGGATTAGTTGTTGTTGTTGCTGCTGGAAATGATGGTGGTTGGTTTAACTTAAATAATATTGGTAGCCCAGGTTTGGCAGATAATGTTATTACAGTTGCTGCAATGAATAAAAAAGATCAAGTAACGAGCTATAGTAGTTCTGGTGGGCGTTCTTTCGGATTTTCTACAACAAAACCAGATATTGTGGCGCCTGGAGGGAGCCTATTTACAGGTGGCATTTTTTCCGCCGATACAAACGACAACGATGTAGAAGGAAAATATCTCGATGGATATACAAACGATCTATACGAGGCATCGGGAACATCCATGGCTACTCCAGCGGTCGCAGGATCGGTAAACTTGTTGATAAACGCAATGGGGGGCATTAAAAATTGGTCATATTCTGCTCTACAGGCAAAAACCATTAAAGCACTATTGCTTATGAGTGCTACGGAAACATTTCCATTACAAAGAGAACTTTCACCAAATAACAGCCCTTTTCTTGATCGTGGGGGAAAAGATATACATGAGGGATATGGAAGGATCAACATTGATGTGGCAATTGAAGCTTGGATAGATGAATTACTTCCTGGGACTAGTATTAATTCATTCATATCTAGTAGTTCTATAAATCCTTCTAGTAAGCACGCAATTGGATGTCACGTGAATTTAATTGCGGGCGAGCAATATAAATTTGAGCTCTTAGTACCAATAGATGCTGATTTCGATATTTATTTATACAATTCAATTCCTACATCAACAGGGGAGCCTATCCTAGTTGCCTCTAGCGTATCTTCGGACCTGGGTGGTATCGAGGAGCTCTCCTATACTCCATCACAGACGGGAATATTCTTCCTAATCGTAAAAGCCATTTCGGGAGAAGGTGATTTAACCCTCTCTATTGTGACAAATACATCCGAACCTACTTTATATAATGGTAATATTGTTTATTCTGGAACACCGACGCAAAGAGATCTTTTAACCTTCACCGTAATGTATTTAGATCCAGACGATATTTGTCCGAATTATGTTCAACTTTCCCTTAACGGAAAAATTTATGAAATGTGGAAAGTAAATTCGAACGACGACAATTACGCAGACGGTTGCACTTATCAATATGAAACATACTTACAACCCGGAAGTTATAATGTTACTTTTATTTGTAAGGACGGTAGATTCATTAAATCATTAGTTTGGGACACTAATTTCGTAATAAGCTCCGCACAAAACGATAACTCGCCCGTTCTATCAAATGCTGGCGTTAATCCAATGTTGGGATATCAAGGTTCTACCATCTTTACTTTTTCGGTTGATTATGTTGATCTCGATAACGATCAACCTGATGAGATCTATGTGATTATCAATTCTACGGCGTACTCTATGATAAAGCAAACACCTTCCGATAATAACTTTATGGATGGGTGTACTTATGAATATCGATCAACATTTATTCAAAGAGGTGTAATTACATACAGCTTTATATGCTTTAATGGGCTTTACTCCCATGCTACAAACCCAATGACTGGTCCCAAAGTTGAATTGGGAAATCAATATCCCTTTGATGAAATGTACTTGTATTACTTGAAAAAAACTTATTGCGCTCCTACAGAATTTGAAAATTGCAGTTTTTCTCAAATTTCAGGAGATCTCTTCGAAGAAACAATAACATGGACCTCTGAGGATGGAACTCCATCCATTTCTTATGGTGAAAGAAATGTGAGTAGAAGCACGAGATTATGGTCTGGAGAATCTTTTGAATCATATGGATTGACAGGAAAGGCTCACACAAACAACTGGATATTTACTAATGTATCGATTAGAGATAAAATCCCGATTTTTATGAATTCGAATGAAGGCGATCACGAGTTTGAGGTTGTTGGTGAAACTACTTATAAGATCGCTGGAATTGGAGAACTAGATGCCTGGGTGTTAAAAGATACTGAAAACAAATCTGAGCAAAGCGTAGCCTTGTTTGAAAAAAACACGGGAATTCTCCTCAAGGCAATGTATCACACATATAAGGTGTATTATTACACTTCCTACGAACTCGTGAGTACTAACGCTCCTGTCGTACCAAAACCAAATCTAAATGCACCTTTATTATCTGAAGCTAAAAAAGGACCTAGCAACGGAAATCAAGCCACTGAATTTACATTTAGAATTATATATTCCGATGTTGACAACAACGAGCCAGAATGGATTTATTTAATAATAGATGGACAGCAATACGCCATGAATAAACAAGACTTAAACGATATGAATTATATTGATGGGTGCATATATGAAGTAAAGCAATATTTTCAACCAGGAGACCATCCATATCATTTTGAATGCGACGATGGTAAGTTCTCTAATGTTAGTCCTGAATATTATTTAACGGTCGCTGAATCTACGAATTACAATGAACCATTCTTAGAAAATTTGCGTGTGACTCCCAATATTGGATATGTTGACTCCACCTTCGTATTTACAGTTGATTACTATGATCTCGACAACAATGCTCCAGAATATATCATTGGTACTGTTATTCAAGGGCTAGAATTCCAAATGATCAAGCAAGATCCTTTAGATAATAACTACATGGACGGTTGCTGTTATTATTTCAGCTCTAGACTAGAAAATGCTAGCGAATTTGAAATCTTTCAAGTAGATTATTCCGATGGATCTCACGCTTTAACTTCTGGACAGAAGATCTTCACTGTAAAGGAAAAATTTCCATTTAATGGCATGAATGTTAATTATACAATGACTTTGAATATTATCGATATGGAAAGCACGACATCCCTATTCCCTATCAAGTATTCTGTTAATCCTGATGGTACTTGCAGGGCTCACTTATTCTACTTTCCAGATCTCTACGATTGGGAATTCGATGAGAAAACAAGAAGAATGTACTTTACTTCGAGAATAGGGCTTTTTGCATCTAACTCACACACTCCATTTTGGATCTTTAACAACATGTCGATGGATGAGAATATCTTAATAAGCGTTGGACCAGAGGGAGATCATTGCTTTAAATTTGTTGATGAACTTGTATGTAATTATCCAGGAATAGGACCATTGGAAATAATTGTCTTGAAAGATCAAAGTATTCCAGGATCAGGGCTAGTTTGGTACGAAAGGAGTACGGGTATGCTTTTAAACGGAACTTTTAATTATGGATGTGGAAATTATTACCTCTCTCTTACAGGTACGAATGCAGAAATGAACTTGCTCATATTTCCAGACTTTACTGTCGATAAAACAATCGCATATGTGAACGAACCGATCTCTTTTAGTTACACTGGCATCGGAGGAAACAAGATTTCTGATTATCTCTGGTATTTTGGTGACGGTCTTTTTAGTCATGGACAAAGCACAACGTACGCTTATAGTACACCTGGCATTTATAATGTTACAATAATAGTTTATGACGATTATTATTATGAATATTATATATTCACGAAAGTAGCATTTATAACTATTAATGAACATACAATTCACATAAAGGGAGGAACCATACCTTTTGGCGATTTCTTCATATTAATTGCGTTTTTAAGCATAGCTACGGTGATTTTAAGGAAGAAAAAAACAATAAAATCAACATAATTTTTTTTTTATTCAATTCAAGCAAGAATATCATTTCTTGAATGCTTTATTCGATTATTTGAATATTTACCCTTATAAAATTTTTTAATATAAAAAACATATTAAAATTAATCAGTAAAATATAAATGTTCATCAAAACCCGTCTCTGCTACGAGATCTTGTCCGAGTTTTTGAATTGCTTTTTTAGAAGGAGTTTGTAAAATTCTACGACATATATTAACGACTTTTGTTAGCTTGCTATCGTTAAATTCGCGAATGATCTGATCGTATCTCGAGAAAGCAATGCCCGCGCTATATACTCCTGAACTCCCATGGCCTGCCTGAGAGCTTACTTGCCAATGTTCAACCTTAAATTCTATATTTTCTATGAGATGAGAACAAAAAAACCATTCTATGTACAGTCCGATTCGATTCGACTTCTTTTTAACGCTTTTTAACATTTTTAACGCTCGAGAAAGTCGATCGGGGTGGATCATTTTAAATACCCTTTCGTGCCGAGCGTCCAAACTTTCTTGCACATAATCCTTGATTTCTACCATAATTTCTGCAACTCTTTTAGCCCGTTCCTCTGTTATGTCCTGCTTGATCGATTCAATATACCCATCAATGGCTTTTTCAACATCGTGGCTCGAAACGATCTTATCCGTGCTTTCCTCTGCGTACATTGGTGGGTGATTTGAAGAGCTTGGTGCTGCCACATTAAATAAAGCATCTAATTTTGACGGCTCCTTCCTTACTTCGTCTAATTTCTGGTTAATAACGCTTTGTGGGAAGCCCAACCCAGATAAATAGAACGCAGCACTAGAAAGTTGAGCTTCTAAAGCTTGTGATTCGCTATAGTTTACGGTTCCTCCGAATTGCTTTTCTATTTGTTCGTCGGCTATCCTGCTAATTTCCTGTTCAGAAATTTCACTTAACTCAAGAGATCCTAACTTGGTTAATATATACTCTAATTGTTCTTCCCTGAGATAATGCAAGGAACCCATTGGTGATATCATGTACGAAATATTTTCCATTTTTTTAATGAGATCTTCTATTTCTGACTGTGTTTTTCCCTTGGATACGATGAGGAAATGTTCGAGGAATTTCTGGCTAAATCCTGCAACAGCCTTAATAACCTGTTCGTCGTATTTATTGAGGTGTTCTTTCAGCTTCTCTCCTTGCAGGTCAGTGTTGATGCCAAAGACCAGCACGTTATCGATAATCATGTATATATAATCAGATTTGTCCATGAGGATGCGAATTTCCTTGAATTTATCACTTTTTTTGAGCGATATATATAAATTATGAAATTGCAGGTAATTAAGTTTTACTCTTGAAATTCATCGTTTAAAGTTCATTTTTGGTACTTGCTCGCAATTTTTCTTGCAAGCGACATTTGTTCTTTCGTCTCAAGCGAGCACTTCCTATAATTTCTAATCCATTGAACAGGGTCTAGTCCTTTAGGAATGAGTCCATTAAAAGCACCCCAAGCCACAATCATTTGGCCTGTTCTGCCACAGCCCGCCACGCAATGAACAACTATTGATTCTTTTTTCTCTGCGTGTTTTTTTGTAATTTCTAAAAATTTCTCAATTTGATTGTCCGTTGGGATGCCATAATCTGGTATATTTATGTGATAATATGTAAATCGATTAGGAACATCCTTTCTATTGTCGAATTCCGAACAATTAATCACAACTCTGATGCCTTCTTTTTCATATCTTTTAAATACGGGAGGGTCTGGCCACCAGGATGCTGCCATATTATCTTTTACAATCCATGTGAACGGTTCTGTTCTATGTGGTTGTCCCCCCTCGGGCCAATACCAAGGGCGTATCATGCTTAATGAAATGAATAATAATTTTTATTTTTTATCCGTAAGGAATGAAATAGCTCTAAATAAAAATCCTTAGAAGGAGCGAAGTATTATCCGTAATATTAAAAAAGTAATTTTATTATTATGAAGAATAAAAAAGAACTGACCGCTTTTGACACTCGACATTATCCTGTAAGACCTCATGTGGGTGTAGGTGTCATCTTAGTTCGAAACGATCACCTACTCCTCATTAAAAGAAAATACGATCCCGATGCTGGTCGTTGGAGCATTCCTGGAGGTCATCTTGAATTAGGGGAAGGAACCCAAAAAGCGGCGGAAAGAGAGGGATTTGAAGAAACGGGAATAAAAGTAAAGGTCACCAAACTCGCAGGAATTATTGATAAAATCATGAGAGATAAACATGGGGAAGTGGAATATCATTACGTCCTCCTTAACTATTTCGTTGAACAGCTCGAAGGTGATCCCGATCAACCTCCTATGGCACAGGATGACGCTTTAGACGCTTGTTTTGTCCCTTTTAAAGAAATTAAAAATTATAATCTCACGGATTCGCTTGTTGAACTCCTAAAGCAGCTCAAAATAGGATATTGTTAGGTAAATTGAAAAGTAAATGATTTAAAATAAAAATTAAATGATTTTTTTAATTGATTTCATCAGAAATCAAAAAAAATACTCGATTTCGTATGAATTACTTATGAAAAAAAAATCGATCTTTGTAATTGTAATCATAACAGCATTAATAACAATATCTGTTTTATCCATTGGTTATACAGTGCTGCAATCAAGAAATAACGATCTCCCTACTTTAGAAAATCTTATTTTCTACGAAGAGTCTGGTCCGTTTGATGTGTCGGAAAATAAAGACTTCGAAGAAAATAGCATCTATTATCCAACGGACTTGGGTCGCGATGGCATGAAGCACCCGATCGTCGTGTGGGGTGATGGGACAGGCGCGTTGCCTTCATCGTATAGTGATTTATTGAGACATTTAGCATCCCACGGTTTCGTGGTGATTGGTCCTAACGATGAAAATACGGGAGAGGGTGAAACGATGATAGCCGCAATGGAACTCATGATCTCGAAAAACGACGATCCTTTAAGTCCTTTTTACCAAACCCTTGATGTGGAAAAAATCTGCGTTACAGGTCATTCTCAAGGGGCGGCATCTACCCTCTTGCTCAGAGAGCGTGATGATGTTACCTGTATAGTACCACTAATGCTTCCGTATAATGTTTACGTGAATCATGGTGGTTCGATGTCTTCTCAAAATGCTCCGATCTTATTAATTGCTGGAACTGAAGATTTGATATGCCCTCCAGCAACAAGAAGCGATGTGGCATATTCCCTTTCACCCGTGCCAACTTTTTACGGAAAGTTGATTGGTGCCAATCATTTTGAAGCGGGCGGAGATGCGGGAGAAATTAGAAAATACCTAACGGCTTGGTGTTATGTTCAATTATTTGAAAACGCAACTGCTCGTGAGGTTTTTTACGGAAGCAACGCTATAATACACCAAGACTTAGAATGGATATGGGCTTCTAAAAATATATTAAATACAATTATTTTTTTAAAACAAATTCCTACTTAGAAAATTTTCTTTTTAATAATTCAGTAAAGCATAAAAAACCAAATTAGGATTCTTATGATTGTATAAGCCAAAAAGTTAAAATTCTTTCTATATTAAATTTAACTTGTAAGGTGAGATAAAATAGCAACTTTTCGAGGTATAATTACATGTCAACTTTGATGAACCAAGCTAAAAACGGATCTGCCACGGATTTGATGAAACAAGTTGCCGAAATTGAGCAAGTTGATATAGAATTTTTACGACGTGGAATCGCAAACGGTAGAATTGTCGTCCTAAAATCAAACGCTAGAAACCTTGAGAAACCCATTGGCATCGGAGAGGGTTTATTCGTAAAAATTAACGCTAATATTGGTTCAAGCAAGAAAGTATGTGATATAGAAACGGAGGTAGAGAAAGCTAAAGTTGCCGTTCAATTTGGTGCCGACACGGTAATGGACCTCAGCACGGGAATCACGGAAAATGACGTTCGATCCATCAGAAAAAGAATCCTCAACGAAATATCCGTACCGATAGGAACGGTTCCTATCTACCAATCTGCTTTACGGGCACTCGATAAAAAAGGCGCAATTATTAACATGGACGAAGACGACCTGTTTAATGTCGTGGAAGAACAGGCCAAAGAAGGCGTGGATTTTTTCACGATACATGTTGGCGTTACTCGAGAAATTATTGATCATTTAAAAACCCATCCAAGAACCATGGGGGTCGTTTCAAGAGGAGGCACTTTTTTAGCGGCTTGGATCCTCGAAAACGAGCAAGAAAACCCCTTTAATCGCAGATACGACTATCTATTAGATATGGCAAAAGAATACGATTTCACGCTTTCTCTTGGGGATGGTTGCAGACCAGGATGCATTTTTGACTCTACTGATTATTCACAAGTTCAAGAATTGCTTGAAATATCAAAATTAGTAAAAAGAGCTTGGAAAGAAGGCGTTCAGGTAATGGTAGAGGGTCCCGGTCACGTTCCCGCTCACGAGATAGAAGCGAACATCAAGATGCAAAAAGCCTTGTGTGAGGGTGCACCCTTTTATGTATTAGGGCCGTTAGTCACTGATGTTGCTCCTGGATACGACGACATCGTCTCAGCTATTGGTGGCGTCATTGCTGGTATGGCTGGAGTGGATTATTTGTGTTATGTGACCCCTTCGGAACATTTAGGCTTGCCCACTAAGGAAGAAGTTAAGCGAGGTGTTATATGCTCCAAAATAGCCGCCCATACAGTAAACATAACGAGATACGGGAAAAAAGCGTCGAATTGGGATCATCAAGTCGATATCGCCAGAAAAAACTTAGAATGGGACAAGATGATAGATTTATCCATTGATCCAGATACCGCAAGAAAAATTCATTATAGAAACAAGTGTGAAGGTGAAAATGACGAAGAAGTCTGTAGCATGTGCGGTGAATTTTGCGCAATTAAAGTTCTCAAGGATGCATTGAATAAAAAACATTAATTACGAAAAGGCAAGCAACAGAGAATTTATTCTAAAAAGTAAGATACAAACAGATTAATTACTTTGTTTTTTAAGGAATTCTCCTACTCGATCGAGTGCTTGTTTGGGTTCAGGGGCAAAGGCGACGAACGCTTGATACACATGGATCATCCCCTCATCAATCTCCAAGGTCACATCCACACTCGCTTCTTTAGCTAGCTTAGCAAGGCGCACAGAATCGTCTAATAACAATTCTTCGGTCCCTACTTGAATAAGGATGGGGGGTAACCCTTTAAGATCTCCATAAAGCGGACTGATTAAAGGATTTTTTGGGTTCTTTTGTCCACAATACCATTTTGAAGCAGATTTCAACACTTCTGGCGTGAGGAATGGGTCTCTTTCAACATGAGTTTTAAATGAATTTCCCAATAACATCAAATCAACCCAAGGAGAAAAACACACGACAGCTCTTGGTAAAATCTCGCCTATTTCTTTTAATTTTAAGAGTGTAGCAATAACTAATCCTCCTCCTGCAGAATCTCCTGCAAAGATAATCTTATCAGGACTTATACCTTCCGCGTTTAATAGGTATTTGTAAACCATGATAGCATCATCTAAAGCAGCAGGAAAGGGATGCTCTGGAGCCAAACGATAATCAATTGAAATAACTCTCCCTTTTACAACTCTGGCAATAGAAGAACACAAATTGTAATGCGTGCTTGGTGACCCAGATATATATCCACCACCGTGCATATATACGATAACGGGGAGGTAACTTGATTCTGGAGTGGTGATCCAAACAGCGTCAACTTCATCAGCGAGGATCTCCTCTAACTTCACATCATCAGGAAGCTTTGACATCTTACTAATTTGATTCATACCGTCTCTTATTTGCTCAACGCTTCGAGTTTCTCCAACTTTTTGTGTGCTTTTAATCATCGCAAATATTTTTTTAAATGCTTCGCTAACCATGACTCATACCTAACATGTTGTTGTTTTGTCTAATAACGATCTTTCGGTTAAAAAACTTTTCAAACCAAGGCTAAATTATGGAAATGAATTCAGAATTTTATTGATTTCACATTATGGTTGAAATAATGGTGTTTAATTTTAATATTAAATCGCCTGAATTTTTGGCAAAAACCCTAATAATTGGTTCCTTCCCCACTGCTCCTTTATCCCAAATAATATCCGGAACCTTCCCAGTTCTTTCCACGCTTTTTTTAATAAGCCACTGCATGGTGGAATTTTCTTTGTCTCGAATTTCGTCTGGTTGGCTTTCCCTTACGAATTCATAGGTAAATAAATTTGTATTTTCTTGAATAGACGCTACATATTTATTTTTATATTTAAGGTTGATTACAAGGTTAATTGAATTATCAAATTCTTTCGCTGCTAAAATTAATCTTGCGGTGTGATCTGTAACTCCAAATTTAATATCGCCACATGCTTGTGGAAAACCATTAATTATGGTTACTCTTCCTTCGATTCCTGCGATATCGATCTTCGATTTAGCGTTAGGGAGGGAACACGATATGTTAAGTCGAACCTCGGGAATCAATTTTACAAATCTCTTTTCCTTTGATATGTAATCGTACACTTCCTTCACTTGATTGATAACTTTTCTTCGTTCCTCAGACACTGTTAAATCCAGGACTTTTCCACCTTCGGGAAGCTCAATAAATTTTGAAAATTTTTCGTCAAAAAACTTTTCTGCGAGACAAAGCGATTCCTCGATGTCGTTATCCAAACTTAAGTAGGCCGTTATTGCCGAGGAGAAAACGCATCCCGTACCGTGAACATTCCCCTTAAATTTGATCATTGGTTTCTCCCATTTTTTGTATTGTTTTTCAAAACCTTTCTCTGTCATTCTATTAACTACGGAAAAATCCATGACCGTTTCACGAGTTGATAAAGCATTTTTTACGATTACTGCCTTTTCTTGGTTTATTTTTCTCGATCCTGCGTACATCTTGTTTAATAAAGTGTCACAAGCCTTGCGAAGAATTAATGTGTCGCTGAATTTTATTTCTAAAAGATTAATACCAGAATACTTTGAAGCCTCTGAGAGGTTTGGCGTGAGTATTTTTACAAGAGGTAATAGTTTTTGTTCAATGTGAGGTTCAATGCCTTCAAGGGATAATCTCTTACCTGCACTTGAAATAGTAACCGGATCGTATACAACAATCAGATTATATTTTTGAATGTATTCTGCGATTATATCTAAGGATTCTATGTCAGGAATCATACCCACTTTTACATGTCTTACGGGATAATGTTTTAAAATGGCGTTTAATTGACTTTCTAATGTATCCGATAATGATTTATAACTAAAAAATTCAGTGGCCGTTTGGTTCGTAATGGCAGTGATGACCGAAAAGGAATGTATGCCACATCTATCGAATGTCCTAATGTCCGCTTGTATTCCAGCGCTCGATGTAGGATCTGCTCCTGCGATGGTCAAACAAAAATACTTCATACTTTACCAAATGAAAGCATGAAAGAAAAAGATATTCACGTGATTTTAATCATAAATAAATAATTTCAATCGTTTTTTGGTACCCGATCAAACGCCCATTGAGCCTTGTCTTTTAATCCTAGTTCTTCATACGCCTTACCTAAATATAAAAAGGCGTCTGGATAATCGAATTTTTCCTTTACTAGCTTGAACAAGAAATTAATAGCCATGTCGTATCGACCCCGGAGATAATTTAGTTTTCCCTTTAAAAACATGAAAGTAAATTTATTATCTTCTTCAACTTTTTCCGTAACGGAATTTAACTTGTCTAAAGCGTCCACATATTTTTTTTCTAGTTCAAGTTTTTTGATGATTTCGAGAAATTTCTTGAATTTTATGTTTTCTGCAATTTTTTCGATTTCTGATAATTCTTTTTGCTTTATCTGTTTATTTAACGCCTGTTGCCTTTCATCTTTTTTTTTATCGAAATAATGTTGAAATTCGCTTATAGTAGAATCAGAATATGGCATGCTACAAAGTGGACAACTTTTCGAATGAGTGAACCATTCTTCAAGGCATTCCAAGTGAACGGAGTGATTATTGGGGCAATCCACCTTGTGGCTCAAGTCTAAGATGTTTTTATGGCAGATTAAACACTTCATGGTCTGATTTATTGAGTTAGTGGGAGTATTCGTAAGATTAAGCTCGATGGAAACCAGTTTTTCCTTAAAATTTCACATATATAGTTTCTTGTTTGTAGCTTATTTTATTAGTAATAAAAATTACAATATAAAAATATGTTTAAAAGTAAGATTTTTTATTATTGATACAAAATAATTTTTATTGGGAACATATTTGAGTGTGCACAGAGAAGTTCTGCTTTCGAACTTGAGTCAAAATTTTATCGAAGTTAATCAAGAAATACAAGCCATAATCGTCTCTGATAAGGATGGTCTCATTATTTCTGGAGAAAAACGAGCCGACATCGATCTGGAGATAGTGTCCGTTCTCACGGCAATTGTCAATCCCATTTTAGAACGAATAAGAGACGAATTTTCCTTTAGAAAATTTGGGAACGCTTCTTTTGATACTGATAATCATAGGTTATTGTTCATTTCCGTTGACGAAAGTATTACACTCAGTCTGGTCATCGATAATATGGCGTCTATCGACAAGTTCAGTCCTTATGCTTTTTTTTTGGCTGAAAAAGTTGCTCAAATATTAAACGCTGAAGACAATGAAGTCATCCAAATCATACTTCCTAATTTTGACTACGCTAGTGTCGAATCAGAACGGCTAAAACACCAAGTATACCAGCTTAGGCTTGAATCGGGTGGTATATATAGGTTTAAGTTTATCATATTGGGTGATCATGAGGTGGGAAAGACCTCTATAGTTAGAAGATTCGTAGAAGATAGGTTTTCGCATGATTATAGAGCAACCATTGGTTTAAATATCTTATCGCACGATTTTGAAGCTTTCTCGAATAAAATTAGTTTATCGCTTTGGGACATAGGAGCACAAAAGTATTTCAAGCGCTTTAGAAAAACATATTATATGGGCGCTCAAGCGGCATTTTTAGTGTTTGATATAACTAATAGACAAACTTTTGACAATATAGAACTTTGGTTGGATGAGTTGAACGACTTTATAGAAAACAGGGATCTTTCCATAATAATCATAGGGAATAAGACGGATTTGGAAAAAGAAAGGCAAGTTAGTAAGGGAGAGGGTGCAGATAAGGCGGCATTATTATCCCATCAACAATCAAAGCAAATATCTTACATAGAAACAAGCGCCTTGTCTGGTGAGAACATTGAAGACGCCTTCAACTTGATATCGTACCACCACATCATGAAAAGCAAGGAAAGAGAGGAAGACCGCTTGAAAGAGGGGTTGACGAATCAAATAAAGAGCATACTTGATGATAAATTCAGTTTATCACTCGTCTTTATTGCTGAGAATCCTTTTTGGAGCCCTGGTTTGCAAGTTTTAACAGAAATACCCCAATTAGGAAAATACGCAAAAGTTAGGGACTCTAAAGAAGAAAAAATATACGAATACATTAACGGCTTGACCTTAAAAAATTATCTTTATAAAAATTATCGCATCACTCCGGATGATGATGGCGTGCTTTGCATTTTTGATGCTCGACAAAGAGCCCATATCGATCCGTTTTGGAAGGATATAGTGATTGATGTCATCAAAACCATCCGAGAAAATAAAGTCGTCCTCATCGGGATTCGAGTCTCTGAGCGCGCGGATTGGTCCATCTTAATGGAGGAAATGAATGTTAATTATTTGTTGGAAAACAAAATGGTCTCGGTCTTGTTTTTCAAAATAGGTGGTGAGTATAGACTTGAAATATTTGATGAACTTCAGATAATGCTTTCCTCGATAAAGATGTGATTCTACCGAATCTAATATTTTTATTTTTTAAGTCGGTCCCTTAGTTTTTCCGATATTAAATTTCCCATTTCGTGAGTTGAAAGCGTTTTGAGTGCGTCGTTTTTAATATCGATCGTTCGACCTTCGTTTAACGTGTCCTCAACGGCATTTTCAATCTCGTTTCCAATTGCTTCTTGTCCAAAGGATTCTTGAATCATGAGCTTCACGCTTAATAAGGTACCTATTGGATTTGCGATCCCTTTTCCCGCAATGTCCGGAGCAGAACCGTGGATAGGCTCGTACATTGATACTTTTCCTGGATGAATGTTTCCGCTAGACGCCATACCCAAGCTCCCAATCAAAAAAGCTCCCTCGTCGCTGATGATGTCTCCAAACATGTTTTCAGTAACGACGGTTTCATAAGAATAAGGTGCCCTTATAAGCCATTGACAGAAAGCGTCAATGTAAATATCTTCGGTCTTTAGATCGGGATATTGAACTGCCATGGCGTGAAAGATACTGCGCCATAATTGGGATGTTTTTAATATATTTGCCTTGTCAACAGATGTGACCTTAGAATGGCCGTTTTTTTTAGCAAATTCATAGGCGTATTTGATGATTCTTTCGCAACCTATTCTGGTATATAACATCACATTCTGTGCCTCTTCTTCTTTCAAATAACCTATGTTTTTGTATATTCCTTCGGTATTTTCTCGAACGAAGGTTATATCTATTCCTTTTCCTATAAATTCATCTTTCAAAGGACATCGATCTCTTAGAGCATCATATAATTTAATTGGTCGTAAATTAATGTAAAGATCGAGTCCTTGCCTTATCTTCAGTATGGCTGATTCGGCAATACCTTGTGGTAGGCCAGGAATGCCAATAGCTCCGAATAGTAATGCGTCTGAATTTTTAATTATCTCGAACGATTTTTCGGGAAGACTCTCCCCTGTTTCTTTCCATATCGAGCCACCTGCTGGGGCTTCTTGAAATTCAAATTCAAAATCCGAGTGATCGGCGATAACTTTTAAAAGTTTAATTCCCTCGTTTACGACTTCTGGTCCCACGCCGTCTCCCTTACAAATCGAAATAATTTTCTTCATAACTGTAAATTATTTAGAATTGAATATTAATTCTTCCGTTAGAAGATCTTATAGTTTTTTATTCAAAAAATAAATATTAGTTTTTTTTTTTTGGAACTATTATAAATTCTTCAGAACATCGCAATCACCCAAGGATCAGGGCTTTAAATTGATCCACAAGCCTAAAAATATCTTGAACTTTATTTGGAATTTTAATTCTAAAATAAGGATAAATCAAATAAATGTCTTCTACAATGTAAAATTCATACTTCCTTTTATAAACAATAACTCCATCATAGGAGTTCAGTTAGAAAGGGTAATGGTTAACGCACTTTTCCTGAGAGTTATTTAGAGATCTCTGAGGAGAGGGCTCACACCCTCTTTTCCGAGTTGTCTCATTAGACATCGCAATTTTGTCGACGGGTCGAAATTATTAACCCAATCAATTGGTTTCGGGAAAAATACGCAATCTTTAAATATTTGAAAGAAGTAATATTACTTAATACGGTTTAAATTGTAAGACATAAACTGTAAAAAAATTATATAATATAAGTGGAGGAATGAAAAATATGGCAAAAAAAGTATTTGCTTGGAGTCCAGTCAGAAAATTAATGAAAGACTTTGGAGCTGAGATGGTTGCTCGAGAAGCAGTTGACGCTTTAATCGACTATTTAGAGAAATTAGCGAAAGGAGTCACTAACAAAGCTTTAGAAATGACCCGACACGCATCGAGAAAGAAACTCACCTCTAAAGACATGGACTTGGCAATGAAATTGATCTAAAGCTCGATAAAGCAAAAAAAGAGCTTTCAATACCAATTATTTATTTTTTCTTTCTTTTCCTTTATACTTGTCATGAATTTTTGATTTTTTAAAAGATAAAGATTATATTTTTAAATGGTTTCCCCAATAATCATCTTAAAAACACCTCAATATTAGAAATGGATTTTAGATTTCAAGAGATCGATATACAAACTAAGAGTCGTTTATGCTTTCGCTGTAAGAAACCAATAAATTTCAAGGATTTTTGTTTCAGAAACCGATTCATTTCAGTTTCTCGTCGAGTCGAACTATGGGAGAACACATCATTAGAATTTTATTGTTGCTTGTGTTATGACGAGATTTATAGGAATCAGACTAACACACTTATAAAAAACGAAATTAATGGAGGAGATGCTGAAGTTATGAAATTTTTGGAATCTAAATTAAACTTGGAATTACCCATTGTTCGAAAAATCAATTTTAACACTGTAGGGGTTGTAATAGAAAAGAAAAGGATTACCGGATTGGGGCTCTATAAGATTGGATTGAATGAAATTCCTGAATATCTTTCTGAGCTAGATCATTTAGCTGTATTAAACTTAGCATGGAACAATATATCCGAGATTCCCGAATATTTCGGTTCATTGAAAATGTTAAGAAGTATTGATTTAATTGGTAATAAAATAGAACAACTACCATTAAGCATTGTTAATTTAATTGCTCTCGAAGATATCGATCTAAGCTTTAATTTACTTGGGGAAATTCCCCCGTTTGTGTGTAAAATTCCTTCCTTAAAGCTCTTGAAGTTGTTTAAAAACAAGATTTCGTTTATCCCCAGTTCCATTATCAACAAGGAATCTAAAGGTTTGAAAATCTTATTATAGTCCAAATAAAATTTAAAGTTATTAATTTTCAAATAATTTTTAATTTATCTACACCAAGACTATTTATCTAGTAATTTATAGAATAATTCACTTGTAAACGCTTGGGAATCGTGGTGGAAATAGAAACGATCTTTCTGGGGATTTCGCTAGCAATTTTAGCTACTTGCATGGTCAATATTGGAGTCGCCTTACAAAAAAAAGGCCTGATGGACGGACTTCCAGAACTTGACCTCCAAGGAGGTGTGAGTGCATTTAGTTCAAGCTTTATCAAGTATTTTCGAAACAAATCTTGGACGATTGGTTTTATCTTAGGCATAGCTGGATGGATTCCATATGTTATTGCCCAAGGTTTCGTTGGTATTATCATCGTTCAACCTCTCCAAAATGTTGGACTAATTGTCATGGTTATTTGTGCAAATAGAATGTTGCATGAAAAAATAACTCTCATCGAGATTGCAGCAATTGCGCTTTTGATTTTTTCAACCGTTCTAATTGCTCTTTCAGAAATTTCCAGCGCATATATTAATTTATATTCTTTTATCCTGCCACTTCTGATTTTTCTCCTTGTTATTTCTTTAATCGTTATTATTAGCATCCTCATTGGCAAAAAACTAAAAGAAAAAAATATAGCTAGCTTATTTAAAATCATCGTTGCGGGATTATTATTCAGTCTTGGAGGCCTTTTTGGGAACATTTTAGCGCAGGCATATGTTGACGCTTCAATAAACATGCTTTCTCCTTTTGGGTGGGCAGAAGTCTTATTTGGCGTCTTTTGGTTTGAACACTCTCATTTATGGGCATTTTTAGGATTTTATGGATTAATTGCTTTTAATTTTATTGGAATTATATATCAAAACAATGGAATGCAAAAGGGAAAGGCAGTTGTTCTATGGCCAATACAAACTAGTATCAATTTAATCGTGCCTATTATCGGTGGATTTATAGTTTTTTATCAAAAAATATTGAATTTACCCTTATTCTTGATCGGTATAATCCTCATTTTCATTGCCACGCTCTTACTCAGTAGGACTCAAGCGAGAATAAAAAAAACACCAGACAACGGTTTTAAATAATTTTGCGCTCTTGTTGTTGGAATAAATAGATTATCATTGATTTCATAAAACTAATATTTTTTATAACTTTGGAGAATCCCTCTTGTGCATTGCTTTTTTATTTATTATCTGCTAATAGCGCCTTACTAAAGAAATTATATGTATAAGTTTAAATGCGATAAAAGAATAAAAAAATTAGTCAAGAGAGATATATATTACGATGTTTTGTCCATCCTGTGGAAGCGAAATTCGCGATCCTACCCAAAAATATTGCGAATTATGCGGAGAACTTCTACCAAAAGAAGAAGTACAAAGTAAGAATAAAAACGATACAAGCGAAATCGATGTTATCAAGCAAGAAATTAACTTTTTAAAAACTCAAGCAAATAATATCAAGCGAGAAACTAATGTAATTAATACGACCCCTCGCACGTCTTCTTCTCGAAATGGACAAAAAGGGATTGGTTGTTGTTGTTTTTGCTTGTTTTTCTTATTCATTATATTTTTTATTTTTTTTGATTCATTTTGGTGGTATTATTAGTCTTATACTACTATATTAATTCGATATATAATGTATATTAAATGACTTATTTACCCTATTTTAAGGAATGATTTAAAGAGCAGGCCCGAGGGGATGTGTTCAATTAAAAAGAAGTTTTTTAACAATTGAACCCCCGATCTTCAGCTCTCTCCAGCTTATAGCATAGGAGGCTGCCGCGATATCCATGCTTCGCCACGGGCCTTTAGCATGTAAGATGCATGATCTATAAAAGATAACATGGAATAAAAGTTCACCTCCTTTTCAGGACATATAAAACCCTCTGTATTATAAAAATAAACACAATATTAAATCATATTTTGAGAGAGCAAATTATAAAATTAGAAAGTATTGTTATAAATTTAACGCGCTTCTGTAATAGGCAACTCCACATGTGCCACAAAAGTACTTTCCATTTATGACGATGGCGTTTTTAAGGAGTATTTCTTTTTGACAGTTCTTCACGCAACAGGTGACTGTTTTATTATCTTCTTCTTCTGACATTCGTTTTCACTTTTTTTCTGAATATAATAATTAGTGCTTGATAAATCAAAAGGTTTTAATTAGATTTTAGAAAGTATTTAATTATAGAATTTTTTTTAAAACAATTATTATTTTAGTGTTATAAAGTATGGAAAGACGACAACATAATAAACCTAACCGACCGATCGATTACTTGAGAAATTCGGTCACCAAGACGATTTTGATCAAGATTAAAAGGAACAGGCTGTTTAGGGGCAAGTTATCCGGATTTGACGAGCATTTGAACCTTTTCTTGGAAGACGCCTCCCAAATATTTGAATATCAAGACGAAGAAGGAAACATTAAAGAAGAGCACGAACAATTAGGCACGGTTATCATCCGCGGGGATAATGTTATATTCGTGAATCTTTCCAGCGATTAACTTCTTACACATATCACATAAATTCTGAACCATTCGCAAAATTTTTTTAAATTCAATATCTTTTTATGCTAGTTCTCTTGTTAAATAAACAAATATTAACTTCTAGTCATATTTCGTTTGGTAAGTAAAGTCTCATGATTCCAAAAAAGAAATTCGATAAAACAGCTCCAGGGGATACCACATACATCATCAATCCGAACTTGGGACGACCTTATTTCGTCAATATAGATTCAAAACTAAAAAAAATAACTTTTCAAGCACCTATCTTGTTTGCTAGTATTATTAACGATCTAAAAAGCTTTCGAGACTCTGTAAGGAACGCACTTGCGCTAGTTCCTATATTCGAATATAAATGGAAATTAAGGGATTTATTGAATAAAGCAAAGGAGTACGAGAAAAAAAAAAGTATATGGAAGAGAATTAAAGCAAAAATTGCAAAAAAGAAAATTAAAAAAGAATTGGCTTCAGAAAGTGCAATAGAAAAACAATTAAAAAAATTAAGAACAAGAGCTATTAGGGGAGATTTCATCGTTCCTAATATCTACGATTTTAAGGAAGTGATCCCGCTTAAAATTAACGATCCGCAATATCTCGATCGTGATATGTTCTTTCCTCAAGGATTTTTATTTAAGCACGGAGCGTTAAGTAATTCTTATAAGTTTTACGGTGCCACCATTGAATTTGAACTCACTAAAGAAATACTCGATTTTTTAAAAGATCGTATGTTCGTGATGTTCGATATTTCTCTCAATAAGAAGCGAATTAACTACCATTCAATTGTAATCTCAAAAAACGATTGGAAAAACATGTGTTTTGTACACGCCACTGATTTGCATTTAGCGGAAAGAAACGATAAAATTTACGGTATCATTAAAAAATGGACACAAACCGTTAATACGCAAAAGTTTCAAAAATCTTTAACCAAATATTCCAAGAAATTAAAAAATAAGACTGTTAATGCGGAAAAAAAGAATGATATTGACTTAAAATCGTTGATCAAGAGATTAATAAACCCTAATAATCAATTTCGGAGATTTATTAAGCAAATGAATAAAAAAGTGCGCCAGAATCAATTAGATTTTGTAGTATTAACTGGAGATATAATCGATTATACCTTATTAAGTAGAATCACTAAGAAAATCTTCAAAACTGCAGATTTTAGCTACGAAAACACTAATTGGCAAGTTTTTAGAGATATAATAACGAATTACCCTTTTAAGGAAAAACCAAAGTATTTAGCAGTAGCAAGAGGGGAAGAACTTCTCTGCCCTATCATTACAGTCTTAGGCAACCACGATTTTCGCGTCTCGAGTTACGACTTGAATTGGGGAGGAATGTACAAAAAAATGGGATTAAACGCGTTTGAAGCGATTTCACTAAATGATATGTTTTTGTCTTCTCCAATTGATGCGATAACCAAAAGTTATAATGCCTTAAGAGGGTATTGGACCGAAATAAATGCTTCATTGGATTTTTCAATGAAATTAGGAAATAATATCTTCATATTTCTTAATAGTGGACCAGATGCCTACAAAAATGTTAGAGATTTTATGGCGGGGCATCCATCGGTTACGGGACTCACAAGCAAGCAAATCAAATTCCTTGAAAATATAATTAATAAGTATTATACTCGAGAAGATAACATATTCTTGTTTTTACACGGGCCTCCCATTAATACGGGAGGAAAGCGCAATATAGTCCAAAGAATATCAAAAATCATTGGAAAGAAAGACATCAAGGTGAAAATTAGCGATTTCAAGGAGACACTTTTCGGAAAGCAGTTGGACAAACATTCAAGTGCAAGGATAGATGGTAAGTTTAATGTGAAATATGGCACTATTTCAACGAATTGGGAAAAATTAATCGAATTTTGTAAGGATTATACCGTGTTGACATTAGCAGGGCACACTCACAAATTAAACGAATACAGATTAGCCGATCCTCAAGGTGAAAAAACCAAGGTTTACGACGCCCCTCCTTTCATTATAAAAAAGATTGAAAATCCTGCTGCCATTTTTCACGATTTATATTCCGAAATTTACAACAATGCCAAAGAAATAGCTAAATACGGCCCTTTTATCGTACAAACCCCTGCCTTGGGTTTAGGAAGCTATGGAGATAATAAATCTGCGGGAGCGTATAGGGAGATAATAATTAAGAATGGAAAATTAGAATCTTTTAAAATTCACAGTGTAAATAACAAGGAATAAATAATTCAAATAAATAATGTATTTTTTTGAAAGTAATTTGTTTCTCATGTATTAATTAAATCATATCCTATCTCGAAAGCTTTTACATTTTCTTCTGAATTTTTTAAAAAATAATTAAGAACATTAATCATAAGTTCCTTGTTAAAAATTTCCTTGAATTCTTTAGTGGCAACACCTAATATCATGCTATTTTGAAACACCGAATGGTTAAGTCTAGCTTTTGAAAACTCGTGAAAATCCATTGAAACAACTCGCCTTGCGAATTGATCCATGTATTCAATGATTTTAGCAATTTTTGGATATTCCACATCTTGATTTGATTTTAAAATGACGCTACGAGGTACGTTTTCGTGTGTATTTAATATAACGACGGTTTTTTCTGAAATGAATTTTATATTCCTCAAAGTCTCAAGGGGTTCTAAGCCTAATACGAGGTGAGCGTCGTTCATTGGAATTGTAGGGGAGATTAAATCTTCTACATCGTATTGTTGTTCTAAAGAGTAAACTCGCCCATCAATGAGGTATCTAATTGTGGATAAGACCGAGCCTTCCTTGCAGGAATGTTGTCAAGCACGCAACAATCTCTCTGCGAAACGCCTCTAGTCTCCGTTCCAACCACATTCTTAATTATTTTAGATCTCAATCCGTACTCCCGTAAGATATTACCTAAGAGTACCACTCCTTGACCTCCTACGCCCGTTATTAATATATTATAAATATCTCCTATTTTAAACTCACTTTTTTCTATGATGTTCTTTGGTAATGGATAAGGTGAAATATAATTTATTTATTATTGCTTATCACTTCACTGAATTTAAGTTTCTGTTTATAAAAAAAATGTCTGAAATATGTCATAATTCTCTTTAATTCTCTGTTATTCTTGTCATGCTGCCTAAAAACAATTCCTAGCCTAATCCTGCTATTTTTATAGGACGGAATAAGTTATATGGCGGAATTTTTGCCAGTTCCTACATATCCCGCGAAAATAAGGAAAAGCTTAAATATAGTAAATTGCCACTAGATTCTTGAGTAAATTAACTTGCTTTCGGGGATAAAACAACAGTAAAGATTTTCGTCTAATCACCTTAAGATCTTTACTCTAATACTAAGACGATGTGATTGAAATTAGTGATAATGTCTTCTTGCTTAATGAAAAAGAATCTGAGGAAAGGGGAGTGCAAGTTCAATGTCCCGCTTGTCAACATAAAAAAATCATACATCTTCCAAAAAACATAGTAAAAAGAACTGGTCTGACAACGATTTCAATTCCAAAAAATACTATTTGTGAGCATCAATTCCAAATATTTTTAGACGCCAATCTTATTGTAAGAGGTTATCAAAAAGTAGATTTTGAAGTACCTGAAGGTTCCGATACAATACGATTTAAATGTCAAATATGCAATGCAATCATTAAATTTAGGACCGAAGACGAAAATTCATATCTTGCTATGCAACCTTACGAGCAATTTTTAGGAAAACAATTGCGTTCTTTTAAGGTTATCCATTATTATAAAAACGAAATTCACATAAACACGGTTATAGTAGAAGAAAATGGAATAGTAAGCGATGTTATCAAGTCTAATTCCGTGAAATTGGAAAATTTCGAGAGCAAAGAAAAATTAAATCTAAAATTTTTTAAATATAGTGAAGAGAATAAAGATGTCGTTAAATCACATCCATTGTATGAAATGCTTATCATTTTTAATACATCCGACCATTGGATTTACGATTTAGTATGTTCTCCATTGTTTAATACTGTCGAACTCACGCATATTATATATAATAGGATTCACGACGCGATGCGTGCGTATATAGAAATTCCTCCGTATCTTTCCTTCTCAATTGCCGATAAAATCTTTCACTTGTGGATTTTTCAATCGAATATTTTATGCGTGAACCTAAAGAACGAGAGAAATATCTTGTGGTTAAATCCAGTTCTTTCAGAATTTCTTAAAAAATCCTTCTTACAAGATAAATTAATATCCATTTGTCCGCGCTTGCTTCTGTTAAGCGACTTTTTCAAAGAAAACGAGATTTCGAAGGAAAAAATACCTCTCCTTAAGCGATTTCTCCTTGATGATTTATTATATTCGCGAATTCGTATCAAGTATTTGGATCGTATTGACCGAATTTTAAACAAACTCATGTCTGAATTTAATATTGATAAGGTATTCGTTCTCGCATTTTTTTTCCAAGATAAAAGCATCGTCGATTTTACCAAAAAATTAGGAAATTACCAAGACTTTGAAGAATTCATATACATGATAGATTTTATTAACAGGAGGGGGCTGCTCGGATAAAATAATTCTTTAAAATATTAAAAAATGAACTTAATCACAAACAAACAAAGGTTAAAGAACATTCTTTTCTTCTTAAGGACTTTTGAGATTTCTAAGTATGGTGGTTTTTCGTATTAAACTATTTGGACACGCCATTTTACAAACGCCAGGGCATATTTCAGGAACGCATCTTGCCTCGTCAATATAATATAAGGTTTCGGTTTCGAACTTGCTTAAATCCTTTTCGTTAATATCTTTTCTTACTAATCTTGCGTTTATTGCAGGACACCCTAAAACATCAATACATTCGTTGCATTTCACGCATGATTCCGAAAGCGTGTAATAGGTCTCCACATCTTGCTTTTCAGAGTCTTTATGGTCTAATTTCAATCTTCTTTTTTTTTCCAAGGCGCATTCCTCTTTAATAACAATAACTTTAAGTCCATGTTTTTGAAGCGTACTTAAGAAGATCCTTTCGAGCTTGTGAAGGTCGTAAGCGTCAGTAATTATCAAATTTTCAATTCCCAAATGCTCGAGAAAATGAATCAAATCGATTCTGTTCTTATCAACACTCGTTTCTGTACCAAAACGCTTGATAAAATTCCTGGGTGTTGCAAGATGTTCTTGATGACCCGTCATGGCTGTCCAATCGTTATTAAAAATCATGATAGTCATATCAAGGTCGTTTTTTAGGGCGTTAAATAAAGATTGGATACCTGAATGAAAAAAAGTTCCATCTCCAATAAAGGCGATGAGTTTTTGTTTTTCTGGATCGATGACATGGGCCATTCCTTGAGCTATCCCTATCCCAGCGCCCATACATACGACCCAATCCAACATTTCATATGGATAAGCCTCGGATAAAGTGTAACAACCAATATCCCCTGAATAAATAAATTCCCATCCTTTTTTTTTTGCTAGTTCGTTTACTACCTTTTTAAGTTGATAAAAAACGGGACGATATTGGCATCCAGGACAGAATGTTGGTTCTCGAATGGGGAGAGACGGAATAATCTCTTCGAGAACATTCTCTTTCCTATCGATATCTTTTAAAATTTCTTCGTTTTTATGAGTAAAATATGTTGCTAAAAATTTGATGACGATTTCCGTGCTCAATTCCCCCGTTCTTGGTAATTTATCCTTCCCATGTATATTAATGTTTTTAAAATCGCTTGATGGTTTCCAAAACACTTCCTTCAGTGACATTTCTATGAATGGTTCTAATTCTTCCACGACTAAAAGAGTATCTAAACGATTCTTACTAACAAATTCCGTGAGTTCTGTTCTATTAATTGGATATATTAACCCCAACTTGAGTATGGGAGGTTTTATTTCTAGCGCGTGACACGCCTCAACAATGTAACTATAACAGATTCCACTAGAAACGATCCCAACATTTTCCTTACTGTTACTCCATTTAATCGAGTTGAAGGTTTTGCATGGGTCTTTTTTGCCTGCGAGTTTTCCAATTTTTTTGTAGTATTTTTGTTGGTTTGCACGGGCCTTCCATAAAGTGTTCACATAGCGAGTAGAGTTTTTTTCAAATCGACCAATCTTATCGCGCTTATCGATAGGACCATATTCTACAATACCCTGACTATGGCAAAGACGAGTCGTAACATGAATATAAATCGGTATTTGAAAGTCTTCCGATAATCGAAGTGATTCAATTACGAAATTCTTGCATTCTTGAACCGTTGTAGGTTCGATAATGGGTATTTTGGTATGAAGGGAGTACAATCGATTGTCCTGTGCGTTTGTTGAAGATAAAATCCCTGGATCTCCACCACAAAGAATCAGCATTCCACCTATAGTTCCTGAGTATGGAAATGTGTGCAATGGATCTGCCGCTACATTTAAACCCACATGTTTAAACATTGCAACACTTCTTAATCCTGCCCAACTTACTCCTATACAAGATTCAAGGGCAATCTTTTCGTTTAAAGCGTAATCAAAAGTAAAATCCAAATTTGTTTCAGATAAATATTTTAAAATGTCTCCCACCTCGCTTAAGGGCGTTCCAGGATAATTAGCTGTAAATCTTACTCCCGCTTCAAAGATTCCTCTCGCAAACGCTTCGTTACCCGACATTAATATTTCTTTTCCGGGGTTTTCTTCAAATATTTTCGAAATCTCGGTCAATTAAATTACCTCG
This sequence comes from Promethearchaeota archaeon, assembly GCA_016930515.1. GTDB lineage: Archaea > Asgardarchaeota > Lokiarchaeia > Sigyniarchaeales > SOKP01 > FT1-020. The sequence goes on along the minus strand of JAFGGO010000129.1, from coordinate 35,136 downwards.
AATGCTAAATGCTAATTAAAACATCGCTAATATTTATAAATTCTAATCCTAAATAAATAAAACCGAGAATTTATAAAAAATCCTTGATAAATTGCAATTTAATTCCAATTTAGCTGTCTTAAAAAGCTATCAATACCCTCTTCGGGATCAAAGGATATGTGTGGTTTGGCGACCTCAGGAAAAATAACAACGGGATCCTTATATCTTCCCGTATAATTAATCACTATGTTTTTAGATCTAATATCTTTTATTGAATTCAGCACTCCTACAAAAGCAATAAATCCGCTCCTTTCTAAGTTGAAATATCTAAGAGCAATATCCTCGTTAGGATACACGCCCACACCTAATAAGCATTTAAGTATGTCTTCACGATCTTGATATAGTTCTTCTTCAGAAACACGAACACCAATTACCCTTCCTCCTCCTGATTTCCATTCTAAGTATTTCTTTATGGCGTAAATAGGCTTAGTACTCCCAAGAGTTGTTTCAAAACTTGCTGTTTCGTAATTCACCTTCTCGAGGAGTGAGAATGGATCTCCTCCCTTTAAATCTTCTTCTAATGCGTCAATAATTGGTGATGAAGGACCATTTGTAGTTTGAACTACTAAGATTTCAGGCTTGCGATCTAATTTACGAGATGCTTCGATCACACCAGCGGGGCCTACACCCCCTGAAACCGTTTGAACAAAGCATATGTCGTCTAATAAGTCATGTTTATTTAAATACAATCCCATTTGTGCGTATGCTGCGGTCTTTAAATCTGCGTCTGCAATAATGACATTGTGAGAAGAACCTAATTTTTTAACTATTTTAGAAGCGAAATCTCTAATACTGTCTAATGTAGAATTCTTTAATTCTACTAACTTAACATAAGGATTATTTTGAAAAGCACTGTTAGATACTTTAAAAGAAGAAAGAGCGGGAACTAACAATATCCCCTTAAGAACTGCACTTTTCTCCTCGTTGTATTTTCTTAACACTCTTGCCATTCCTTCCACTGTGTTCCCAGAAGATGTTGTAACAATATATTCTATATCTTCATTGTCATAAGCGTGAAGAAGATAATTACAATCGATGTCTTTAAATGTAGGCATGCCCCAGCGTAACATAAATATTTTTTTCTCCTTAATTAAATCTGGAATCTCTTTAATCATCACGGGGATTTTTGGATTATAATTTGAGAATATTGATTTTCCCGTTAGCTTTAAATATATCTCGTCACTAAAATCCCATTCTTCCCCTCCAATACTTTCAAATTTACTTTGACTCGTCGTCATTACGCTCACGATATTTTTTTATTATGGAGAATTGAAATAATCGATTATTGACACCAACCAGGTTCTTTAGGATTTCTTATTTCTTTGCATTCTTCCTTAAAAGGACATTTCGAGCACGCTTTGTGATTCTCGCAATAATTACCAAAACAAGTGGGGTATTCTTTTCTGGGTATATCTTCCCCTATTTTCATTTTATCCATTTGATCGATTTTTTTCACATCTACTTCTAGTCGGGATTAATATTATTTCATAATAAAAGTGGTTGTAATCTATATAATTGTTGAATTTTTTAAAACTCTTGGAATGAAAGTCTTTTATCTTTTGGTTGAACTGAAAGGTTAATGATGCAAAATTACAATCGTTTTAAATCGAATTACACCATTCAGGCTCCTTTGGGCTAGGTAGCCCTTTACAACTATCTTGAAAAGCGCATTGACGACAACTCAAATCGCTTTTATTGTAGTTTGAATAACATTGTGGAAGATTGACTAATCCTCCTATTTTCGCTCTTTGATCATTTTGAATTTTTGAATGTGTGTTCAGATCTATGACCATTGATCATAATTAAGTGAACATTATATATAAATGTTATGTTCAGTCTAAACGAGCATATGAACACTATATTATAGGAATTTCTTAGTAACAAATTTTCGTGGAAATGAATATTTCATAATAAAAATATGAGCATTTTTTTATATTATCATGTCCATATATATAATGATGGTGAACAATAAAAAAAAATTGTTGGAGAATAAATGAGCAATAATTCAAAAAGTACAGAAAAAAAAACTATTCACACCACGATATCAGAAGAATCGAGTGAAATCCTTGATAAATACGCTTCGATTGAAGACGAGAATGGAGAAAAAATATTTGGCAATAAATCTAAAGTGATAGAAAAGGCTTTAGAATTACTTGATGAATATTACACTCCTCAAAAAGGAGATATGAATACTATTTGGAATCGGGCTAGGGAAGAACTCAATATGGTTCTCGTTGGAAAAACGACTTTTCTTGCTTATATTTCCGGAGACCATACTAAGGCTTTTAAGGAAAATATCGCCGTAGATATATTAGAATGGTATGCGCGAATGAGCATCGAGGACATGGATCTAATGGAGATTGTTGAGTCCATTAGAAATGTCTGGCTAGCTGCGAATTATTTTTATAAGATAGACATCGAAGTAGGTAACAAGGGTTCCTTACAGTTATCGTTTTATCATGACATGCATAGTTTAGCCTATAGCGAATATTGGGGAAGGTACTTTACCACCCTTCTTCAAAAGCAAAAAAAATGCCAAGTTGAAATGTTTCCACGGAGCGAATCGCTTATTTTACGTATAAACTAGAAAAAATGAGTTGATATTATTTAAAAATGCCATTTCAAACCATTGACCGAAGATTATACGAGGCCATCAAAAACTCGGGGATTAATCTCATTCTTTCGGTTCCTTGTGCCATGTTAAAGGGTCTTATTGAAGTAATTAATGTAATTGCTGAGATTCCTCACATCCCTGTTACAAGGGAAGAAGAGGGTGTAGGAATCGCTGCTGGTGCGTCCCTTGCGGGAAAAACTCCCGCCTTATTGATGCAAAATTCGGGTTTGGGAAATTCAATTAACGCTATTAAATCTCTGCTTCAATTATATGAGATACCCGTCATATTTATCATGAGCCACAGGGGAACTGAAGGAGAAAAGATCCCAGCTCAAATGCCTATGGGACAAGTATCGATTGATTTGTTAAATTGCGTAGATGTTGGCTTTGAAATCGTGGACTCTATTGACACAATTAAGAATATAGAAAAAATAGTACAAAAAAGTCGAGAAAGCAACAAACCACACGGAGTTTTGTTAAAAAGGACTTTATGGAGGGGATTGAAGTGAAACGATACGAAGCGATAAAAGAAATAGCAAAAATATTACAAGATGAGCTCGTTGTGTGTAATTTGGGCGTTCCTTCGAAAGAATTTTTTAACGCTAAGGATAGACCCGAAAATTTCTACATGATGGGATCAATGGGACTCGCCTCCTCCATCGCACTTGGTTTAGCTCTTGCGCGACCTGATAAGAAAATTTGGTGTATCGAAGGAGATGGAGCCCTTTTAATGAACTTAGGAAGCCTGTGTACCATTGCCAATCTCAATCCCAAGAACATGACTTTAATTGTTATCGATAATGGTGTCTACGGTTCGACTGGAGGACAAAAAACTCACACGAGTCAAGCAACTCGTTTAGAACAAGTAGCAATCGGTGCTGGTTTCAAATCGAGCGTCGTGATTAGTTCTCAAGAACAAATCGTCCCAATATTAGAGCAGGGCTCTGATGATTGCCGATTCGTGCTCATAAAAACTGAACCTGGGAATTCTACTGTTAAGAACATACCCCTATCTCCTGTGGCAATAAAAGAACGTTTCAAGCGATCTATAGAATAGCATAACTTATATAGGTTCTAATCTATCTTGCGATAGATACAAGGTCTCATTAAGTTTTATTTGATTAAAGTTACAATTAAATATACTTTCTTTTATTATTTTCTTCAAATGGTGAGAGTTTCAATAACGAGAAAGAAATTTAGATTTTCATTGGGATTCATAGTCTTATTGTTGCTGAATTCAATGGTATTCATATTTACCACATCATCTCCAAATTATAATTTATCTAATCAATCCATTACAATATCACAAGAATTTAACGAAAAAAGCGTAATCCTTATGATAGGAGATGGACTCGGGTTTAATCAAATGGAATTAGTGCGATTAATTGAATTTGGAAAAGAAGGTTCATTATCGCTTGAAAATCTATCTTATCATTTAAATGTAACAACTTCTAGCGCAAATAACGAAATTACCGATTCTGCCGCCGCTGCAACTGCAATGGCTACGGGTTATAAAACCGATAACGGAATGATATCGGTCTCGCCTTATAATTCTGTGTTAGAGACGATCTTAGAAATATCTAAAGCTAATAATAAATTAACTGGAGTTGTCACCACAACGGAAATAACACACGCAACTCCCGCCGCATTCATGAGTCATGTTACTTCGAGAGATAATTATTTCGAGATAGCAAGACAAATAGTTGAAAAATCCGATGTGGATGCGGTCTTGGGTGGTGGTTTTACTCGATTCAGACAAACAGACCTAGATTCATTAGAAATAAACGGCTATAACATTGTGATTAATCGATCTTCTATGCTAAATTCTTACTCGAATAAGTTGTTTGGGCTATTTTCAGATGGTCACCAACCCTATGAGATCGATAGAGATGTCGATATGACGCCATCCTTATCAGAAATGACGATGAAAGCGTTAGATATATTAGATACTAACATTTTTGGATTTTTTTTAATGGTCGAAGGAGGCAGGATTGATCACGCTTGTCACGAAAACAACAAGTTTAATGCAGCATTCGAAGCCATAGAATTTATAAACGCCGTAAATCAGGTGATTTCGTATCTCGGGTCACGCCAAGATGTTTTATTAATCGTGACCGCAGACCACGAAACGGGAGGGCTTGAAATACTTGAGGAATCGTTAAATGACATCCTTCCTTCTGAAAACAACACATTCGCCGAGAATAAGCAGATTAGAATGGAACGGATTAATAATATAACAACAAATTGGACTACTAATGGTCATACGAGTAAAAATGTCCCTTATTTCAGTAATGTGATTGACTTAAATAAATTCAAAAACATGTCAACGATTGATAACACGGACATTTTCGATATTATGGTTCAATTTCTTGAAATCTCAGAAGACGAAACGATATCCAGAATTTTTTTTGAACTAGGGCCATTCCTTGAGTTAATATTCGTTCTAACCCTTCTTTCAATCGTCGCAATTTCCATTAGACATCAATTTCATAAATAACGATATTTCCAAAAAATTTTTTTTTTAATTTCCAAAACTTAGAGCATACAATTTTCTATTTGCAATGAGATCCATTTTCGAATTTTTTATAAAATCGAATAAATCGTCTGTTAATTGTTCCATCTCACCTTTAGCTGCGACTGCGTGAGAAGAAAGTGCTATTCTACCAAATTCAGAGTCAAGGAGTTTTATTAATATTTTTCTGATAAAGAATCGAGGCATTCTAATTAAATTTTTAAATTTTTTAGGGAGAATCTCTATATTAAGCTCCTTTAATGCTTTTATATTTTCTCTCATCGAATCTATTACCAAATTTATCAATTGCTTATCTTGCCAGAATTTAATTTGTCGCTTAAACGCAGCGTAGCTCCCCATGGCCAACGGACTTATTATTGAGATGTGTGTTTTCAACCACATGTCTATATTTTTAACTAAATCAACTTCAATTCCCGCTCTTGTAAATTCCTTTTTAATCACTTCTAAACGCTCGCTCCTGCTTCCATTGATTTCTCCGACATATAATATCGCCTTGTCTAAATAGGCTCCAACAACAACGCCATCTTCTCGATAACCTCCTGGCCCTCCAAATCCTAGTAAAATCTTCTCATTATCTATTTGTTGTAGATATTCATTGGCCCCGACTGCGTTATTTCCAATAAAAACGATCGTGGGGACTTTCGAAATCTTTTGTAGGACAGGTAGCACTTGCGAAACTTGTTGTCTTTGCATTATGACCAAGATTAAATCGTAATTGTCTTTGAGATCAAGTGCCTCTACTACATCAATTTGTATGTGATATTTTTCGTGTGCGATGTCGTCTCTTAAATTAAGTCCGTTTTCTTTTAAATATTGAAAGCGTTCTCCACGAGCTAAGAGGCTCACATCATGCCCTGCATTCTTTAATTTATAGCTAAAAATGCTTCCAATAACTCCAGCACCGTAAACTAAAATCTTCACTTATTGCACCAATTGAAAATAATTTTACTATTTTTGTAAAAATAATCAATCATTTTATATAAATTTTAGGTGCGACTAAATTGGAGGAAAAAATATTAAAAAAAACCGGCTCTATAATCATGAAGTATTCCTTAATTAATCAAATTAAAATATATATACATTAAAAAGAGTTAATCATATAAAATTAGAAAGGATCAATAGGATAGCGATATATTATCAAAAAAGATCTTTTTTTAATTGAATTTAGTTATTTGATATTTCCTACAACTCCTACATAAATTATGGTCTCATTGATGCCATCAATACCAAGAATAGCGTTTAATTCGTCATCGTATAACGCTCCAATGGTACAAGCACCCAAGTTTAGCGCTTCGGCAACGAGACAAAAATTCTGTGCGATGTGTCCGCAATCAAGATAAATGTATCGATAACAGCGTTGAAGGTACTTCCACTCAGATCGGGCGATAATTGCAGTCCAAGCAAAATTAACGGCTGAATTTAGCACCATTTTCTGACCAAGACACGCGTCACAAGTTTTTGCCTTGAAATCACCTTCCTTTAAACATTCAAGAGCGTGATTTTTTATATCGTAGTGATAGATGCCCTCTTTAAGTTTTTCTACATTATTTACGATCGGGTACACCTCAATTGGATATAAGCCTCCCGCAGAAGGCGTGGTTCGGAAGGCATAATCGGGATACTTTCTGGTTAAACCGCACATCCCAAATAGCAAAAAGCCAAGCTCTTTAAGAGTTAAGGGTATTTTACTATAAGATCTCGTAGAGTGGCGATTCAAAAGCGTTTTCCAAAATTCGATACCCGTATTAAACTCCAATTTAGGAAGCACCACTCGAAAGAGCGCATTCTCGTAATCCTTATATTGCTTGGGCTTATTGGGCCAATTTAAATCGTGTTGAGGTAACTTACCCTTTTTATATTTCGATTTTTCCTGAAAATCGTCTCCATAGCAGTCTCTTTCACTAGGATTGACATTCATAAAGACAAACTATTTAGAGCAATTTAAAAAAATATTCCTAATGTTTTAAAATTGAAATAACTTGGTTTATTCAGACAAAAACTAAGATAATTATCTCTTTAAAACAAAAATTATAAGGTCAAATGAGAAAAATTAAAAAGAAAGAAAAAATAGAATTAATGGTGGATTGGCCTTCCCTTCTTGTGGACTGCTTTTCCCACGACCGCTTCTGCTCCTTCCAAGACCATCTCGCTGATAGTAGGGTGAGAGTGGATAGTTTCACCAATGTCGTGTACAGTGAGTCCGTATTCCATTGCCAGAGCTACTTCGGAGATGAGCTCTGGAGCTTCGGCGCCGATGCACGAGGCACCAACGATCTTATGCGTCTGCTTATCCGCTAAAATCATGATAAAACCTTCTTCTTCCCCCATGCACTTGGCTTTTCCGAGAGATTGGTATGGAAATTGTCCCATTAGAACATCGATACCTTTGTCCTTAGCGGTTTTTCTTCTGAGACCAACCGAACCGATGTTTGGAGAAGTAAAGATCGTTGCGGGTACAACATCGTAATTAGTTGTCATGGGCTTGGCAGGAAATCCTCCTAAGCTCGAAAGGGCGTTTGCAACGGCAACATCTCCCATATAGCTTGCCACGTGAGCTAACATCGGAGCACCCGAAGCTGCCACGTCTCCAATTGCGTATATTCCCTTGGCAGAAGTTTCACAAGTCTTCGTGTCGATTTTGATGGCTCCCCTATCGGTTTCGATACCGAGTCCCTCCAAGCCGATGTTTGCAGATTCTCGACCTCTTCCGATAGATACTAAGCATAAGTCAGCATCATAAACGAACTTTTCCGTAGAAGGGTCGTTTTGCTTGTCCCGAGGTACATCAGCAGAGCAAGTGGTGGCTTTAACGCCAGAGCCCGTATTTTCAACCGATAATACTGCTTGAGAAACGTGAATCTTGATACCCTTGGATTCGAGCTTTTTTTGGAGTTCTTTAATGATCATTGGTTCTTCGGTGGCTATCGGAGTAGGTAAAAACTCTAGTAATTCGACTTGACTTCCGAAGGTTGCAAAAATGTTTGCAAATTCACATCCAATAACGCCTGCCCCAACAATCAAGATTTTATTTGGAACGATCTTAAAATCAGGGCTGAGTATGTCATCGCTCGTCAATATTCTTTCGTGGTCGATATTAAACGCAGGGATCAACGCAGGAGAAGAACCCGTGGCGATTAGGATCGTTTTCGCCTTTATCGTGGTATTGTCTTGTCCTTGAACGGAAATTTCGTATCCATCGGGGAAACGGCCTCCAACAATCTTTCCGCTACCAAAAAACACATCGTTTTTCCATGCTTTTTGCAAACCATCGATACCTTCTACTAATTCCTTTACCACCTTGTTCTTGCGTTCCACTGCCTTCGCGAAGTTAGGCGTGAACGATGAAACCTCCACTCCAAATTCTCCCGCTTCTTTAATCTGCTCGATCAAGTGCGCCGAGGCGTATAACGCCTTGGTTGGAATGCACCCCCAATTAAGACATGTTCCACCTAGCTTGGCTTTCTCAATTAACGCAACTTTAGCACCGTATTGAGCGGCCCTAATTGCGGAGTGATATCCTCCAGGACCTGCGCCAATAACGGCTACATCGTAAATTTCACTCATGTTTTCATCAATGACGATTGTAATTACTTGCAAGTTTATGAATATATATTGTGTAGAAAAATAGTGAAGAAAATATTAACTTTATTTATACAATTATCTCAAGATTAACATCCGATAAGGATCAAAAATCGTCTTTTCTACTAATTAATTCACCTAGTGAAATAAGGAAACGATCAGAATCGAATATTTATAAATCATATTCTTGATCGAAAACAATAACAATATTATTCTTTTAATTAATTTAAACAAAAAAAAAAATCTATTATGCGATTATTATAAGATGCTAATTAAGATGAGAATGTGAAACACCATGCATTTTTTAGAGAGATGGCGATTAGAACCAAGAACCTTGAATGCTAACCTATCAAAATTAAGAAATCTGGCCTTGAACGCTCTTGAGTTAGGCTTATCTGCAATAAATCCCGAGAAACTCATTAACGACAATTTATATTTCAGAGGAACTAGATTAGAAGTAAACGGTGATTCGTTTGATTTAAATCAATTTCAAAAGGTTCATGTAATCGGTGCCGGTAAAGCGATTCTTGGCATGCTTGTCGCTTTGGAAAAAAGACTTTTAGATGTGGGTATTAATGCCTTCAACGGCGTAATTAATGTGCCAAAGGGTTCTCAGATTCAATTAAATCTTTCCTCAATAAAAGTAACTGTCAATGAGATGTCTCATCCCCTCCCAGACGAAAGTACAGTGAAAGCAACCAGTCAAATGGTGAATATCCTCCGTAATAGCTCCGACCAAGATCTTGTGATCTGCTTGTTTTCGGGAGGAGGCTCTTCATTACTTGTTCTTCCAAGAAAGGGAATAACTATAGAATCGTTAAGACAAATTAACTCGTTATTATTAGCATCGGGAGCTTCCATACAGGAAATCAATATCGTGAGAAAATTCTTATCGAAAGTCAAGGGTGGGAAGCTTGCACAAATACTTTCAAGATCCAGCAAGGCTACAATGATATCTCTGATTATTTCCGATGTCTTGGGAGACGATCTACAAGTAATAGCTTCGGGCCCTACAATTCCAAACCAAAATTCTCCCGAAGATGCGTTAAATGTTCTTGAAAAATACGATCTTGCCAAGAAAATCCCTAAAAAGATTCTAAAGATTTTACAAAGGTCAAATTTTGAAAAAATGGAACTTAGCAATAATATTCATAATTATTTAATTGGTAGCGTGAAAGATGCTGTAGTTGAGATCGCTAGATATTTAAATATAAATGGATTTAAAACAGTATATTTTTCAGATCAAGTTTCGGGAGAAGCAAGGAAGTATGGGCGTTTATTGCTTGATATAATGCTTGGAAAAGCGAGAAATTTTCCTCAGTTGTGGTCTGAAAGCCTGGCGTTAATTGGATCGGGTGAACTTACCGTAACCGTCAAGGGTGATGGTATTGGAGGACGAAATCAAGAAATGCTTCTTTCTTTTCTCGAATACGCGTTAGAACAGGAAATAAAAAGTGACTTTCTCGTAATGGCAATCAATTTTGACGGTTTGGATGGCAATAGCAATGCAATGGGAGCCTTGATAGACAATCAAGTTGTCAAAGATGCTCTAAAGTTTGATTTGAAACTTTTTGAATATTTAAAGAACAATAATTCAAATCTTTGCTTTAGACAGCTTGGTACCGACATTATTACGGGCTTGACTGGTTGTAATGTAAACGACATGTTGTTAGTTCTAATCCCTAAAAAGTAAATGTTTATATGTAACTTAATTAAATATAAACTCTATAAACTATAAAAAAAAAGTATTTTATAGGTATATTGATTAAATTTTAATTAACTCAATAACGGAGTTATATACAATAAAAAAAACAAGAGTAATTAACTATGGCGAGAAAAAAGAAAAGTGAGGATATTAAACCTTCTTCTTCAACTTCGTCCAGGACAATGGGTTGGGACGCAGAAGACCAAGATGAAGCTTTGGAAGCGGAAGGCATGAAAAGTATCGATATGGACGAGGGCTACGTCGAACTTATTGATAAAGACACATCAACTCCATTTATCGAGACTTACGACGAGGATACGGGAGAGCTGGAAGGAAAAATACTCCTAAAGGACGGAAATCGCCGAGGTAAATTAGCACTCGTTAAAATTATAGAGGATGTAAAGGTCAAGCAAGATCACGAGGCTAATATCGAGTCAATTGGATTTGCGGGAAAATTAAATGTTGAGAATCCAAGTAAAGTAGATAGGATATGGGATATCGATATTACATTGAAAAATATCGGAGAAACTAATCTAAAATCCGACCAGATTCAGATTCGAGAATTAGGCACGGACGACGATAATAATGTTGACTCTCGCGATTTTAAAATCGCAGGAGAAGCTAAAAACTTATTACTCGTTAAAGAATATGTAAATACTCTTCCTGATGCTGATAACATCTTAAATATCAAGGACATCGAATCACACTTGCTCACTCTAGAAAGCAAAAAGAGCGCAACAGAAACCATCGAATCGAGTTCCTCAACTGATATGGACGAGGATAAGGATGAAGATGAAGATGAGGACCTTTATGATGGTGGAGTCGCTGGAGAGTATTCCTTAGAGTCATACGGTATTTCGATTGATAAAGAAAACACCGTTACCTTTGTCATTGCCATGAGGAGCCAGTTTGAAAAACCAATTGCTAATGTCAAGGTTGTAAAAACCATCCTTTCCGAATATTCGAACGTTACGATTAAAGATACTAGCGTTGGTAGAGCAGAAGTTTCGGGAGACGAGTTAATTTGGAACATCGATAAAATAGATCCCAAAACAACTGAACTCTTAACTTTTACGGCAACGATCCAAGTTTCATCGATTCAAGCGGTAAAAACGGGACCTATCGAAGTTTCCTTCCAAGCATCTTCTTCGTTCTCTGGAGGATTAGACATTGATAAATTCGACGCTTACACTCGAAACAAGTTCTATGTCGATATAATTGAACGAGACGAAGAACCAGAAGTGTGGGATTGCAAATTAGTCTTCGAAAATAGTTCCGAATTCATCGTAGAACTCTTCAACGCAGATGTGTACTCTCCCGATGATAATTCAAATAAGTTGGTTGATATCGATCCAGGTGATGTACCAAGATTGCCTGCGGGTGCTCAATTTCATTCCAAACCTTGGATGATAGAATCGGAAGATTATCCACAGTTCAGAAAGAAACTCGAGTTTCGCGTCATGCCGAATTTTATGACTATCGTGAACGGTACGGTAGCCATTACGGATGTTGAATTGGCAATAGCGAGCATCACAAGCGATGTTATCTATAGCTTGAAAGAAATCGAACCTGGCATGAAACGAGAAGGACTGGAAAATTTAATCCAAGTGCCCACCTTCAAGGAAAAGGATGTTTATTCATCTGTTAAAATTTTAAACAACGGATCTGCACCATTAGATGAAGTTACGGTACAACAACAGTTCTTTACTGAAGAATATCAACCTCCTTCTTCGGACGAAATTAAACTATTCCTTGACGACGGAGAAGTCGAATTAGATTCAAGCGCCGTGAGTTTTGAAGGAGGAATACTTAGTATTGTTCTTAAAGACTTGAAAAATAGTAGTACGGGCATGTTCGAACCCGAATCGACGCTCGAAGCGATTTATCCTATTCACTGCGTCAAGCCTTCTAAAGACGCGAGGTTTGAATCAGAAATTATTTGTCTTGCGAACACTTATCCTTTAAGCAATGAACTAGAGTATAGACCTGAAGTACCGGTCATAGAAGCGTTGCACATCAGAAGACGCTTGAGAGTTGGAAAAGAAATCGAAGCTATTGGCAGTCTTGGTCAATACAAGATTATCTTAACAATTGAGAATATTGGCAATATGGCTCTCAACGACTTGGTCTTGTTAGATAAAGTACCCGATAATTTCGAATACGGAAATTATAGCATGCAACCCGAAATTACTGACGAGGTTGGTGAAGATACTTTAAAATGGTCTATTGACACGCTTGAAGAAGAAGAAAGAATTGAAATCACCTACGAGATCACTGGTTCGGGAGACTATAGCCCAAGCGAAGCTCAATTAAGTTATTAATCCCTTTTTTTTTATTATTTTTTTATATCTATCCACAAATAATTAAATACCCGTTGAGTTCTTATTAGATTAAGGTTTAAATAAATTAGTATATCGTATAAGCACGGATTGATTATAAGTACATGACAATCAAGAAGAGATTTCATCAGGAGTGGATTTTTGAATGTCCTGAAGCTGTTTTAACCTGTTGTGCCGTTAAATGTGAAGAGGATATTTATTTGTGTTTTGGAGGACACGATAAGTATTTCTACTTGATGGATCTTGATGTAAACATTCTAGATGATATTTCATTTGATGGGTGGTGTCGTTGTAGCCATCCTATAGACATCACGGCGGATGGTTGCGAAGAGATTCTCGTGGGTTCTGGCGATGGAAGTTTCGTAGTGTTAAAAATTGATAAACCAAACCGAAAGCTATTTGGATTAAAACATTATAAATCTAGTGCTAAAATAATTTGTTGTACAGCAGGAAACTTATATTCTGATGGAGATATTTCCCTTGTAATCGGTTGTGAAGATAAAACATTAAAGATTTTTAAAAATTTATCTTCTGAAGTTCCCGATATAGTTTTGTATTACAATTCTTGGGTAACAAGCGTATGCGCAGGGTTCTTAAAATTAACGGAAGAAAAAAACCAAGTATTTGGATTACTTGTTGGAACGAAGAAAGGATTGCTTCAATTCGTACGCATTGAAGATGCTGTTCCCAACATTGTTTGGCAAGCAAAATTATTCTCTCAAATTAATGAGATAAAGGTAGGGGATGTAAGTAATGACGGATATAACGAGATAATAACCTGTACAGATGATTCTCATGTAAAGATATTGAATGGAGATGGTAAGAAATTAAGGTACATTCCTATCCGAAATAGTCGCCCTATATCAGCTTTAATAGAAGATATTGACGGTGATAACTCTCGGGAGCTTCTTATAGGATGCGCAGACGGGTCATTGAGGGTTTTTGAAAATTTTAAATTAGACTCTCACGACTTCTCTTTAAAATGGAAATCAAAAATGAAATCATCAATAAAAACAATAACATCCTATACTGACTCTAAAGATGGGAAAAAACATATTGTTTTTGGTGGATACGATCGTACTTTAAGAAATGTATACGATTTTGAAGTGGGAAAAAAGCCCTTTTTGAACATCCCTGAAAGAAAAAAACCTCACATACATTTAAAAAAAAAATCAATAGACAATAAAAATCCTCCTTTAGTTATAGCAACAAATATCAGAGATCACATTATTGCCATTTTGAACGAATTAAAGGAGACCCCTCTCTTAGATCTGGTGAAACAACGATTAATTAAAATAGGATATTCAATTCAAGAAATAGATGAAGAAATAAAAGCATTAAAATTCGAGAATTTGTTGAGATTCAAAACGATTGATCTTCCTGTATATGAAAAAAAGGAGGAAAAGGAGGATAAAAAGGATATTGTTCACGATATCGAGTCAATCGGTGAGATAAGCAATAATGAGAATGTAAATGAGGATCTGGTTTATCAAGAACCCCCTTTAATTAGCAAATCCCGTAAAGTACTATATAATGAATCAAAAAACAATTTAATTAACGATAATTTGAAGAACGATATTCTTGATTATTTAAATCAATTAAAAATAATCCCTTCAAAAATCGATTTTATCGAGGCAATAGCAAAAAAAGGACATGATAAAGATAAAATCGAACAGAAAATTAATTCCCTGAAAGAAAATGGTGTTATAAAATATTCACGCGGTTCTCCAAGAGGGTGGTCCTTGAACGACCAATAAAAGTGCTTATTTCTCATAATTAAAAAATCTATGTTGTGGTCTTAAAATAGGCAATAATATTTTTCTTAAACAATTCAAATTGGTTTAACTCGCAAAAATCCTTGTTTGAATATTTTTGGATGAACAAAAGCATGAGTGGTTCTATTTTTTCAAGGAATTTTTTAACTAGCTTGTCGGACTTTTTTTTTTTCTCGATAAGACCGTATAAAATAATGGGTTCCTTTTCATAGTTATCTGAGGATTGTATTTTTGCCATTTTAAACACGAATAGAACATCTCCTGATTCTAAATATTCTAACGATGTGTTATTAAACGCAGATTCTACAAAAGAGCTAATCGCGGATACAAACGCCCCTCTAAGGTCTTTTTTGTCCTGATATTCTTTACCCGACAATTTGGGCAATTTCTTAAAACTATGGTGGACGATGACGAACCCACGGAATACAAATCCAATTTCGTACAGTTCTTTCAATATCTCTATGTCCAATTATTGTGTTATATGTATGATCAACTAATTTAACTTATTTATTTTTTTAGTTCTTCTCATTCAGTTCAATCAATCAAATGGTTTAAATTTTTAAAAGAAATCAGTAGAATTAATATTGATTATTTTAGATTTAGAGAAAGTTAAAAGATACTTCTAATCGTTTTACTTATCATCTAAATATTTTTTAAATCAAAATTGTCAAATAATATTCGAAATGTATGGGTAAATTAGCCAGAGATAAAAAATAATTACTTTAAAAAAACTAAATTTTTAAATAAAGAACGTTATAGAAATGATATATACAACAATTTTAACATTATTTTGCATTACAAAAAGAAGTGAAACGAATCGTGTCTGAAGAAGCCCGCGAATGTCCATATTGTGGTGAAATGTTGAGTAGACCTTATTGGCACCATATCCAAGAAAATCATCCTCAAGAATACGCCAAGCACGAAACATGGATCTCGTTATACAAAGATTATTCAAGCATGGGCATGGATCAATCGATCTGCTTTATGGTTATAGCAGAATTATTTAACTCAACTCCAGATCAAGTAAAATCGTTCCTTAAGAAGAATAACGCCTTGTAAATTTACCATTCCTTTCTATTTTCTTACACTTATTTAAAATCTTTAATTAAACCATCAAGGTTTTAAATTCATTGAAATTAAAAAATAAAAGAAAATTATAAAACTAGAAATCTTCTTCGTCCTCTTGTTCTAAGAGGCCTGCTTGTTTAAGCATGTCTTCTACTGAATCTCTTGCTTTCATGACTTGCTCGTTGTTTTGAAGGTTAAGTTTTTCTAAAACGCCATCAGTAAATTCCATGAATTTTTTTATCGATACGGACGAAAACTCTTTAATCTTTTTAGAGGTTTCTTCGATAAAATCCTTACCAGAATCGCCAAAAACTTGACCTACGAATCCAGAAAAGGTTTCGTTGAGTTTCTCTATAAAATTTCCCGCTTTATCATAGCTCATTTTTATTTCCTTACTTTTTAGTAATTATTATATATAAGTTAAAAGAAAGAAATTGTACGTACTTAATTAATTTTTTCTTTGAAATTTTCCCGATAAAATTTTGCTTAGGAGAGTAAAAAAGAATCTTTTTCTACCTTAACTATTCTCACTTGGGTTTAGTATATAATTTATTTTAGGATATGAGTGATTTATAATTTTTATTTTAATAATTTGAAAAATTTTTCATTTAAATTTGTATACTACATCAATTTAACAAGAAAAAAGATGAAATTCAATTTCGAATAATAAAAATTAAAAATTAATTATTAAATATTCTCCCTTCTGTATCGATTACATTGTGAAGAATGTGCAATTCCTCCTTTGTTGGGGGTAGGGATTTAGATACTTGATCAGCAATAATCAATTCAAAATCCGTGGCGTTGACAACCTCTTCTATCGTTACTCCTGGGTGTGTTGCTATAAGCCTCATTCGTTTTGACTTTGGATGAAAATCGAACAAACCTAAATCAGTAACAACTCTCGATGGTCCCGTGTTTTCCGATAAACCTGCGCTTTCTCTGGCACCTGGACCATTAAGATAACCAGGGGATGTAATAAAATCTACTTTTTCGACGAATCTTTCTGGACTATGTCTATCCATTATAATAATGATCTCCCAAGCCAGCGAGGCAAAATCGTTTGCTCCCCCAGAACCAGGAAGTCTTACTTTAGGCTTGATATAATCGCTTCCTATCATTGTTGAATTGAGGTTTCCGTACTTGTCGATTTGTGCCGCAGATAAAAATGCGTAATCAATGAATCCTCTTCGCATGGAATCCATTATGTCTACTAAACTTGTTGCGAACATTGCCTTGTGAAGCGTGCGAGAATCTCCTACAGAAATAGGAAGTGAAACTAATTGTGGTGCCACACTTCCGGCTTCAAAAAAGATTACTAAATCTGGTGCGTGAGTTTGTTGAGCGAGCATGGCAGAAACTAAGGGAATTCCTGTACCAACAGCAACCGATTTACCGTTCTTGAGTTGTCTTGAGGCGACACAAGCCATCAATTCCTTAAGTGTGTAGCCTTCATTTATATTATTGTTTAACATTGCTTAACTCCTTAAAATAGAAATCATTTTTGTTTTATTTTCGTACCTCTGCTTTTTTTAGCTTTTCTAACCTATCTCGACCTAATTTAGCGAGGTATTGATCGAAATTTTCCAGTCCATAGATCCATTCTTCCATGAATGCTTTTAAAATGGTGGGATCTTCAGCTCTTCCCGCTGCTAACCAAGCTTCCGTCCAATCATGGTCGAAATAATATTTGTAAGGCATGTTTCCTGGGTGAGAACCCCATGGTTGTTCCACAACGGCATCGACCATATAAAAAGGAATAATGGTCCTTCCTGGCTCCTTCCTTATTATTTCTTCTTCGATGATTTCTTCAACGGTTACTACAACTCGCTTGGATGCTCTCGCCTGAAGGTCGTCTTTTACGATTGTTCCATCAATCTGCACATTCCCATACTTATCTGCCCTATGAGCGTGCATGATGAGAACATCTGGATTTAAGGATGGAAGCAATAAGACTTTTTCGCCCGTAAATGGGCACTCGATTACTTTTCCGGGGGAATACTTTAATGTGTCGGTTCCTAACATAACTTTAACGGGAATGAACGGGACACCTTGGGCCCCCGCTCGCAAGCGATATGCTAAAGCACCGTTAGTATATTCGCAAAATTTAACTTGTCCGCTCTCAAAAAGGCGCCTTTGAACGCTTGAAAGCCCTCTGAGCTCGAACCCAACTACATATGCTATATCAACGGCTTTAACACACCCTCCTGCCATAAGAACGTCAATATCCTGAACGGCAGTATGCCCAGCAACGCATAAATCCCTTTTTTTTTGTCGGACGATTTCGAATATTGCGACCATTGGAATTCTCACATGTCCAAAACCTCCAATTGCAACATAATCTCCATGCTTTACGAACTTTCTCACGGCTTCTTTAATATTCATTCGTTTGTCTTTTAAAGTTCGTTCTTTATTGTTTTTAGTCCATTTTCTCATTTCGGATGGCGTGTTTTTACAAAATATTTCTCCCTTTCCTTCGTATAATATTTTAAATTCCACAATTATATCCTCTTTCAATAATACTTCAATTTATGTGCTATTAGTTTAAGTATTTTATTTAAATAAATGAAAAGTATTCTCTGAAGCCTCAATGCGAAAAAATTTCATTATTTATATTCTGAAAAACCGTACCATTTTTTGATTAATTCCCGATTTTTAATGTATCTCAGAAAATACAAGGAGATGAATAATCCAACGAACGATTCAATCGTCCATAAAAGCCAGTAAACCGTTAAACCCGAGAATCTATCTACAGAACCCTTCGGAATCGTGCTAAAATCCGTTATAGAGACCAACAGGAAGTTTGGATTTGTCCACACAAACCAAGGATACAATATCTCGACCTGAGCATGCGAAGGCCAATCCAGTAATAAATGAGTTATCCCCCCTATCAGAGCTGAATACGAAGCGACAATAAAGAATCTCCGATTAAATTGCTTGTTTTTCAATAAATTCCAATCATTTACGCCAAAGTATTTTAATGGTTTTAGTATAAACCATTTTCCGTTTGCAATGCGGGCACAAAGTGGTCCTATATACTTACAAAAAAGCACGGTTGCTAAAATGGTAAAAGGCACCGTCAATATCAATTGTCCAATCAAACTATGAGATATCAAGCGGAGATCCACTCCAAGTATGTAATTTACTAGTAAAAATATATCAGGAATAACACTTGCCAAACAAAGTGCCGTACCATCAAATTTATTAGGATATTTTATTTTCAAGGGGAGACAAGGCGCTTGGTGCGAAAATATTGAACTTGGCATGATAGGTTATTTTCCTCTCATTATTGTATAAATAGACCGTGTTAATGGTGTTGGGACGCCAACTTCTTCACCCATTTTGATTATGGCACCTCCAAATAAATCTCCTTCGTTTTTCGTTCCTTTTTCAACATCTCTCATATAGGAAGGTTTTATATCTGGGACAGCCCTGCATATATCAATTGTTTTGTCTATAACGCCTTCTGGGAGAGAAATTCCTTTTTTATTTGCTATTGAAATTATCTCTTTCATGATGCCTTTTAGTATGCGAATATGTTCCGGATCTCCTAATACTCCTCCAAAATTTTGTCCCACATGGGTACATACCAATGCAAAAGACGCTACGAGGAGATATTTTTCCCATATTGCAGGGTAAGGGTTTTTCATCCATTTTATGTCGATATTCATGTCTTTAAAAAAACCAAGCATGATATGGGGTTTAAAGTCAAGATGAGATGGATCAGGTCCACAAAAAATAAAACCTTCCTTTCCCGTTTGGATAACAACTCCTGGCCGTTCAATGTGGGAACCCACATATACGCAAGTGGGTAATAATACGCAATTCTTTATTTCTTTTCTAATTCTTTCGTAAATGTCCACGCCGTTCATTAAAGGAACAATAATTGTTTCATTCTTTAATTTTGGACGGATAAACAACAAGAGATCTTTCAAATCGTAATTCTTCACACATATGAAACATAAATCTGGAGAAGGAAACTCCTTGACGGAATTCGAAGCAAGATTAGGATGACAAATGAGCTTTTTCCCGTTGTTAGTGTGGAGCTGAAGGCCATTTTTCTGAATCTCATCCAAATGGGCACCTCGGGCTAGGAAATAAACCTCGTACTTATTCTTATAATATTCTGTAATGCAATGAGCGATTCGTCCTCCAAAATGTCCCCCTACGCCCCCTACACCACAGATCCATATACTCTTTATTTCCGTACTATATCCTCTCTCGAAATCTTCAATCTATTTATTATTTATACTACAAATTCTTATTACTTCTAAAGGTTTTTTATTCACCTAGCTACAATAACAAACATGATAGTGAAAATTTTATGAGTATGAAAAATGAGACTGCAATTATTACTGGATCCACTAGTGGAATTGGAAAACAAATAGCTAAAATCTTTTTGAAAGAAGGATGCAAGATTGCTATTTTTTCTCGAAACGAGGCGAATGTTGAGAAGACACTCAAAGAATTAGAACTATATGGAAGTCAAAATATTATTGGGAGCGCTTGTGATGTAAAGGATCCATCATCCATAAATTCTTTCGTGAAAAAAACAATAAATGCGTTTGGATCAGTACGCGTGCTCGTGGCAAATGCTGGTATCAACCATACATATGGTCCCTTTGAATATATTCCTTTTGAACAGGTCGATGCTAACGCAAAAGATGTAATTGGAACAAATTTAATAGGTACTATTGATTCAATCGCCGCCGTCCTTCCTTATATGAAAGAACAGGGTTATGGGAGAATAATCACGTTGGCTGGGGCTGGAGCTGAAAAACCACAAGAAAACATGACCATCTATTCCGCATCAAAAGCTGGCGTTCTCGCTTTCTCGAGATGTTTAGCAAGAGAGTTCAAGCAAAATAAGCAAGACATTAAGATTAATATCTTTTTTCCTGGAATGATTGATACAAATTTGAATCGCAGAACTAGTCTTCTCGAATCTTGGAAGAAAAAAGAAGACTTCGATCTTGAAATGGAATTGCTAAAAAAAAATGTGATGAATAATATAGAAAAGAGTTGCAGGGCAGTCTTACCCTTTGCGATACCTTCTTGCAGGAAAAATGGAGAAATTATCAAGGGTTACTCAACGATGAAATTAGTCAGAGGCTTCATGCGGTTTTCCAAGGAATTAAAAATAGCTCAGAAAACTAAATTTGATAAATCCTAAAATAATATTAATTAAGAAAAGAAAGATAGGATAAAAAAGAAGTAAAGTTCAATAACAATCCCGTAAAGATTTTACTGAATTCTTATTTACTTTAATTTTTAGCTTTTAATTTATTAATCGATTTATTCGTTCGCTTATCAATTATCTTTGTCGGAATTGTCGAGGAGCTCGTTCAATAACAACCACATTATTTGCTTGTGGTCCTTTATCACCATCAACAACCTCAAATTCGACCTTATCGTTTTCATTTAACGACTTAAATTCGCCTTCATCTGCGTTGATCGCAGAAAAATGAACGAACACATCATTTCCATCTTCGGAATTAATAAATCCGTAACCTTTACGGTTGTTAAACCATTTTACTGTTCCATTTACCAATTTTAAAACCAATTTACTTGTAATTCTAGAATAAACAAGGTTAATTCTATAAGAATTATGTATATTTAATGATTACAACCTATTAAGCTTTGGCTTTTTCAAGCTCATGGAATAATTTTGGAAATTTTTTTCTTAAAAAATTGGTTCTAATAATAACCTTTAATATATTTTTAAATAGGATAAAAAAGTGATAAGTAATTAAAGATATTTTATAAAATCAAAGTTTTTATGGGATGAGTTTCGCGCGAATAAATCTAATTAAATGTGCCATCTCAGCGTAATAATCGTCGTTATTTGAAGAAAATTCCTTTAATTTTTCGATCTTCTCTATAATATCGCTGGATAATCCTCCATATTGGCTGCTAAATGCTTCGCCTCTCCTTTTCAAGCTAAACTCGATCTTTTGCTTGGAATCTAAATCTAAATAGTTATCAATGACCCGTAATATTTTATTCTTATCGCGGGGTAAATCGCCCCATATATCTGTTAAAAGGTTTGCGGCTGAATCGCTTGTGATCGTAGTTTCACATTCGATGTTTTCTACGAGCAAGCGCTCTTCCTTGACAACTTCCTCTTCCTTTAATTCCTCGAATTCACCTGACCAGAGCTTTTGATGCAGGGGTGTTTTGGGAAAAATCTCAAGCGTTCTTAGCCTAACGAAATCTGGTTCAAGCTCGTTGATTACTCGAGCAGTTTCTAAGGCATGTTCCTCGCTCCATTTTTTACCTCCTAATCCTGGCATTACATAGGAACACAAGGAAATGCCACCTTGTTTGATGTTGGAGCCGCCTAAGATGTGTTGCTCGCTTGTAACCCCCTTGTTGATAAATTCCAACACTTTATCCGAACCCGATTCCAAACCCACATGTATCCGATCTAAACCTTCTTCGTGAAGTGCTTTAAAATAAGCATTTTTTTTCTTGGAAGCTGTACGCGTCCTTCCGTAACTCGTTATTCTCTTTATTGACGGAAATGTTGCTTTAAGGTACGAAAGAACTCCTGTTAGAAATTCTTTTTTATATAAAAGGGGATTCGCTCCCCCCAAAAATGCGGTCGTTGCATTCGTGTATAAATGCCAGTATGCTAAATGCAACACGCATTCGTTTAAGTTTTGATATTTCGAAATTACTTTAAACATCGAAGCTTGATTCACGGGACCTTCGTTTAATAACTCATGATTTAAGTCCCGAGCATTATTTATATCGTTAATAACCTCTTCAAGCGTTCTTCTTTTAAATTGAAGCTCCTCTTCGAATAAATGACCAGGGCAAAAAGCACACTTTCCCCACGGGCAATAGGAATGGGTGTTAATGGCTAAGCTAAAGTTCTCCGTTGGAGGTCGGACAGTTGCTATTTGAAACGCGTTCATAAATTATTTATACCTCATTTTCCAGGTGCGTAATAATGGCATAACCAGCGACATATTCCGTCAAGTCCGGGAAACATGGTTCTTTCGTTGATGTTTGATTGAGAAAGTTTATCACGAATTTCGACCTTGAGTTCTGAAGGAACGATTATTTTTCGCCAGAGCCGCTCTTCAGGATATTTTTGTAGCCAATCGTCCATGCAAGTTTTGGGATTCGACATGAAAGAAAACATGGCGAATTGATTGACCACTCTATCGTCTATCGATGGGGGTTCAAGAAATATGGCGTATTCTTCATCGCTGGCTGTTTCAAGGTTTTTTAACGCTTTGAGGGTTCCCGAGAATGTCTCTTCGAGCAGCTCAATCGAGTGTACTCTAGAATCGCTATTGAATAACGGTTTCATTACTTTTTCGGGTAGGTACTTGCTGCATTCGATGAAATTTACAACCCATATGGCGCCGTCTTTATTCGTTTTCTCTAAATTGCTCGTAGCAAAGTATAACGCAACGAGCGGGGAATAAGTCCAGTCAAGCAACCTCGTTGGAAGGCCGTGATGCTGTCCAACTATCAACCAATGCCATATAGAGTTAAATTTCGAGACATCCTGCCGAGAATATCTTGCGATCTCCTTTCCAGCGTATTTTTTAAAGTTCCTGAGCAAGTGTGGTTCGATTTTCGCGTATTTTCCTCCTAATCTCATGAGCGAAGTTTCCAAGCAATAGGTACTGTTTGATACCCCTCGATACGCAAGAGGGGCCCGAAATCGTCTTATCTTTGGTGTCCACCATCCCTTGAACAACTCGTCGTTTAATTGGTTCCAACTATCGATCCTGATTTCATTCATGTTCTAAAATAAATTGTCCTTGGTTAAAAAATTAACTTATTTAAAGTCTTCAAGGAAAGAAAAAATTAACAAATAAGAAAGTAAATTCCAATTAATAACGAGGTTTAAGCAATTGCGTCGCATTTAATAATTGCTCAATCTTCTTATTCACATCCTAATTGCTTGAAATTTGTATCTCTCTTTTCAATAAAAGCAAAAAGCCTTAGTTCCATTCTAATGTGAGTATGTTTTCTATAAAGTAGAATTTTTCTTTTTCTAACGCCTCGTTAAGAGTTAATGCTATTCCCTCGTTCATCGCTTTTTTACTCAATGCCGTGGAAGTTGGACAACCTTTAGCAATAGCTCTTGCGAGCTCGATGGCTCTTTCCAGAAATATTTCGTTCGGGACGACCTCCTCGATTAGTCCTATTTTAAGCGCATCCCAGCTCAATGCCTCCTACGTAAGAAAGCCCTTTAAATGCAACGATAAATGACTTGGGCGAATCTTCAATCATCTTGCATCTCTCGTGCCCCAAGTCCAAATTTTTCTTTGCATCTTTCATTTTTTTCTTCGTTCCGTATTTTCTCAATAGTAGACACGACTATTTTCTGCTCTCGTCCTTAATGAATAAGAAATAGTCGTGATTCGCTAGTTGATAGTGATAATATAGGCTCTTGTACAAACGAACAACGCTTGGTTCTTCGTTAAAAACTACCTTCAAGAGAGATGCAGCTGGTTCGGCATCTTCCCTAGTCTGAACGCTTTTTAAAAGCAATCCGTCCCCTAATTATTTATGATAGAACATGAAATAAAACATTTTTTTATTTAATTGTATGTAAATGATAAAATAAACTCATTTAAATTGCAGAACGAGCATTTTTTTTTTGTGTATATTTAGAAATCTTCGAAAGTAATTCAACGAATTCTAGCGGATTTTCAAACACGGGAATCCCTTGCTCCGTTAAAAATTTAACCGCTCGAGTCTTATCTTCCAGGCAATTTGCGGTCTGAATTATCACGACCACAACCTTATTGAGCTGTTTCAAGGATGTAAAGGCTTCTAAAATTCCTTTCTCGAATCCAGAATTCTTCCTGATGTGGTAGTCTTGATTTAAATACCAGCTTGGCAAGTCCATGATTAATGCATCGATTTTATCGTCAGATAAGGCGATATCCAATATGTCTCTCATACTCTCGGTTGCAAACACTTGAGTTGAAACGTCCAAGGGATTTCTCGAGCTTGTTCCAAGAGTAAAAAACTTTTCTTTAAGTTTCTGTTGTATATTTGGGCTAAATTGTGGGACCTTTAAACCGTATTTTTCGAGCAAGTCTGCGAGGACTACACCATAGCCACCACTAATGCTAAAAAGCGCAACGTTTTTCACATTAAAAAGGCCATAAAAGTCCATGAGCTTGGCAGCGTGCAATAATTGTTCGATGGTGTCCACTCTAATTATGTTATATTGATCGAATAGTGCGTCCCAAACTTTCTCACTTCCTGAAATTGCTGCCGTATGAGTTTGTGCTGCTTTCGAACCCGCCTTTGTCCTACCTCCTTTAACAACGATAAGCGGTTTTTTCAAGCTTGTTAGAACGCGTTTTAACGCTTCTCCTCGTTCGGGTTTTATTCCTTCCAGATAGCATGTTATGATCTCCGTCTCATTGTCGTTTTCAAGATAGTTTAAAAGATCGACAAAATCGACATCAGCCCCGTTTCCGAAAGAAAATACCTTGGAAAAAGCAATTCCTAAATTTATGGACGAATATATTACTAAATTGCTTATACCACCCGATTGAGATATGAATCCAATGTTTCCAATGGTGGTTGGAAATTTATATCTCCATGCGATTCCTAACCTTGGATAATACATGCCCATGCCATTTGGACCTAATAATCTCACTTTATTGTCAGCCTTCTTAAGTAAGTCTTTTTCAAGCGCCTCGCCCTCATGTGTACCAGAATCCGAGAACTCTGCTGTAAAAATACTAGCTAGTTTGACTCCCTTTTTGACACAATCGCTCATTACATCTAATATTTGCGAAGGTGGAACCGTTATATATGCGTAATCGATGTCTTCTGGAACATCTTTCAAAGAAGAAAATATCCTACCTTCCGAACCATTATCAAATCCGGGAATTTGATTTAATTTTGGGTGAATTGCGTAAATGTTTCCCTTAAAATTCTCTTTATGGCTCATTAAGAAAAAGAATTCACGTTTTTGAGAAGTTCCGATCACGGCCATTGATTTTATTTCGTTTATAAACGATAAGTCTTTTAATTCTTGATTGTTCGTATCGTTCATTGTTACCAAGTTGACTAAATTCTGTAGCTTAATTAAAATTTTGTACTTATGACTAATCCTCAGAATTGATTCGAAACGAGTGCGTAATTTTATTAACAAGGGTGTTCTTATTTTTATAGCAAATGAATATCATCGAACAAGAGGTTTTAAAACGATCAGAACGAATTTTAACCCTGTTTAATTCCTTTAAGGGACAAGGGGTTGCAGATTTTCCTGGACCACTACCTCCCTTTTCAAAATATTTAAACGGCACGCTTCTCAGGGCCCGAAGAGGTGAATTAGAACTTGAATTTAAACTCAAAAAAGAATGGGCTAATCCTACGGGATTATTACACGGTGGCATGCAGGGTGCCTTGATTGACGATGCGATCGGAATGACAACTGCAACCTTAGGCTATCCCGGGTTTCTCATCTCCATCGATTCTCATTTAAACTATATAGGAAAAATAAGTATTGATGAGATGGTCATAGTTAGAACAAAAACCTTAAGGGAAGGGAAGAATATCGTGAATATGTATTGCGAGATCCTCGATAAAGATGGAAACTTAATTGCAATAGGTAATTCAAACTTGTTAAAAACTCAATATACTCCAGATTTCGTTAAAATGATCGATGATTTACCAATTCAATCTCATAATAATCACTGAAAATTCGTCTTAATGGCTGTATAAATATATTATGAAAATAATAATTAAACTCATTTCCCAAATCGAAAAGAAAATAGTTGCGTAAATAGATACTCTTCCAGAAATTAAAAAAATAGATGATTTTATTAAATTGGATAGTGAAGTTGAAAATTTCACCAATAGATCATTCTGAGAAATCATTTTAGAAGCGATTATACTTGGCGATATTATAACAAAACGGATATTCGAAAATATCTTCAAATGAGAAGAAGATCACTATTGCTTAACGATTTTCTCCCCTAATTTTTTATATTTTAAACAGTTTATACTTTTAAGTAGGAGCTCTTAAGCTATTCGCTCCAGGCAAAATGACGCGTAATGGCATCGTTTGGGCAAATATCCTGACACGCCAAGCATTCAATACATTCTCCTATATTATCTGCAAATACTTTTTCGTTTAACAAATCGTATACATCTGCGGGGCACGTTTCAACGCATAATCCAAGACCAGAACACGCATCCAAGTCTATTTCGACCCACTTACCTGAATGTTTCCACCGTTTTTTCTCGACCATTATCCTTTCAATTGTGTTATTTGCTACAATATCACCTTAAGAATAATAAGGATATAATATCATCTGTTTAATAAAATTTAGAATTTGTACAATAATTCCCGAATTAATGCGAAAATAATCTGTGCGTAAAACAATCCTCAATCTGATCCTTTAATTCGGATCCATCGTATGGTGAATAATGTCTTTATAGTGATTATAACGATCAATTTTTTCGTCTTTATATCCCAATACGACTACTTTTTTATCTTTAGAATTTTTAGTATCCAATTTATTATCACCTAATTTTAAGTAAAAATAGCATATTTACATCTTTTCTAAAAATATAAAAAGAATTTCCTGGTTAAAACTTATTAAGAGAACTTTCACAATTGATATTTTTTTGAAGAAATTAATTTCATCTATAATAATTCACCAAAAAAAAAGATGATTTTAATTGTCCATAAATAATCATAGGGGGAATGTGAAATACTTTGATATAAATTATAGAATATTGATTTTATCCTTGAATAATTAAAAAAGTTTTAAATATATTGAATTAATATTATCTTTCGTTCAGAATTTTCTTGATATTTTTCTCAGATATTTCAAGAAATAAGTAAAAAACTTAAATTAATTCCTAGCCTCTATTTCTTAATATTAAATTTAATCATGAGTATGAACAGGAATATATTGATATAAAATGTTAGATGCAAATCAAATGAAGGATGTCCTGAAAAATAACTGCGTGAACTTGCGCTTTCACGCCAGAGGCGGTCAAGGAGGTGTCACTGCCGCCGATCTCTGCGTGGAGGCCTACGATGGATTTGGTGTTAGTCAACCAAAATTTGGCGCAGAGCGTATGGGAAGTCCTACCATGAGTTTTGTTCGCTTGAGTAAAAATTACGACTTAGTTAGATCAAACGAACAAGTATATAGTCCCCACTTCGTTTCCGTCTTGGATGAGTCGCTTCTGAGCGAAATTGACGTAACGGCGGGAATGGCAGAAGGTGGTTGGCTTATTGTAAACACCACGATGAATCAGACTGAAATCGAAATGACTCTTGGCAAAAAAAACTTAAATATTGCGACCATAGATGCCACGAATATTGCGATGGAAGTTTTAGGCAGAAATATAACAAACACCATCATTCTTGGTGCCTTGGTGCGAGTATCAAATATATTTACAATGGACGAACTTGCTGACGCCATAATGGCTCGTTTCAAGGGTGAATTGGCAGGAAAGAATGTGAAGGCCATCAAGCGCGCCTTCGAAGAAACATGCCTTTACGAGAGTCCATCGTCGATAAAGATTGATTTTACGAAAGACACTAAGGTTCCGTGGCAGCAAGTTAGTTTGGGTCTACCAGGATATAAAGACCTCGATCTTGCAGGCGTGTGGTATACTGATACTAATATTATTAAGGTTGGAAGCGATCAGGTCAACACGGGTTCTTGGGGAGAATGGAATATTATTTGGGACGAGGAAAAATGCACCAATTGCGCCCAATGTTGGTATATATGTCCAGACTTTGCCATAGTAATTGTAAAAGACGATGAGAAAGCTGGAAAATACAAGATGGCGGGCATAGATCAATTTCACTGCAAGTCGTGTCAAAATTGTATTGAAGTGTGTCCTGTAAAAGCGATAAGTAAAGAATTGAAGCAAGGTCCGGGCTCCTGCGCCGTGCCTGAATCATGAGGAGGTTAGAAAAAAATGAGTATAGAACCTATGAAATTATTTTTCAAGGAGATCAAAAAACCCACGAAGACTGCCATGATAGGAAATTATGCCGTGGCCGGGGGAGTCACGCAGACAGATCCGGATGTAATTTGCGCCTTCCCAATCACCCCACAAACTCAATCGGTGGAAGGATTATCTGATGTGGTTAATCAAGGACGATTGAAGGCGGCTTTCGTTAATGTTGAGTCTGAATTGGCAGCGATGAGCTATGCGACCGCTGCGTGCGCTGCTGGAGCAAGAACCTTTACGGCAACAGCATCTCAAGGATATTTATTAATGGCAGAAGGGTTACCAATGCCAGTTGGGTGGCGTCTTCCGCTAACGATGATGATTTCGGCCAGGGCTTTTAATTCCCCAAATCTATCGATCTGGAATTCGTGGGAATTTGTTCTCGCAGATTTTGGATGGAACTGCATCGTTTCGGAAAATGTCCAAGAGACTTATGATGCCGCCATATTATCGGTAATGATATCTGAAGATTCTTTGTTTCCAACCATGTTTGTTCACGATGGGTTTATCATTTCGCATTCCGTGCAACAACTAGAATTGATTCCAGACGAAACGGTCAAAAAAATGACTCCTAAAAAGAAGAGACATACCATTGATCCCGAAAATCCTGGAACATGGGGTGGAATCGTAACTCCCGATTATTTCACAGAAGGAAGACTTGCCCTTGATATAGCAAAAAAACCAGTTCTTGGAATGATTAGCGATGTTTTCAAGCGATTTAAGGAAGCAACAGGTAGGGAATATAAATCCATCGAAACTTACAACCTCGATAATTCCTCACGAACTGCCTTTATTACGATGGGTTCGATGTGTGGAAATATTATAAGTTGGATGACAAAAAATAAAGATGTTGGTCTCATCAAGATCCGTACCTATAGACCCTTCCCTTACGAAGAACTACAAAAAATCGTACAGGATTTCAACATTGAAAAACTCATCATATTGGAAAAATCTGACTCGTTGAACAACCTGCTTCCGCCATTTTCAAGCTCCATTGCAACGGCGCTCTATCCATTAGGTACTTTATTTAGATGCTTTATTGTTGGACTCGGCGGAAGAGATGTAACCAGAGATGAGTTATCTGTTGCTCGAGATAAGATGAATTCTGTAAAGGACATGAATGGTCAATTATATATGTACCTTGGTGCCCGAGAATCTGCGAATAAAATACACGAGGTGGAGATATAAATGAATCAACCTGAACGAAATACAATAAACTTTGAAGACATCCTTAATAGAAAGGAGAAATGTAATGTATTATTTTTTAACTATGACAATGAAGCTTTTATGAACACGGGAATCCAAGAATCAGGTGGAACGCCATCGTATGCCTCTACTACTACAGGTCCTGCAGGTGAATTGATACCGGGAAAGATTGGCGTAAAACAAGACTTGGTCACTCCCTTTGCGTTTTATGGTACAAAAAAACTTTTTTTAGCAACCACGAATCCTGCGTATCCCGCTGATTTCATGGGGAAGGTTGCGGACGCTTTAAAATCAAACGGTTCTGCGTTCATTCAAGCTTATTCCGATTGTATGAGGGGTTGGCGACATGGTGCTGAAGACGCTTTAAAAATATCGAAAATGGCTACTGATTGCGGTTATTGGCCGCTTTATACGGTCCGCGTTGAAGACGGTCGTCCAATTTTTAGTTACTATCGCGGTCTAGACATTGACAAGGATAAGTTCGTGGAGTATTTGAAATCTATGGGGCGTTTTAGGCACCTTTTTAGGCCGAAATTCTTGGAAAAAAACATAGACGAGATAATTTATTACACCGAACAACGAAACAACAAGTTAAAAGATCTGTTTGAAAAGTTTGGAGCGGAAAAACCAGTAGACTTTTACAAGGTGGATCGAAAGGCTCTTGAGCCCCAACAACACTTACATCCGGGTCACGGATTGTGCCCGGGATGCGGTGCTGGCATGGTTTTAAATCAGATGGCCACGGCAGCTTACGCCGTTGCTGGAAAAAACATCGTGTACGTGAACAACACGAGCTGCTCGGAAGTGTCCACATCTAAAGACAATCTTACTTCCTGGAAGGTTCCATGGGTGCACCATCTATTCGAGTCGGGAGCCACCATTGCAGACGCAATTTCAACCACCAAAAAGATCCTCAAATCAAAGGGATTATACAAGAACGAGATTCCTTATGTCATTCATATAGGCGGAGACGGGTCCACGTACGACATTGGATTCCAATTTCTCAAGTCTGCCCTGATAAGAACCAGTTCTTTTGTTGAAATGAACGATTATCTCAACCAAAAGTAATTTTTATAATTCTCTACTTTTCTTTTATTTTTAAACTCTATTTTTCAACAAAGTAAGCTCGAAATCTTTTTTTGAATGAGTTAAACAATGTCATATTTAGTATCTTCAAAATAGTAATTTTCACTATCTGGTCACCTTTATAATAGATCTCGATTTAGCTATTAATAATCAAAAGTAGTTTTAGGAACAAAAATGAAAACCTTAAAAAGAAAATTAATGCTTTTAACGATGCTTATTTCCAGCCTGTTTTTATCCTGTTGCATTTTAACGACGAATGTTGCGGCAGATTACTATGTAACAGTAGGAGATTCGTGGATGTACGATTATGTAGAAGGTGCTTACGGCACGGGAAATTTGACGATCCAAGTAACTAATGTTGAATCCTGGGGTGCATTAGGAGCAATATTCTTGAATTCTTCGTTAGTTTCTCCAAACGAAATACTTAATAATTTTGTATTCGATGATTGGGCAATGGACGATTTATTGTACTACGGCGGTGTTTATGAATACCGAACCTATGATGAACTATCTTGTTATTGCATTGTAGCATCGATTTCTGGCGAGTCCTATGTTGTTGATACTGCTACTGGAATCGTGTTAGAAAAAACTTCATCTTATGAAAATTATACCCTCGTGGATTGGGACCCCGTAATTGAACCTGGAGAATGGCTCGTTGAAGAAGGGGACGAATGGGTCTATAACACCTCATCTTCCGGACTCCTCACGGGTTATTTGGGAGTCGAGGTTTCTGATGCCCAAAATTATCCTTCTGAACCCCTTGGGGACTTGTATAGGAATGGATCTGCGCCTTCTATTGAAGGACTTTATAGCTTTTCCTTGTTCAGGCTCGTTTTTGATAATATCACGATAGAAAACGCGGCAACCACTAATGGTACTTTTTCGGGAACTTATGGAGGAAGGTTCTGTTATTATGTCGTCATTGAAGACGTGGATGAGGGGATATTATACTATGTTGACAACGCCACAGGTGTAACTCTTAACGCAACAATGGAGTACGGATATCCAAACGATCAGTACATTCTGGTGGATTGGTCGCTTGCTGGAATGGTCACGGAACCAACACAATGGCTCGTTTCCGAGGGCAATGAATGGGTTTATGAAGAATTGGACAACGGAAGCCCAACTGGGAATGAATTAGGAGTTGCAGTCAAGAGCGTTCCAGAATTCCCCCGCTCTCCTCGAGGAAATGTCTACGACCCAAGTGGTTATTACGGAGAGGAAGACCTGCTTCTTTCTTACCTGTTCGTTTTTGACAACGTCACGATTGGGGATGCAGCAGCCACGGGTGGTACCTTTTCGGGAACTTATGGTGGTAGGCTTTGTTATTATGTCGTGATTGATGATGGATCATCGACGACATTATATGTTGACAATAGCACGGGTATTGTCTTGAATAAGACGCACTACTCTCAATCTTTCGTTCTCACCGATTGGGAATTATTTGAATTACCACACTGGCTGGTTCAAGTTGGAGACATGTGGACTTACGACTTTAGTGCATCTGGTATGACCATACAAATGAGTATCGAGGTGACATCGGTTCCAGAATATCCAGATTACCCTCTTGGAAACATAAACATGATGGGTACCGTACAATCGGATCAAGAACTTAACCCGTATGTTTTTGATTCGTATAGGATTGCTAATTTAGCTGATACGGAGGGAACATACTGGGATACATATGGAGATAAGTTATGCGAATATGTGCAAATGTCTGCATCTTACAACGAAAGTACTTATACAATTCACATTGATACAGAAACGGGAATCATGTTATACATGTCGATGGTTACTGCCTCGGATACGATTGTATACACTCTTACAAGTTGGGACATATTAGATCGCCCGCACTATCTTGTCGAGGAAGAAGACGAGTGGACCTACGAAACGCTCGAAGGCGGTGTGCCCCAAAATTACACGGGAATTCTGGTGACTGATGTTCCAGAGTATCCGCTTTCTCCACTTGGAACAATTTTTACAGATACTTCAGCACCTCTGAACAATCAAATGCTTAACGCTTCTGGTCCGAATTCATTTCCTTTACTAATATCATCAGAAATTATACAATTTGCCATCTTATATTTTGGCACGCAATCTGGAACTTATGGGGGAAGATCGTGCGAATATGTCAGTTTTAATGCATCAATCGATACGGAAGTGAAGTTCGATACCGCAACGGGAGTTCTATTGAGTTATATGAATAGTACATCATCGATTGAATTCGTTCTCGTGGCGTGGTCTCAATTGATTGGTCCAAACATTACAATCAATTTACCATTGGAGGATCAAGTATTCGATGCGACTCCACCTGCGTTCGATATTTGGATTGAAGGAAACGATGTGGATTCTACATGGTACAAGATCAATCGTAGATCTCCAATTTTACTTTCTGGCGATAACGGAACTAGCACGGGCACGTTAAATGCGACTATATGGGATGGATTAGAGGATGGATTAATTGAGATTGCTTTTTACGCAAATGATTCCATTGGAAACCAGAGAAGCGCGAGAGTTTATGTATTCAAAGATACTCAGGCTCCCCTGATCTCGATAATCTTTCCCATAAATGGGCAAGAATGTGATTCTGCGCCAGATTATGATGTGGAAATAACAGAAGCAAATGTAGTTTCGACTTGGTACACTTTAAACGACGGAGATCCTATTGAATTTTCAGGAACAAACGGCACGATCGATTCAACTGCGTGGAACGAATTACACGACGGAACCATTACCATCAGATTTTACGTAACGGATGTGGCAGGAAACGAAGTTCACGCCGAAGTAGAAGTTATCAAGGTTTCAGATTCAGATTCAGAAGAAGAGCGCATCGTTCCAGGATACGATTTACTCGTGATTTGCGGAGTCTTTTCTATAACTATGTTTGTCTTATTAGGCTTTATAATAAGAAAGCGAAAGAATAATATTAAAGTACAATAAATTCCTTTTTTCTTTTTCAATTTTTCTTTTTTTCTCACTTAATTCAATTAAGCTATTTACATTTCTAAAATTAAGAAATTATTGATTTCTTTTTCCTCTCATAAATGAAAGGATTGCACCAACTAGACAAATAATTGAAGATACGATCAAAACGATTTCTATTCCAATATTGAAGTTCATTTTAGATTGAATATACATGATGACAATTTATATTCCCTCATTATATGGATTTCAAGGGCTTTCGTAGTTAAAAACCTTTCATTTACAATGATTAAATTAAAAGTGTCAAATTGGCTTCCTTCTGTAAATCCTAAGATTTAAATACCTTCTTTAGACACAAATGTAAAAGGAATAAGGTAATAATTATGATTGAAAAAATTTTGGTAACGGGTGCAACTGGTAATGTAGGGTTTAAAACCGTGCAAGATTTGTTAGAAAAAAAAGCGTTCGTAAAGTGTGCTGTAAGAAGCGTTAAAAAGGCAAAAAAAATGGGCTTGTTCTTCTCCTCAGATGTTGTCAAATTTGACTATTTATCTCCTCATGGATTTGAGCTGGTGCTTGACGATGTAGATAAGATATTAATCATTGCTCCATTAGACGCAAATATGTATCTAATGCTAATACCCTTTCTAGATTACATTCCTAAAAGATATGTAAAACAGGTGGTTTTCTTATCTGCTCTTGGAGTAGATCGAGACGAAACTAACCCACTCAGGCAAATCGAATTGAAAATTCAAAAAATGAAAATTGCTCATACGATCGTCAGGTCTAACTTTTTTATGCAGAATTTTACGACGGGTTTTCTTTCTGATGGGGTTAGCAAGGGAACCATTAAAATATCTGCTGGTGAGGGAGCGACGAGCTTCATGGATTCCAGAGATGTCGCTGAATTCTTGTCGGTTGTTCTTACGGAACAAGAGCACGAAAATAAAATATACGAAATCACTGGAAACGAAGCAATTACCTATAATCAAGCTGCATCAACAATGGCTGAAGTTTTAAAAAGAGATATAAAATACCTGGATGTAAATGAAGAAGAGATGAGAAGGGTTCTCAAAAACAAGGGTATTTCGAAAGACACTGTTGAATTTATGCTATCTCTCTATCGACCAGTAAGAAAAGGATTGGCAGCAAGAATTACACCCACCTTTAATGAGGTGCTTAGAAAAAATCCCAGAAAATTTGAAGAATTTCTAAACGAGACTGTTGTTAAAAAAATCCCATCAACAGCTTTCATATAATTCTTTTCAACAAAAATTCTTATTTTTTATATTACCTTA
>JAFGGO010000128.1 GCA_016930515.1 Promethearchaeota archaeon | reverse complement strand
TCATCGTCGTCGTCATCTTCATCGTCGTCATCTTCATCCCCTTTAGGTTTTTTCTTACAAGAGTTAAGATGCCTTCCTAATCTTTGGAATTCTTTTCCACAATAAGGACATTTCTTAGCTCCGGCTTCTTCTTCGTCTTCTTCGTCTTCCTCATCTTCTTCGTCCTCGTCTGATTTAGCTTTGGACTTACCCTTTGGTTTTGAGGGGGTGGGTTTCCTACCTCTCTTTTTTCTCTTGGTTCTTGGCTGGATAATATCGTCAATGCTTGCGTCTTCTGGAGCAAATTCGCAACTTTCTAAATGTGATTGAAGGTCGTCTACGATTTCATCGCAAAATGGACAGATTAATTCCGCAAAATCCTCGGAATCTTCCAAGTCTCCCTTTCCTGCTTTTCTTTTCTCAAATTTTGTTGGCAATTCTCCTTCGTCTTCTTCAAATTCGTCGAGTGTTAAATCGATTTCTTCTTCTTTAAGTAATTCTGAGATTTCAATTTTGCTTTCCTTTAGTTTTTGTTCGGCGAGTTTTCTACTCTGGTCGTATACATCCATGACCTTTACATTGGTTTTTGGATTATATAAGGTACAAGTCTCACAAACAAACGCTTTCGTCCCTAAAACCAATTCTCTTTCCACGCACATGCATAAAGGTTGCAAGCAATTTGACACATCGCCTTTGGGTTCGAGAAATTTACAGGCTTGTTTTCTTGAATATTTTATTTTCTGTTTTCTTCGCGGAATAGCTAATCACTAGTTTTTCTTTATTGAATAAAATAAGCATTTAATGTAATGAATCCTAAAATTTAATTTTTTATATTTTCACTTCCTAATTATAATTTTTCGAACAATTCAATTTTTAGAATATTATTCAACTTAATAGTTAAACGAAATCTCTTTAAATTCTTTTATCAATTTCTTTTTTAATCCTTCGTCTTCTATTTTAAAGACTAATTCTTTAAAGAGATCAACAAGTTCTATTAATTTCGAGATTAAGGATTCCGGCTTGCTCCATAGAGATTTTCTGAGGGAATGTTGACTCTGGAGGGCGTTATTATAATTGACGATGGCTTCCTTGTAAAACAAGCAAGCACTATCCATATCGTTTAACCTCAACTGGTAAATCGACCCTATCTTATGGAAACACATTCCAGCACCCGCAAAATCGTTTTCTTTTATATAATCTACTGCACCCTCTTGAATATATTCCAATGCATGCTGCAAGTTGCGATTATCCCCTATTTTCAACAATATGTATCCTTTTAGGTATTTCGCTTTTCCCCGATAAAATAGTTGATTTTCTTTTTTGGCTAATGTGAGCATCTCTTCAATGAACTCCTCGGCCAAGTTGAGATGGTCGTTTAATAAACATTTTTCACATACTTGATTAAGCAATTCTAAAACGCGATCGGGATCGTTAATTTTTTGGTATTGTTTTATTGCCGTTCTAAATTTTTCAATACCAGTAAACGAAT
The DNA here is from genome assembly GCA_016930515.1 of Promethearchaeota archaeon. GTDB lineage: Archaea > Asgardarchaeota > Lokiarchaeia > Sigyniarchaeales > SOKP01 > FT1-020. The sequence goes on along the minus strand of JAFGGO010000128.1, from coordinate 4,443 downwards.
CTTTTTGTTTGAAGGCTTTGTTTCCTTCGTAGACTAACAGATCTGCTTTTTCCTTTATAACGGAAATCTTTTTAGCTTTCTTATTAGTTGCTTCCGTATAGAAAAAGTCATCGACATCAAACACCATTTCATCGGATTTTGGTATTTCGGTCAATAAATCTTGATTAATAGATGGTGGGTTAGAATTCAGAGAGATCTCCTTGTTATCATTAGCAATTGTAGTTTCTAATGAAGAGAGTTCGCCATATGCAGTTTCTAAAGGTTTTCCTGCAGCAACTAATGAAGATATTTCTGTGAGAACATTGGCAAAAAAGAATTTATTCAATCCTTCAACAATATAATCTATTTTATGATAATTCTCGTCGTATTCTGGAGCGTTGACATCCATGTTGACATCTGTCAACCGATATATTTCGAAACCAGTATCGTATTTGGTTAATCTATTATCTCCGATTTGTTCGACTTTTTTTTTTCCAAGTAAAGTGTGATCGAAAACCAAGCCAATGGAATCCTCGTTTCGGGCTTGAAATCCAAGTTGGTTTATCAAATCAACATACGAAAAAAAGAGTCCGAGACCAGGATGGGAATGAAACCACCCTATTATGTAATATCCTCTTTTTTCTTGGTCTAATTTTTCTTGGATTTGTTCAATAAAGCCGTAGTGTTTTGCATCTAATTGAACATCCGTGGCGTGCCCGTATGTCAGCGCCTCGGCTCGTTCCACAAACACTATTTCGTCCTTTACATGCCCAACCAAAATGCCATAAATCTCTTTCCAATCCTCTTTTGGAATGGAAGCGTTTGCGTACCTGCTTGCATACAAGATGATTGTCTTGTAGGCTTCCGCTCGCAAGACCACGGCTTTATCCGTAAGATGTGTTTCAGAAGTTTCGGGTTGTTTTTCTTGTTCCGTCATTTTAAAAATCCGAGTTCAGTTTGGATGATAGAATTTCTATTAAGATCTTAATAGATTATTCGCAATTAAATTTTTAGCCGATTTGAATAACTATTATAAAAAATACTAGTCAAAATCAATATTTTTTAAATTTCTTAGAAATGGAATTAATGGCTTTGAAAAGACTTGAATCGTCTAATTCTTGTTTATGATTAGAATTAGAAAAAGTTAAAAAAAAATCTATAAAAAAAATGTTGAAAAAGAAAAGATAATATTCTTCTTTTATTTAAGGAACATATTTATAATTATTATTCAATTAAGATTCATAAGAAAAATTTATGCCTAAGATTTTTCGAGAGAGATTTAACATGACTATTAAAGAATTTAAAGGAAAATTTCGATTTTTGAGCAATTTTTACAGTTCACCGTTCTCAATACGAGGAATCGAATACAAAACAGTTGAACATTGGTTCCAATCGCAAAAATCAACGAAGTCAGAAGAACAAACCCATGTGATAAACGCAAGTACGCCAGGAGAAGCAAAAAAGAGAGGTCGTCAAGTTAATTTAAGAACCGATTGGAACGAGACCAGATTATCGATAATGGAGGAAGGTCTTAGGGCTAAATTTAATCAAAATCCCAACATTAGAGAACTCCTAATAAAAACAGGAGACCAAGAGCTACAAGAAGGCAATAGATGGGGAGATACTTTCTGGGGCATCAATCTCAGAACTGGAAAAGGGCAAAACCACTTGGGAAAGTTATTAGAAAAAATAAGAAAGGAATTAACTCCTAATTAGTTATCTTCTTCATCGTTTAATTTTGAGACAATGAATTCCATATTTTCCTCCAGAGTTTGAATATGCTCTTCTGATCCGAGTTTTTAGCCAGCATTAATGCTTTCTCGCAGAAGATCTTTGCGCTCTTGAAATCTGAGATCATCACGGAAACAAAGAGCAAAGACATAAGGGCGTCCAAGAGCATTTCAGGATCTTTCAATTGCCGAGCTAAATTCATTCTTTCTGCGAGAATATTTAAAGCCTCTGGATATTTCTCTGTTCGGTGTGATTATCTGCCACATCCTTTAGAAATTCAACGATTTTATATAACTCCCCTTTTTGTCTTGAAAGCGCCAAGGCTTTTTTGTTCTTTATTAATGATATCACTTATTATATTATCAACCATTATTATTCAAAATCCATTTATAATTGAATTTTTTAGAGATTTATAATTTCAACTTTCATTTCGAGAGTGTCAACGATTGCAAAAGTAGCTTTTCCAGTAAGATATCCACATACTTCCCCCGGATTTAATACTAAAACACCGTTTGGTTTTTGATCGTTAATTAATTCGTGAGTATGACCCGTAAGGATCATATCAAAATTACTTGAATCGGCTAAAGCCTTTATGGTTTCTGGTTTTGGGTAATGAGAGACAAATATTTTTTTTCCCCCCAATTCAAGCACATGTTCAAGTCCGTTTTCGGCGAATTGACAGATCTGACCCAGAACTCTCTTCAAATGTATCTTTTCTCCGTCGTTGTTTCCAAAAACGCCAAAAAAATTATTTTTTGCAGTTTGGTTTAAATCGTCGAACCATCTCTTCACAAAGGGAGAAACAATATCACCGCAATGAATTAGAGCCTCGACTTTTTTCTCGTTCATTATTGAAACTGCCTTTATTATGTTATCTTTATGATCGTGTGTATCAGATATAATAGCAATTTTCATAATTAATTCCTCTATAAATATTCAAGTAAATTTTTTATATTATAAACTAGTTGATAATAGTAAATAAAAGTATAAAGTTTTACAATCATGATTGAAGAGTTCCTGAAAACTGAGAAATCTGCGATTGACGCCATATTAGAAGATTACTTTAAAGCAATGAGAAAAAGCGAAAACGATATCCTTATTAAGGATTTCATCAAACAATTAGAGAAATTTTCAATTAATCCAGAAGCTAAAAGAATCCATCCCATTTTACTCATTGCGGCTTTTGGTGGCATAGTAAACCGCATGTACTTGGAAGATAACATTGATATCGTCAGGAGAGCCTCCATTGCTGTTGAACTATTACATGAGGGAAATCTCATACACGACGATCTAATTGATAACGATTTGAAACGAAGAGGAAAGCCAACATTTCACATCCAATTAAAAAAAGACATCGAACAGATTTACAAAAATCAAAACATCGTGAGATCCGAGGAAAAAAAGGAATTGTACGGCAGGGATTTAAGCATTTTAGGGGGAACTCTTGGATACCTTCTTGGATTAGATATTCTCAAAGCATCGAAATTTCCTGACAATGTTAAATTACTAGCAATCAACGAATATTCAGAAGCTCTCAATTATTTAATACGAGGTCAGATCATCGAGGAATACATGGATGATCACAATATAACCATGTCGATGGAGCAATATTTAAACATTGCTGAGCTTCAAAAAGCCAGAATTTTCGAGAAATCTTCAAAAATTGGTGCCTTACTAGCTAGGGGAAACATTCATTATCAGATCCAACCGTTATCCGAGGCCATGCTCAAGATCGGACAGGCATATGCTATTAGGGACGATATATTAGATATAGAAGAAGATATATTGCAACAAAAGAAAAAGTTCCTCTATATTATTTCGATTCAAAATACCAATGAAGAACAATCGAATAGATTGCAGGAGGTCTTTTCAAAGACAGAGAAACTAAAGAGCGACGATATCAAGCACGTGAAAGAAATATTTAAAGAAACAAACGCGTTTATAATAGCGGATCACTTTTCCAAAAATCTAGTTGAACAAGCAAAAAAAGACTTGAAAGAAATTTATCCCGATCTAAATAAAGATCAAAAATTATTTTTTGAAGAATTCACGGAATATATCTACACGAGAACAAAATAATTTTAGCGACGATGCTTAAAAAAGCCCTTTAAATACTTAAAAGAGATTAGATAACATGTGCGGGAAATTTAGAAGCTTTTAGCATTAAATTAGTTAATGTCTTAAATACTTCAAGCACATTATAGTTCTCCAAAGAGGAAGTTCTATAAAATCCAGAAATGTTTCGTCCCTTTATGAACTCTTGTATGATATCCTCACTTACATGTTCTCCGTCTGGAGTTTTTTGTAACAAGTCGCTTTTACTGGCTACAAGAAGTATGGGGACTTTAGGATCGACAGAATTTTGTCTAACTTGGTCGTACCAATAATCTAGCTGTTGGAACGATAAAAAACTAATAGAATCGAATACAAGCAATGCTCCACTTGCACCATCAATGAATTTCTTGATTAATGGTTTGAATTTTTCTTGACCACTCATGTCAAAAATCGAGTTTGCTACATATTTTTCTTTATCAACATTGTTTTGTGTATCGTCTTTTTGAATTCTCAAGTAAGTACTATGAAAATTTATTCCAATGGTCATTTCAGTGTTCATGTTAAAAGAATTAAAACAATATCGATTGAATAAGCAGGTTTTTCCCACGCCGCCCGCACCTACAATAACGATTTTGAATGCATATTCAACGTCTTTCTGAGCGGCCCACATGAATTCTG
>JAFGGO010000127.1 GCA_016930515.1 Promethearchaeota archaeon | reverse complement strand
CTAGAATTTCCCTTTATTTCAGAATTAATGCAAACAATTGGTTTTTCATTTACATTAATAGGAAATATTTCCCTATTTTTTGCTTACCGTGAACTGGGTGAAAACTGGGCATACCCCATTGATCATCCTCAAAAAAAACAAAACTTAGTGACTAGTGGAATTTATAGAAAGATACGACATCCAATATATCTCTCTTTTTATATCATTTGCATCGGTTTTCTATTCATTATACTCATATGGCAGTTAATCCCTTTGTATATTATTGGGGTTATTGGAATTTATTTTCAAGCACTTCAAGAAGAAAAAATTTTATTAGACCGTTTTGGAAAGATTTATGAAGATTATATTAGGAATTCGGGAAGATTCTTCTTTAAAATATAATAAACGATTTTTCTAATATTTAGTTCTTCGTAAAAAATTTACATTTAAATTATCTGGTTAATTTTAAAACTCGTGATTAACACCTGATTTGCATCCATCAACGATCTTGACGATTTTGTAAAGCTTAGAATCGAATTTTTAAAACAAATTTCTCAGGAAAAAGATCAGAATATAACAAATGAATTAAAAAAATCTTTCAAATTATTTTTCTGAAAACTTATCTAATGGTAATTTTATTGCTTGGTTCACTATTGAAGGAAACGATCTCATAGGAAAAAGCGGAATGTGTTTTAGAACCGTACCTCCTAATTACGATAATGTTACACGCTACAAAAAACGGAAAACCTTTTTATTTTAAAGTAGGATTCTTTTTTAAGAACGATGAAATGGTTCTTTATTATTAAAACAATTTTCTTTGTTTTCATTACTGCTTTTATTTTCAAAAATTCTTAAACTTAAAAAAGAAGTAAATCATTTTATTTTAAGGAGTTATCCTTGGAACTTCCACGGCCTTTGTTTTACGAGCTTGTAGGCTTTTTTTGCGTATTCTTCAACCATTCTATGTGTGTTAAAGTACGCCGCTAATGAAATAGCGTTTTTTTGCCTGAAGATCCAGGTGTCGTGGTCCATGTATGCTGGTATGATCTGTTTTTCTAACAACTCATATATGTAATTTGCGTCTATGTCCCAGTCGTTTTTAGCTGCATTTGGGTCAGAATCATCGGGTCCAATGGCCCATCCTGCAAGGTCGTTCATCTTATATCCTTCCAACCACCACCCATCTAAAACGCTTAAATTCAAGACGCCGTTTAACGCTGCTTTCATGCCACTCGTTCCGCTCGCTTCTCGATACCTATTTGGTGTGTTAAGCCACACATCAACTCCTGATACGAGCATGTGAGATAGGTCCATGTTGTAATTTTCCATGAGAACGACCTTAACTCCATAGTTATCGAATAAATATTGGCCCGATTCAAAGATCTTCTTAATATAGTTCTTACCCATCTCGTCTTTTGGATGCGCTTTACCCGAAAAAATGAATTGGATTTTTCCTCGACAAATCCTCCCAAGTCTATCGATGTCTCTAAATATTAAAACAGCACGCTTGTAGGTGGCAAATCTTCGAGCGAAACCAATCGTGATCAGCTCTTCGTCTAAAAGATTCCAACTGTGGCCTTTTTGATAACTTATCAGGTTAAATTTATTTTCAATGTGTGCGTCAAATACATCTAGATCGTCGAGTTCCAAAGAATTTTGTAGTACATAAGGATTAGCCCTCCAGTTTGGCCATTTTTTAGTAAAAATCTTTCGCATTGGTTTGGATACCCAAAAAGGCAAATGAACGCCGTTTGTTATATGGTCGATCTGGTAATTAGGAAACATTTTTCGAGAAATCTCGGCGTGTTTCTTAGCAACTCCATTACAATATCGACTCAAATTTAGCGCGAGAACTGTCATGTTAAGCTCATTCTGACCGGCGAGATCCTTGATATTCCTCGGAATGCGATCTAAAAACACTTTCTTTACCAAATCGTAATCAAATACATCGTGTCCGGCGGGAACGGGAGTGTGTGTGGTGAAAACTATTTTTTGTTTGACCTTTTCCATATCTCCACCATTTTGCTTTAATAGCTCTAGTGCGGCGAAAGATCCGTGCCCCTCGTTTAAGTGATATACTTTAAGGTTGTCATATCCTAAAGATTTAAGCAGTTTTACGCCTCCGATTCCTAAGATCATTTCTTGGACGATTCGATTCCAGCGCGATGTCGAATCGTATAGCGAACCAGTCATTTTTTTCATCCATGGTTCATTTCCTTCGACATCTGTTGTTAACAAATATACGGGAATGACGTGACCTGATTGACCTATGACTCGATAAAGCCAAGCTGATATGAATACTTCCTTGTCTTCTATCTTTATTGATATTGGTTCGGGTATCTTCTCAAACTCGTAAAAAAAGTTCCACTCGATTTCTTTTTCTTTTTGTTCGCCCATTTCGTTAAATAATTGATAAAAATAACCCGAACTATAACATAAACATAATGCTACCATAGGGATTTCTAAATCAGCAGCAGATCTTACGGTATCTCCTGATAAAACGCCCAAACCGCCGCTATATGTGGGTATGCTACTATCTAATGCAATTTCCATTGATATATATGCAACTTCAGTGCTATTTATAAGTGTTTGATCAATCTCCATTCTCAATCAGTTTTTATGGTTGTTATTATGTTTTTTATCTGGTAATTTTCTTAATTTATTACCAAATTAATAGATGTATAGGCATTTTTTATTTAAAATTCTATCTGAATGAAAAAAGAAGAAATTAAAAAATATTAGTTTAAATAGATAATTTTTTTTCCAATAAAATTTCAACTTGTATGGTTGGATCCTTACTTTTCATGAGGGTTTTAAATTCGTTCAAGTTTTTATTCCAATTATGCATTGGAACGACGATTTCAGGCTTGATATCAAGTGCGCAATCAGTAGCCATATCCATATCCATTGTATATGTACCTCCACAAGGCAATAATGCCACTTTAATATTTCTGCTTGCTAAATCCTTCATTTCTGGAATTCTATCTGAATCACCTGCATGATAAACAATCATGTTTTCCGTTTCTAACAGGATACCCGCTCCACCTGCGTTTTTAGGATGTGTATTTTTATTAGCAGTATATCCAGGTATCAGTTCGATTTTAAACCCCTTATAATCGTACGATTCTCCAAAATTAAGTACTATCCCATCAATTTTTTTCAAATTTGACATTAATCCGATTGGTCCTATTACTTTCGTATCCTCCTTTCGCAAGTTTTCTATTGATGAAAGATCAAAATGATCGTAATGTCCGTGAGACGAAATGACGATATCGGCTTTCAATTTTTCGTCTTTAGGAATTTCGAACGGATCAATATATACAACCATTCCATCTTTGTTTACGATTCTAAAACCTGCGTGACCCATCCATGTAATTTCCATTTAATCACCTCTAAAGTAATAAAATTAAATATTAATAAGGGGTTCAAGCATTTAAAATTATGAGTATTATTTGTTACTATTTAAAATCGCTAAATATCGATTAATCATTTTTCAAGTTTAGTTCAGGAGAAGTTAACCTTTCTTTTCTTGAAATTTTATACCTGTCAATATTTCCTAGATCCAACTCCTCTATCCTCTCAAGAAATATTCTATTTTCAAAGGTAGGTATAGAATTAAGTGATTTCATATCAGGAACGAGATTGATGGAATTTGCCCTTAGCAATATTTTATCCCTCATTAGGCTTGGAAGAATTTCTCTTTTGATTGAATTATCTTCTTTTTTTTTATTAAAAACGGGTTTCAAGGGATTCTTTCGAACATTCTTCAGATCTAAGTCCGTATTTGGTGCGGTAGATCGCACTATTCGACAAATAGGACAATTGTTATCGTCTAAACCGTGTGTACAGGTCATTTTTAATCTCATATTTTTTTCCTTATTTTATTATAGTAATTCTGTAAATGTTATAATATTTTCTCATTCTGTTTAAAAAGCTGAATTTTAAACGAATCAATATTTTACACCTGTGTTCTTAAAAATTCTATAAGTTTAGCAAGTGCTCTTCCCCTATGAGATATTTGGTTTTTCTCTTTGGTTGATAACTCCGAAAAAGTCTTGTTCGGAATCTCATCGGGAATAAATATTGGATCGAAGCCAAATCCTGCAGTACCTCTTTTTAACTTCGAAACGCTCCCCTTGACTTCCCCTCTGAAATAATGGATGGAGTTTGTAGGTTTGTAATAAAGTGCTATAATTGCTTCGAAGCGAGCCCTTGGGGATTGATAATCGTCAATCATTTTTAAAATTCCATCGTTTCCTATGGTTTTAAACGCATAGGAAGAGTAAACTCCTGGAAACCCATTTAAAGGATCTTCTACAAAGAATCCCGCGTCTTCTACGAAATATGAATCTTTAAATATTTCTTTCACGCTTTTTATTTTAAATTCAGCTACTTCTTTAATCGTATTCGCTTGTATTTCAAGCGTTTCGATTTTTGATTGTAAGAGGTCGAAATTTATATTTTCTTCTCTAAAAGATTTATATACTTCGTCGAATTTATGGTCGTTTCCAGTGATGAAATAAAGAGGCTTTTTATTATCGTTCATTACAATAAATATCTCTGTTTTTTTTTTTATGCTAAAATCGCAAATTTTATTTTGCTTATTTTACTTTTTTACTTATCTTTTAAAATTAACACGATTATAAATTGTTTAACAAACAAAATTAGTCTGTAGTAATATGGCTCGCATTCACTCTAGAAAGAAAGGAAAAAGCGGGAGTACTCGACCATCTAGGCTGGAAAAGCCTGCTTGGGTCGAACGCTCTGCTAAAGACGTTGAGGACGACGTTGTTAAATTAGCCAAGAAAGGTCACACTAAATCGATGATCGGTACGATATTACGGGATTCCTATGGGGTCCCTCTAGTTAAAGTCGTTACTGGAAAGAAATTAAGTAAAATTCTCGATGAAAACAATATCGAATCAGCTCTCCCTGAAGATCTGACTTTCTTGGTCAAAAAAGCACTTGCTATTAGGAAACACCTCGAAAATAACCACAAAGACCTCGAGGGAAAGAAAGGATTGCAAAGAACCGAGTCTAAGATATACAGATTAATTAAATACTACAAGAAAAGCGATGTGTTGGCTCCAGATTTCAAATACGATCCAGAGAAGATTAGGACGCTTGTTGCACGCTAAATGAAGATAAGTTATTAACATGGAATGATCAAAATGAGTCCAAAAACAGCGAAAAAGAAAAGTACGAGGAAGAAACCAGATTTCCGAGAAAAATCTTGGTTTCAAGTTATTGCTCCAAAAAGTTTTAACAATAAACCTATTGGAGAGATCGTGGGCCTTGAAAACACAATCGTTGGAAGAACGATTGAAACGTCTTTGTTCGATTTTACCGATTCTTTTAGGGATATCAATCTAAAACTCAAATTCAAAGTTCTTTCGTTAAATGCAGAAGCAAAGACCTGTCAAAGCATTTTCTTTGGTCACACCTATTCAAATGACTTCATTAGATCCTTAATTGGGCGTGGTACAACCAAGATACAAACGATTCAAAACATCACAACAAAAGACAAATATATTTTTAGAGTAACAACTATTTGTACAACAATAAAAAGGGCTCGCTCTTCTCAACAAATTCTCATTAGAAAGATAATGAGAGAAATCTTGCAAGAATTTGCTAAATCATATAACCACGAAAAATTCGTGAAAGGCATGGTTTATGGCGAATTTCAGCATCAAATTCAAAGAATTGCTAAATCTATTTATCCACTTTCTAGCGCAACCGTAGTTAAAAGCAAGTTGATTTCAATTCCTGAAGGTGGAGAAGACAAGGAAGTACCCGACGACGAATTTGAAATCGTTGAGATTGACATCAAGCGTTCTAGAAAATCTGAAATTCGAAGAAGCGAACGCATTAATGTTAAAAAACTCGCTCGAAAATCTTCTAACGCCAAAGCAAAAACCGAAGAAGAAGACGAAGAAGAAGAAGACGAAAACGAAGAAGAAGAAGAAGAAGAGTAAATCTCTTTTTTTAAATTCATTACTTATTTTTAGTTTTTCTCACTATCCCTTTTTCAGGATCATAATAATAAATCGTGGAAGGATCCACGTCTTCAAGAACTAAAGTATGAGCCCCGATCCAAGAATTCTCGCCGATTATCTTTCCACACATAATACTCGTGTTAATTCCCGTTTTTACGCCTGGTCCAATAATCGCACCTAGCTTTCTCCGTTCAGAATCAATTATTTTATTATTAATGCACATTTTTACGCTTTTATCGTCGAATCTTAAATTGGAAATCTTTGATCCCGCTCCAAGATTCACTTTTTCGCAAATAATCGAATCACCAACATAGTTAAAATGTGGTATTGCTGAACCTGATAATATTATCGAATTCTTAATTTCAGACATTCCCACGTGACATTTGTTTCCAATAAAAGTATAGGGTCGAACAAAGGCATTTGGGCCAATTGAATTATCATTACCAATAAAACACGGTCCTTGGATGGTACTTCCCGATTTAATTATCGTATCTTTACCAATAAAGACCTTTCCCGAAATATTCACGTTCTCTTCTATTATTCCTAAGATTTCCTCATTAATATTATCCAATAGATACTTATTAGCATCTAATAGTTGCCAAGGCAGTCCTATATCGCTCCAAAATCGATGATTAATTGAAAATCCAAGAAAAGTCATCTTAGACTCTCTTATCAATATCTCAATTGAATCCGTTAATTCGTACTCGCCTCTTATAGATTTTTTTGTAAGTTCAATCGCCTTAAATACTTGTGGGTCGAATATATACACTCCCGCGTTTGCTAAATTACCCATTTTTAGTTCTTCCGCAGGTTTTTCCACTATTTTTTCCACCATCCCCGAGGGATCTAATGAAATAATTCCAAACTCTCTTGGATTTTCCACCTCTATGAGTGAAACTAAACCATTTGCTTTACTATTCCTAAAATTTTCAACTATTTCTTTATAGGCTTTCGTTTCGACGAGTAAGTCTCCGTACATCATTAAAAAAGCGCCCTCGTCGTCAATAAAATCCTTGGCTAGATATGTAGCGTGAGCTGTGCCCAAGTGCTCGTTTTGAGTTATGTATTCGATTTTTACGCCTAACGAAGTTCCATTTCCGAAATACTGCTTAATCATCTCCTCCTTATAACCTACAATTAAAAGAACCTGATTTATTCCTGCTTCTTTTAAACTAATTAAAGTATGCTCAAGTAATGGTTTTCCAGCAATTGGAATCATCGGTTTTGGGCGAGAGGCGGTAATTGGTCTTAACCTCTTACCCTTTCCAGCGGCTAATATGACGGCTTTCATTGGGTTTAATCAAGGCTCCTAATTGTCAAAATATTGTGAAAGCTCTTCTAAATACTTGGATAAATGTTTATAAGGTTTTAAATCACCAGTAAAGTCCTCGTTAAAAATGGTCTCTCCTGAAATCCTATCATGAAAGAGTCGAAAGATTTCTTTGATCTCGTTGAAATTTCCTGACGCAACGAAATCCACTGAGTAGTTGTTAATACTTGCGTATAATATTATCTTATCAAATCCCATTTCTTCGACATCTCTTATTTGTATTTCTTTTATATGCATGTTTGCTCGAATGATGGTATTCATTGCAATCGTGGCGAGTTTTGCCGACAAATCCGAACAAAACATTTCCATATTTTCCCGATTATATTCTTTACCAGTATTGTGTAGGAGATTATTATCGTAAAGTTTGGATATAATGGGAAGACCTTGGTTCGAAATTCCCGCGTATAATATTTTATTTGCGGGGCCTATTCCAATGTGGTGATCCAAATATTCGTTTAAAGCGACATAACTATATTTTTGCTTCAGATTAAAAATTACGGTCTCAATCCTTTCTCGAAAAATGGCTTGTTCAGAAGGGGTTTTTAAATTTGAAATTATCTTGTCTCTGAAAAGGTCGTTTGTGTTTTTTGAAAACTCTTCTAATGCATGAACAGCAATACCAGTATCTGAATTAAAGTCTCCTATAACACAATAAAAAAGGTTTTGACTTTGATTTAAAACAGTATGCTTTAGAATCATAGATTCGTTCTCTTCGTTTTGATCCGAGAAAAATATGTTATTTAAGCGCCAAGAGCGTTTTCGATTAATGCTATCTATGAGGATTTGGACGAATATCACTATCTCGAACGTGGTATATTTCGAGTCGTTAGAACAATATAAAATGTCGTTTTCTAAAATAATCGCAAATCCAGATAGCATGTGAATTAATATAATGTTAAAAAAGTGTTTGAGCCATAATATTGCTCAACGCATTGAGGATATAAATAATTGAACCTTAAAAATATTATTGATTTCATTGTCAAATAGCGAATTATTAAATAAATAGATATATAATAAGCTAAATTAGATCAAAAAAATTAAAGAATTTTAAAAAATACTCCATAACAAAATTTAATTTAAAAAAAATAGCAATGCAAATTCCTTCAATTCGATTTAAAAACCATACTATCGGATTTTTTAATATAAAAATTGAAATTATTAACTCTTCTCATAAGAATTTAAATTAAATTTGATAAAACAATGATAATAAAAGATTGGGGAAAAAAAGAGTTATCTATCGTGCTTGTATATCCTAATACAAGCGAAATTGGCTTGAGTTCTTACGCCATGAGATTGTTATATTCTCTCATCAATTCAAAACCAAATATGGTTTGTGAGCGCTTTTTTTTACCAAAATATGTTAAATATCCCGCATCAAACGATCCTCTCCCTAACGATAGCCTTCGGAGCATTGAATCTGCTGTATTAATTAAGGATTTTGATATTATTGGTTTTTCAATTCATTCAGAAAACGATTTTAGAAATGTTTTATGGATTTTAGAAAAAATAGGCATTCCATTAACTTCTAAGACAAGGGAAAAGCAAAGAATATCAGAAAACTATAATTATCCCTTGTTAATTGCTGGGGGTCCAGTAGTCACCTCAAATCCCTTACCTTTTGCGGATTGTTTTGATTTGATCTTTATAGGAGATTCAGAACCTAATCTATTCTCTGTTTTACAATTATATTTAGAAGAAAAAAAATCAACGATTCTTTCTAATTTTTTAGAAAAAGTTGCTAATATTGAAGGGATTTTTGTACCTGAACATGATAATTCGGTCAAAAGAGCAATACTCCGAGATCTAAACTCAATTTCCATTCCCTCATATCAAGTAATTTCTAAGAGTACGGAAAAGAAGATTTTCGAAAGTTATTTCTTTGTTGAGATTAATAGAGGTTGTCCCTATCAATGTAAATTTTGTCTTTCGTCATTCCATAATAGTCCTTTTAGAAATCGAAACCTTGAAAATATTAAGTCAACCATTGAAAAGACATTTAATCGTCCTGAAATCGAGACTATTGCGCTTATTGGATCTTGTGTTTCTTCTCATCCTCATTTTTTGAATATTTGCGATTATATTGTTAAAAACGGAAAGAAAATCGCAATACCTTCAATTAGAATCGAGCATATTAATAAAAATATTCTTCAAATTCTCGGAAGTGGTGGCGTGAAAACCATAACTATTGCTCCTGAAGCGGGAAACGAGCGTTTAAGATTCAATCTTGGCAAAATGATTTCAAACGATAAGATTCTTTCTGCAGTAAGGATAATTCGAAATTCAACGATTAGAAGCATCAAGTTTTACTTCTTGATTGGTTTACCTGGTGAAAGCATTGAAGATGTGAGAGAAATCGCATTTCTTTTAAAAAACATCGCACAATTAAATTTTTCAAAAAACGCACTGAAGGTACATGTAAATCCTTTCGTCCCAAAACTCAACACACCTTTTCAAAACGAAATATCTCATTTTCTTGAAAAAAATATTAAAAATCTTAACCAAAAGTACAAAATTTTAGAGCAAGAATTAAAACAACAAGCCAAATTCAAATTTAACTTCGTTGATTACAAAAACACGATAAAAAACGCGAAATTACAAGCGTTAATATCCACCGCAGATAGGGAAATTTCTAAACTTTTAATGGTTTATTATCAAAACGGGGCAAATTTTGGAGCCTTAAGGAGAGCAGAACGACAACTTGAAATGAGTATTGATAATTATTTCGATAAAATAAGCTCGGGATATGTTCCTTGGTCTTTTTAATATTCTTATTTATTTCTAATATTTGCTCAAGGAAATTTTTATGAAATTTACTACTTTTTGCAGATAATATTCAGCGATTCCAAATTTTACTATTGGATTAAGCACTAGGATGATATAATATAAATCTTCTACTTGTTCAGAAAAAACAATTCTTCCTGTTTTTGAAGTGTAATACATTTTTAAAATGCTATTACTTTGTACCTTTGAGTGAAAATTCATTTCCTTTAGTAAATTATTAAGCTCACTTCCGCTCATTGAACTAAAAATGACTTTTCCGTGTCGTTTTAATAATACAACGCCCTCAAGATCGCCCGACTGAGAGAAACTCCGCAAAAAATCAATTACTTCGTTCTCATTATCTAAGTTATATTCTTTTTCAACGATTTTGGCTACTATTGATCCTACCTCTTTTTCAAAATTTTTATCTTGGATATATTCGACATTATCGTGAAAACAATGTTTTTTAATGTATTTTAAATATTTAGAGTGAATTTTATCTGCAATTTTTTGCAAGAGGATGATATTTTCGTAATTATTGCTTAAAAATCCGTAAAAATAATCGTTTTTTTTTATTATTACGAATTTAACCTTTCCCATTTCAATTGTTTTTATTTTTTCCCCTACAACTTCTTCAGTAAAGGAGCGAAGGGCCGTAAAAAAAGCTGATATCAAGTTATCTTCCATATTATATTGGTGGGTGATGTTTTTACCGTAAATGCAAATCCCCGAATTCTTGAATATGAATATGTTATGGATGCTCTCGTTTATAGAAGAATTCCTTTTTTCTGATGGAACAATTGATTGTTTTTTCAATGACATAAATAATAATGTAAAATTTGAATATAAAAAGCCCTTTATTATGTTTCGTATGAAAAAATACTTGTTTTATTACGATATTGCATGGATCTTAAATAGATACATTTATTGTAAGAATCAAGAAAAAATTTTTTTAGAGGATTATATTAATTAACATATTATTTTTAACGGTGGGATTGAACCTTGCTTAAAGTAGGAATTGTAGGAACGGGTGTTATTTTTGATTTAAATGTTCTTGGATATTTGGATGAAAAAGATGTTCAAATAACTTGTCTTTGCGATAATAGGATTGAAGCGGCAAGAGAAAAAATTAAAAAATTCGGATTAGGCGAAAACATTCAAGTTTATACAGATTATAAGCAAATGATAGAAAACGAAGAAATTGATATGATAGAATTTTTATTACCACATCATTTACATTCTGAAGCCGTAATTTTTGCGGCGAGCAATAGAATTAAAGCCATATCGGTCCAAAAACCCATGGCGCTTTCGCTATCTGAAGCCGATGAAATGATAGCGGCGTGTAAAAAATCTGGGTCGATCCTATCAATTTACGAAAATTTTTTATTTGCACCTCAAATTGTAACGGCAAAAAAACTCCTTGAAGAAGGGGCCATTGGTGATTTATTAGCTATTCGGATAAAAACCGTAATGGGCGCAAAAGGTGGATGGATTGTTCCTGAAAGCGCGCAATCTTGGCGAAGAGATCCTAAGTTGATTGGTGGACATTCCACAAAAGGTTCACCAGTTTTGTTGGATAATGGATGGCACGCTTTTGCACTGGGTTATTGGATGTTTGGAAATGAGATCGAGTTTCTCAAGGCAAGAACAGATTCTTATGGTGATGTTGACGCTCCAGCTTATGTTTTTTGGAAATTTAAAAAAGCGGCATCTCAGTCATACCCTCAGTATGGTATTCTTGAATTTTGTTTAATGCCCGAAATGGTTGTCCCTTCAAAATATTATCCAACGGACGAATTTATTGAAATATCTGGAACGAAAGGAATGATGTGGATTAATCAATGCACTTCTAGGGGGAATCAAATGTCAGGATCAGGTATATTTCCATCAATCGTTTTATATATAAATGGAAAAATTGAGAAAATTGAAGAAGAAAGGCAGGATTGGAAATATAGTTTTATAAATGCTACAAAACATTTTATTAATGTTCTAAAAATGAAAGTTGATCCCGTTCTTTCTGGGGAAACCGCTCGATACATCTTGAAGTTCAATCTCGCTGCAATTGAGTCCGCTGAAGTAAACAAGGAAATAAAACTCTAAAAATTATAAATCCAAAAAAGCGTAATATCTCCTAATATTTCCTAGACTTTCAAGATATTTCTATATATTGAGAGAAACTTAGACAGCTCCTTATAATTAGGCGTTAACTTTTTCTATGTGGGTTGCTACTAGAGGGATTTTATTAATGTTTTATGACCTTCTTAACCTAAAGTTTAAAAAGAAGCTTGCCTAATCAATATTTAGTAATTTAATGTTTTAACGAAAAATAATTGAATTATCAAAAAATAAACAATTGGAGGAATAAAAAATGGCCAAAAAACCCGTAGCTGAAGCTCTTTTTGTAAAAAGCAAGGTCAGGGACTATATTAAAAGCAAGGGATGCAATACGAGCGGTGATGTAATTGATGGTGACGCTCTTAATAACGCAATCATTGCCCTTCTTGACGCTGCAATTGGTAGAGCAAAAGCTAATAACAGAAAAACCGTTCAAGAAAAAGACCTCTAAATGTATTTAACTTTAGCCTATTAAAAGGCATATTTACTTTTTTTTTACTACTCTTTTGTTAAAATTTACTAAATATCGTCTCTCAAACTATTTAAATGAAAGAAATACTACAAATACCTTACTCAAACACCCTATATCAAGGTGCGAAAATAAAAATTTCTATTTAATCCCTTATCATTTATTCTGATTTTATGCAATTTGAAATTTTTATTTTCTCCCCTTTCTTTTTATGTCTTATCTACCGTGAAGTAATCTATTGACACTATAGATTTGAGCCTTTGGAGCTCTTCTTTGAGCTTGGTAACCCGATTGAACGGCCCAGAAACAGCAATTATTTCCATGCATTTTTCAAAACTTAAATGAAGGTGCATGGTTGACAGGATAATATCCGTAAAATGGTGCTGTATGTCGTTTATGAGCAACAAGTCGGTTTGTTGAACATTTGCATAAATCGGTTTTGATTGGTATTCGTGAGAATGTATAATCTGATGGGGGTGTTCGTGATCGTGATCTTCTTGATGAAGTGTTTCATCATCATGTGTTGATTCAAAATGTTCGTGTTTAGTAACCAATGCGATACATCCCACGATCTCTGTTGAAGGTTCGGGAATGTTTTTTTCGTCTATTAAATACGCATTCATTGCTTTTCTTATGGCGTCTGACCTTGAAACATTTAATTCCTTCCTAAAAGATTCGAATTTCTCGTATAAATCCTGTGGCAATGAAATCGTAAATCGCTTATATTCTTCCAAGGGTAATCTCG
>JAFGGO010000126.1 GCA_016930515.1 Promethearchaeota archaeon | reverse complement strand
ATTCTGGAAGAAAAATCGATTGTTAATGCTTCCTTGGATTCAACAATTTTTTCAAAGGTTAAAAAATGGTTGAATAAAAACCAGTTTGAAGTTACCGATTATGAATTAGATTATTTCAAACCAATTAATTCCATTATCGAATTTCTAAATCCCCTAATAATTCTCTTAATTGAGAGTTGTACCGTTTTTAATTTATCTCCAGAATATTATTTTGATTTAATTACTCACAAATTAATTCCTACCTCTTTAAGGCATAAATTAGGGGAATATTATACGCCTCCCTTTTTGGTTAAATTAATGATTAAAGATACTTATCGCATTGGAATGGAAGTACTTGATCCTTGTTGCGGAACTGGAAATTTCATTATTGAAATTGCAAAATTAATTTTGAATGCACCAGTTTCGAATGCAGATAAAATTAATGCTATTAGCAAACTTAATGGTTTTGATATAAATCCGATATCGATATATGCAGCAAGAATAAATTTATTATTACTTATTGGCAATAGATTTACTGGTATAAAGAACAATCTATACATATTTAATTCTTTATTTGATGAACCCTCATCTCAATTAAAATGTGATTTAATAATTGGCAACCCTCCTTGGTACACATATCGAGACATTGATTCTTTGAAATCTCAAGAAAAAATAAAGAAATTAGCGGAAGAATTGGAAATTAAGCCTCTTCCCAAGAACATTCTTAACACTGAGATCTCAACTTTATTTTTCTATAAAAGTCGAGAATTTATGAAAAAGGGCGGTAAAATATTTTTCGTCATTACGAAAGGAATTTTAACAGGATCCCACGCATCGAGATTCCGTAATTTTAAGGGATTTGATAATATTAAAGCATTTTTTTTTAATCCTACTTTAGAAAAAATGTTTAATATAGATTTTATTTGTTTATTTGCCCAAAAGCAAGAAAAATCAACACAAAATATTTTAGAAATACCTGTGGATTTTTATAAGCCTTGCTCATTAAATAACAATAATTTTAGCTATTACGACGATATTGATATGGAGAAATATAAAACGGATATTTTAATTCCATATTCCACTACAATCAAGGGAAATAATAGATATATAAATAAATACATTCCTAAAAAACAACAGGAACAATTAATTCCCTCAAAAGAAAGCCATTATAAGAGTCTTTTTCATAAAGGAGCAGATCTTAATCCAAGAAGCCTTATTTTTATAATTGAGCAGCAAATCAATAAATATCTTGTTAAAATTAATCACGACGACCGAATTTTTAAGAAATCTAAACCACCTTGGTCAAAAAAGGTTTTCAATGACCAGATTGTTGAAAAGGAAAATATTTTTAATGTAATCAAAAGCACGGAATTAGTAAAATTCGGAATTTACGATAAATATCGCGTTTTTTTACCTTTTTCGATAAAGAATTCCAAATTCGTCCTAAACAACCTGAAAACACATTCTACTCAATTTTATAAAATAATTAATTCTATTTATTTAAAAAACAAAAAATCGACAACAAAATATGAATCTTTATTAGAGAATTTGAATAGATGGAACAAATTGATTAACACGCGGCAATTAGGGTACATAAAAGTGATATATAATAATTCGGGTTCTACATTAAATGCAACGGTTGTTGAAGGTGAATGTTTAATTACTGGAGATTTAACTTTTTACTCTACAAATAATAAAAATGAGGCATATTACTTATCTGCCGTTCTTAATTCGTCTTTAATTAACGAACAAATTAAAATTAAAAAAAGTTCGCGTCATATTTTTAAATTACCATTAGACACACCAATAAAAAAATACGATCAACGAAATAATTATCATCAACGCTTGTCAGAACTAGGAAAACAATGCACGGATATTGTTTGCGATTATATTAAAGATCAACAACTTAATAAGATCAATCCAACAAAAATAAGATTGCAAAGAGCTATAAAGGAATTTCTCCAAGAATATCTTGTAGAAATAGATGAAAATTTAGCACTTGATTTGAAAACTTATTAATATAATAAAAAATAAAGATTATCAAATTTAATCTCTGATGGTATAAGGTGAAAATCAATGTCTCTGGAAAAGAAAAAATACATGTTCAAAATAATTGTCGTAGGAGACAATGGTGTGGGTAAAACTTCGCTTGTAAGGAGATATACGGAAGACAAGTTTGATGAGACAACAAAACACACCATTAGCGATAATTACTTTAAAGCTCACATCACATTTTTTTCAGGGAGTTCGGCTGAGATCCAATTATGGGACTTTGGAGGTCAAGCGAAACACGGGCATTTGCTTAATAATTTCGTAGCTGGTGCAAGAGGTGCGTTATTACTAATCGACATGACGCTGAAATTAAAGATTATTAATGTATTAGAATGGGTAAACATGGTGAGAATGCATGATATGAGTTTACCTATCGTGCTCGTTGGAACAAAATCCGATCTAAAGGAATCCATATTAGTCGATAAAGAAGAAATACAACATATAAAAGAAATGTTTAGGTTTACAGATTATATTGAGACTTCTGCAAAACTAAGCGTAAATGTATTTAAAGTCTTTTATAGTCTAGTAAAATATCTAATCGAAACTAAGAAATAAATTCTAAAAATCCTTAAATACTAAAAAGAAAAATTAATTTTTCAAGAATCTCTTTTAAGATATTTTACCGGAATTTAAATATAAATTATTTTGAAAAAAACAACAATTTTTATCTTTATAAACGCTTAAGATTCTTAATACTTCTCATTTAATCTTCGAAATGAAAATGGAACACGAATTAATCATACTTGGTTCTGGAGGAGGTCGCCATCACATTCGTACGCAACACAGGGCTACGGGAGGTATCTTGTATAAGTTTAACGGAATTCAAGCTCATATAGATCCAGGTCCTGGAGCATTAGTAAGAATAAATCAATTTAATGAAGACCCTACCAAGACGGAATTATTTATAGTAACACATGTGCATATAGACCATTTTAACGATCTAAGTGCAATCATAGAAGCTTCAAGAGAGCGACTTCACGATAAGAATTATCGATATTATAAAAAAGGAACGCTCATTACGACTAATGATGTATTACCTCTTATATCTAATTATCACCTTAACATGCTTGAAAAAATCGTAAGATTTGGTCAAAGCGAAAATTATCAATATAAAGGCGTAAAAATTAGTGGAACAAAAGTCAAACATACCGAAAAAGTGGAAGGTTTTGGATTGAAATTTGAACTTGACGATTATTCAATAGGATTTACCAGCGACACATCCGTTTTTGAAGGATTTTCAGAACAATTTTCTGGTGTTGATATTTTGGTTTTAAATTTGTTAAGACCTGATTCGGTTACTTGTAGGCGCCATTTATGTACTGACGAGGTAATACCTTATTTGAATAAAATTACGCCCTCCTTGAAGGGCTTAATAATCACTCATTTTGGCTCATTCATGGATGGTTATCGTTCAGAAGACAATCAAGTTCCTGGACAAGTTATAAAATTAAAGAAACTTACTGGCATCAAACATGTCATAGCAGCTGAAGATGGATTAAAAATAAGAATCAAGGATTTAATCCAAAGCTAATAATTTATTATTATCCTTTCAAATATCTATAAGCGAATATATTTATAATTGTAAATTTCGATCATAGTATTAATTATTAAAAATTTACAAATGTGAAAAAAGAATGTGGTATTTTTTCGGACCAAAAGTAGTTTTTGGAGAAGAAGCAGTGAATTACTTGGAAAACATCAAGGGTTCCAAATGTTTTATCGTAACCGATCAAAACATTCGGCAACTTGGTGTTTTAGATCCACTTCTAGAAGCTTTAAATAGATTTGAAAAATCGTTTGAAATCTTCGATGAGGTGAAGCCAGATCCTCGGGAAGAAGATATCATGAAAGGTAAGGAAATAAGTATCTCTTATTCTCCCGATATTATCATTGCTCTCGGTGGTGGTTCGGTAATGGACACTGCAAAAGCTATCTGGGCAATGACGGAGTTTCCTCATATGGTTATAGACGATCTCCATCCATTCAATGAAGAATTATTAACATTAGGTAGAAAAATATCGATGGTTGCCATTCCCACGACATCGGGAACTGGAGCTGAAGCGACATGGGCAATGATCATTTCCCGGCTTCAAGAAGGGATTTGGATAAAACTAGAGCAAGCACATAAATCGTGCGTGCCTCAATTTGCGATTCTTGATCCTGTATTCACTCAAAAAATGCCTCCAAAATTAACTGTTTCCACGGCGTTTGACGCACTTGCTCATTCGATAGAAGCCATCACGACGAGTTGGAGAAGCGAATATTCCAATGCCCTATGTACAAAAGCTATAGAGCTCATATTTAAATGGCTTCCAATAGCAGTAAAAGACGGAAACAATCTTGAAGCGCGAGATTACCTTCATCAAGCGGCAAACATGGCGGGAATGGGATTTGGTAATTCCCAAGTTCATATTGGTCATGCAATGGGTCATAGCTGGGGCGCTATTTTTCACACGCCTCACGGTATTAGCGTGGGAATTATCTTAAAGTATGTGCTGATGTTTTTAATCAATAACAACGATCCTGAAGATATGGGAAAAGAACTCCTCGGAAAATTATCTAAAAAACTTGGTTGGGCAAAATGGGAAGATAATGATAAATTAGCTGCTAAGATCATTGTAAACAAGATTAAGAGTCTTGAATCCGAGTGTGGATTTCCCAAGAAACTAGCTGATTTAGATATATCTCAAGAAGATCTAGATAAAAATATGGCAAAATTAATCGCTTTATGTTATCAGAGCCCTTCTTGCGTTATGGCTCCCCGCTCTCCAAATCAAGAAGAATATAAAAAATTATTCAATTACGCATACGAAGGGAAAGATGTTGATTTTTAACTTTTTTTAGTATTTTTAATATTAATATATAGAATCTTAAAAAATTATAAATCCTCCAAGTCTAACGATTGAAGTTTTTCTCTATTTGGCTTTCCTGTCTCTAAATCAAACTGACGATATGCGTAATAGTTTGTTTTTAATTTGTCAAAATCTGGACTTTTCCCTGCAGATTCACCCTCGTCTTTTGGTTCTAACAAGATTTTTGGAAGGCGATCGTCTCGAGGAGTCAATCCCATCTTGAGATTAAACATCCTTTTTATCGTGTAATTTCTTTCGGCAATGTTTTTTAAAACATTGATATTACATTCGATTCCAATAGCAGAACTAATAAGTTCGATAATCATATCTATAGGAGGATTGGCAAATACGCATAAAATTAGAGAATTTGTCAAGGCTCGATAGTCTTGGGCTAAAGCGCTATATTTAGCTAGTTCGTCATTCTCGTCGTGTTTATCTATAAGTTCTATTCCTAATTCTTCGAGAGGAAGACCTAATAGAATGTTATACATGTCGCAAGAGTTATGACAAGGCCCACGTGGAGTCGCTAATCCATATGCTACTGCCATGCCATAACAGGCTCTTAGATCGTGATAAGGTACTTCCATGCCATATACAGTACCAATATCGTCTTTCGAAACATTATATCGCTCTCCTAATGCGTTTGAACCTTCTGCTAATAAATCTCCAATACCTTCTCGTTTGGCTATTTTTTTGATCAATTCCAGCATTGGTTTTTCATTCCCCCATTGAGGTTCTAAATTATTGATTTGTTCAGATTTTAGAATTCCCTTATCATATAAATAATAAACCAGAGCGATTGTACCGCTCGTACTAATAGTATCGATACCAAGATCATTGCACAGATAATTTGCTCTAACTATGGATTCCAAATTGTCGTTAAGTATCATCGATCCAAAACCCGCAATGGTTTCGTATTCGGGAGAAGCGACTTCTGTTTCTGTCTTGTATTCCCCCTCTTTCACGAATGCCTTTTTAGTACAACCTATAGGACAAGCAAAACATGGATTGCTTCTCGTGAATATCTTCTCTGATGCAGTAGCACCAGAAATGTTATACGATTCTATCCAAGAAGCTTGAGTCCAATATTTTATTGGTAATTCGCCGCTATAATTATACATGTCCAAGGGGGCTGCTGTACCGAGGGCTCCAAACATTGTTGTTAAAAATGCTTCTTTTAGAAATTCTTGCATGTTTTTAGTAGTTTCCTTGAATTTATCAGAATATGCCGCCTCATAAGATTTTTTAGTACCTTTCACGACAATAGCTTTTAGTTTTTTTGAGCCCATTACTGCCCCCATTCCCGTCCTTCCGAGTGCCTTGTCTTCCGAAGCAATGGTGGCGTATTTAACTAAATTTTCTCCAGCAGGACCAATACAGGTTACTCTCGCCAATTTATCAATTCTCTCTTTTAAAATCCTAGATGTTTCGAAAGTTCCCTTGCCCCATAGATCAGAGGCTTCTTTGATATTTACTGAATTCTCGTTAATTTCTATATAAACAGGGATTTCCGATGCACCCTTGATCACGATTCCTTCATAACCCGTTTTTCTAAGTTCCGGACCAAAAAAACCTCCACAATTTGATTCACCCCATATCCCCGTGTATGGAGATTTTGAACAAGCAACGAATCTTCCGCTCGTTGGTACTGTTGATCCACAAAATATTCCAGTCATGAACATTAAAATATTATTAGACGAGAGAGGATCGGTTTCCTTGTCTATTTTATCATATAAATATCGACAAGCATAGCCTGATCCGCCTAAAAACTTTTTTACATGTTGTTGATTCAAAGGCTCAGTAGAAATTTTATTTGAGCTGAGGTCGATGATTAATAATTTACCATTTTTAAAATTCATTTATATTACCTCAAATATTTATTACTCAATTTCTACTAGATAGATAAATTAAATGTTTATATATTTCCTTGTTCAATTTGTATTAAACAATATATTGAGTACTTATAAAATCGTTATTAATGAATAAAAAAGGTTGAAAACTTTTATGGCAAAATTTGGAACTCAAGAATGGTTAGATCTTTATAAAGTAGCATTGAATAACAACCCCGATTATAAGTTTGCAGCAGGTCCCGAAGGATTTCCTCCGAATGGATGGGAAGGAGATTTCTGTTTTGTCGTGCTCCCTAATCCTAGTGGTAAAGGCCCCTTGGATCACGAACTTTACCAATTTATCGGATTATATCACGGAGAATGTACGGAAGCGAAAGTTATTACTAAAGAACAATTTTATTTCGTAAAACCGGGCGAATTAATTCCCGAGGGGAAAATTCCCGTTCAATTTGTCTACACAGCAACTTATGATAACTGGGTTAAAATCTACAAGAACGAACTAGATGCAACGAAAGCGCTTCTAATGGGTAAAGCAAAATTACAAGGTGACATGGCTAAAGTAATGAGAGCAACAAAAGCGGCTCAAGAACTTACAAGAACTTCTGCAAGTATAGAAACGGAATTTCTATAATGTAAATTATTTTTTTATCAATAAAATTATCATTAATAATATTTAGGGAATAATAAATGGATGTGGAAGAGGAAGCTTTTTTATTTGCTAACTTGGATAATGTTCTCACGAGCATTATAGCTGACAAGCGGACAAACCCTAAAAATCTAAAAATATTATCTAAATTTAAAGCTCGCATTAATTTAGGATATCAAATGGCAAATGACGAGTATTTTTGGGTAAATTTAATCGCGGAAAATGGAGAATTTAAACTTAATCGGGGTAAATTAGAGGAATACGATTTATTGATGTTAATGACTCCTGAAGACGCAATGGAATTCCATCGTGGATTGCTTTCGACAAAAGACATGTTAACACGGAAGAATGAATATGGAATGCGAAAACTACGCTTTGAAAAAGGAAACACGGGGAAACGCCATTTAGGTTTATTACTAAAATTTCCTAAAATATTTGTTCTTGATTAAAACAATTCTAAATCAATTGGTTAGTTTCTTTTATGATTTTCTCATAAGATAGAAAGTTTTTAATCATTGATGTTGCTAAAATGTTTCAACAAATAATTTTGGATGCCACAATAATAAGATTAGACAATTTTAATAAAGATAAAAATCGAGTGCGATAAAAAAGATAAGAAAGAGTTAATCAGCATTTTTAAATTTTATCGATAATATTTTTTCTCAAATAATAGCCTAAAATTCCTTGAATCTATCGATATAGATGATAAAATAAAATATAATATGATATTAAAAAAAAGAAATTAAGTAGATCTTATAACTAAAAAGAACGCGTGTAGAATTATCTGGAAAATAAAACCATTCTGTAAAATATCGTTAGTAAATTAAATAAAGATATTTTTAAAGTACAACGAATTCTCTAACCTATAAAAATCAACTATATTGAATTATCATGACATTAAAAACACCTGAAGAATATTTAAAGTCCATCCAACGGGATGTTAATATTTACATGTTTGGAGAAAAAATAAAAAATTTCTGGGACCATCCCATTATTAGGCCTTCAATTAACGCAGTTATGAAAATATACGAATTAGCTCACGTTGAAAAATATAAAGACATCATGACAACGAAATCTCACATTACGGGCGAGATTATTAACAGGTTTACTCACATCCACCAATCAACTGATGATTTAATCAAGAAAGTACAAATGCAAAGATTATTAGGCCAACACACGGCGTGTTGCTTCCAAAGATGCGTTGGATTTGACACTGCGAACGCTGTCTATAGCGTGACTTACGAAATTGATAAAAAGAAAAATACAAATTACCATGAGCGATTCAAAAAATATTGGACCGAAGTACAACAACAAGATTTGATGGTAGATGGCGCAATGACCGATCCGAAAGGAGATAGATCCAAGCGTCCTTCCGAACAATCTGATCCTGATGTTTTTGTTCATGTAAAAGAACAGAAAGAAGATGGAATCGTGGTAAGAGGCGCTAAGATCCATCAAACGGGCTTTTTAAATTCAAATAGGGCTATTATCATGCCCACGCTGACGATGAGACCAGGAGAGGAAAAATTTGCCGTAAGTTTTGGTGTTAACACTGATGAAAAAGGTATTACCATCATTTATGGTAGACAGGCTTGCGATACTCGAAAATTGGAAGAAGGCAAGCTTGATGTTGGAAATTATAAATATGGTGGTCAGGAATGCTTCGTAATTTTTGATGATGTATTCATACCAAATGAAAATATTTTTATGAACGGAGAAATAGAATTTTCTGGAGAATTAGTAAATAGATTTGCTGGATTTCATAGGCAAAGCTATGGTGGATGCAAAGTTGGCGTTGGGGATGTTGTAATCGGTGCTGCAGCACTTATATCACAATATAACGGTGTTGATAAAGCTTCACACATTAAGGATAAGATTATCGAAATGATCCATTTAAACGAGACCCTTTATAGTAGTGGTATTGCGTGTAGCGCTCTTGGGCATCAAAGAGAAGCGGGAAATTATGAAATGGACATGCTCTTGGCAAATGTATGCAAGCAAAATGTGACTCGCTTTCCTTACGAAATAGGACGATTAGCAGAAGATATAGCGGGCGGTTTGTTTGTCACTCTACCTTCTGAAGCAGATTGGAATTCTAAAGAAATTGGACATTTATTGAAGAAATATATCTCAACTTGCGATGGTGTCTCTCCCGATGACAGATATAAACTTTTACGCTTCATTGAATGCATGTCTATGGGTGTTGCTTCTCCAAGTTATAAAACAGAATCAATGCACGGAGCTGGATCTCCTCAGGCACAAAGAATTATGATATCTCGCCAAGCGAATGTCGATGAAAAGATCAACTTGGTTAAAAAAATCTTAGATATTGAATAAATAAATTTTTTATTCCTCTTTTTTTTTGAAGATATATTAATATATAACCTCGTTCTATCTATTTTATTATATTTTAAAAAATATCTTTCAGTCAAAAATCAATAAGATGAATTAATTATGGGTAAAAAATGTAAAAAAGAAGCAGAAAAATTAGGGATATTGAATCTTCCAAAATATACTTTTTATGGAAGACCTAAAGGTTTAAAAATGAAATTTTCAAAGTATAAACCTAAATTTGCAAACGAAATAAGAAATTGGCTATTGACCTTTGACCCAGCAACAACGGAAAGCGAATCAGGAGGGGGAAGAAATAACACTTTCATGATGCTTGCTCCACAAGCAGGTATATATATCGAAATAGCTGATAAAATGGCAGGCTATGCAGTTCCAAATCCAGGCAATCATGTTTTTGAAATGAATATTCATACAGATAAAATGGATGTTGTTAAAGAAATCGTAAAAATAGTTAATAGCCGATGGGAAGACGGAATAGTCCCACATTTAGATGTAAAAAAAATCGAGAAAAAATTCAAGGTTAATGGGACTGAAGTTATTAATGCCTGGAATCAATTTCTATCCTAATTTTTTTTTTAAATATATTTATACCTTTATCTTTTAATAATTCCTTTTTTTTACTCATTAAATATTTTCGTTTGCTTCAAGCAAAGATGATCTTGATTAAATGTCCAAAATACCTTTAGAAATAATAGAAATTACATTTAAAATTCACATTTGTGAAAATATATTTGCCGTTTAATCATAAGTTTCTTGTTTTTTTTTCTTAAACGAAATAGTCATCTTTTTAACGAAAACAATCCTTTCTTCATCTTGCAGTAATCCACCTTTGATCAATTCGTTTGATGTGTAAGATAATTGATGGAAAAAATAGTTGAAGACTTTCTAAAATCGCATTTAGTTAACAAGTCGGTTGATTATATAAACCATGTTTCGGGAAGGTTTAACAATTTGCATTATTATTTAAAAAAACTAAATATCAAGGTAGATAACGAATTTCTAATTTTAAAAAAAGAAAAGATCAACTGGATTGATATCCTTGGAGTGCAAATAGAGGAAAAAGCCTTCTTTACTCATTCTAAAGCTATTGGGGCCAACAGAACTAAACTTTATTTAACCTTTTATATTGCAAGACAAGATCCGCTCATTATGAAACTTCGCGAGGGAAATAATCCCGATTTAATAAAATTAATATTGTCTTTTTTCAATTCTTTTATTGAAAACGCTCGTAATAAAAAAAATTCAAAAAAAGAAATAAAAATGTTTGAGCATGGAGGCGATTTTTTAATATCTGAGGATTATTATTGCTTGAAATTTTTAGAAAAAAGATTTAATTGTACGATTCCAAACTGTTCTCAATCCATTTATCCAAAAAAGTTTTCCTTTGGATATAGATCGCAAAAAGGAAGGATTGTGTTTTTGAATCTTTCAAATTATTCTTTATGTAAGGAATCAATTAATATCGAAGAAATACCTATTGAAATTATCCAACTTAAACATCTTGAAGAATTGTACCTTTCCAACTTGCACATCAAGAAATTACCACACGAAATTAACGAGCTTAATTGTTTAAAGATATTACATGTTGTTAATTGTGGTTTAGGTGAATTACCCGAATCAATAGGAGAATTATTATCATTGATAGAAATAGACTTAAGAAACAATAACATCCGGAAATTACCCAAATCAATGGAAAATTTAAGAAATTTAAAAATACTCTCTTTGGAACGTAATAAATTAAAGGAATTACCCATCTCGTTGTTAAACCTTCCAAAATTAAAAGATCTACAAGTAGCTGGAAATCCAATAAAATACGATTTTAGCCAGCTAAATT
>JAFGGO010000125.1 GCA_016930515.1 Promethearchaeota archaeon | reverse complement strand
TAAAGAATATAAAATAATAATAATCTTCATTGAAATCATCTTAATAATTTTATTTTTTTATAGTATCAGAAAGTATCTCGTATTACCTCGTAAAGGGATTAAAAATAATAAATTGAATGTGAAGTGTAAATTGTTGGCTTCAATATCTATGGCCTTACTATTATTTTTATTGTTTGGAGGATCGGGAAGGGCGAATCCAGATGAAATAAAGGGAAGCATTCAGGGAATATATGTTACACTTTTAATAATACCTTCCATTTCTGCCGTGCTCGCGTATTTTGCCAAATTTTATCGTTATGTTTACTACTCGATATTTTTTATTGTTGCTTATGGTATCTTTGAATTGACTTACCTTAATTATGGTCCGTATGTCGAGATAGGATTGTTAATTTTCACGATCATGAGTTTAAGCATTATTTCAATAGGAATATATTATTTAATTCAATTTTTTAAAACCCATCCACTCCCTGACGAAGATCTAAAAAAGGATGCCTTGAATGTTTTAAAAGGTAAACAACGCCTCTTTATTAATGAAAATTTAGAAAAGGAGTGATTCTATTGGTCAAAAACGATAATCGAGAAGAATTACCCACATTAGAAGGACTCGATAAACTCATTCACGAACCCGCTCGATTACTGATAATGGCCAACTTATATTTAGTAAAACGAGCAGAATCGTTGTTTTTAAAAAACCAAATAGGCCTCACATGGGGAAACCTTGGATCTCACATCGCCAAGTTAGAAGAAGCGGGATACATCGAAGTAGAAAAAAAGTTTAAGAACAAGAAGCCTTTCACGATGTTGGCCCTCACCGAAGCTGGAAGAAAAGCGTTTGAAGAATATCGTAAATTAATGAAAGGAATTCTCTAATAAGAATAACAATTTTTATTAAAAACATTATAAGAGCTAGAAATTTATCAAAATAGGTTTTAAACATCAATCAATTGAAAAAAGAAGAACAAAAAAATGAAGGAAAATGAGTGAAATAAATCAAGAAGTAGTTATAAAATTTAAGAATTTAACTAAAAAATTTGGAAAGCATTATGCCGTAAAAGAATTCAATTTAGACATACCAAAAGGTAAAATTATAGGATTTTTGGGACCTAATGGCGCAGGGAAAAGTACAACAATGAAAATTATGGCACAATTGCTAAAACCTAATGAAGGTGAAGTGTGGATAAGAGCAAATGGTGAACTCCAAAAAATGAGTAGCAATAATAAGCATTACTTATTGAAGAACCTTGGATTCCTCATAGAAACACCTAAATTTTATAAAAAGATGACTCCTCAAGAAATTTTAAAATTTTTTGCAAGACTAAAAGGATATCCCAGAAAACTCATAAACGATAGGATAGACCAGGTGTTAAAAATGATTGGAATGCTCGAATGGAAAAATAAGAAGCTTGGTTCTTTTTCGAAGGGAATGACGCAAAAGATTGGCGTGATTTCCGCTGTTGTCCACGATCCTGATATTTTGGTTTTAGACGAACCACAATCTGGATTAGATCCGAAAACTAGGAAAGAATTGAGAGATTTCATCCTGAATCAAAAAAAACTAGGTAAGACAATTTTTTTAAGTAGTCATTTGCTTTATGAAATAAGCGAAATCGCAGATAAAATCGCAATTATTCGTGAAGGTAAACTTATTGCTTTTGACTCTTTGGATAATTTAGAACGAAAAAAAGTGAGGAGAGTCATCCAATTCAAAATGTTTAAATTGCAAGATTTAAAAATTGAGAATGTTATCGATAATTTGAATAAGATAATAATTCCCTTGACAGGATTGAAAGAAGAAGAAAATTGGGTCAAATTCGATAACGATTTCCAAACATTCAAGGTATTTTTCAATGGAGATCCAAAAAATCAAACAAAAATCCATAAAGCATTATTTGAATCTGGTTATGAATTATTAGAATACTCGGTTCCAAAAATGGGCCTTTTGGAGGATTTATTTATTGAATTAACAAACGAAAAAGAATTAAGTGAGGTGTAAAAATTATGATGAAAAGTGAACAACTTATATCAGGCACAAGCTTTTTCAAAAAGAAGAAGTTAACATTAAAAGAAGGCCTGATTCAGATAAGCGATATTTTTGCTTTTGATTTCAAGAAAAATCTAAAGTTATTTATTTTCATGGTTGTTGTAGCCATATTAATGTTTATAGGGCAATTAACATCAATGGAAATAGGATTTTCACAGGGAATACCATTACCTGAAGAACCTATTGAATACATAAAGCCATTGAGAGCGTTTCTAACGATGTTTATTACAATTTCTTCAGCCATATTTGGTGGTTCCATTATTGCCGAGGATTTTGGAAAGAACACGGGGAATTTATTATTTCCTAAAACAACCCGGACTCGCCTTTTCTTGGGAAGAACGATCTTGCGATATACGCTAATCGTTAGCATCATTATTTTATATTATGTACTAATCGCTTCGATCACTTTTGCAAAATACGAGAAAGTACCGGCCGTTTTGTGGAATTCAATGGGTTGGGAGCTATTATATGCTTTAATGGTTTTTTCTTTAGGGTGTTTGTATAGTAGTATGGTAAAATCAACGGCTTTTAGCGTAATTTTCACCGTTTTTTTGATGGTGATGGGATTTAATTTGATATTCACATTCATAAAGGCTTTTATACCTGAGTTTGAACCATTATACAATCCAGCATATTACCAATACATCATTTACTATTCGTTGATAGGCATCCCAGATCCTCGATACGAAATATACGAATATCCAGGAGCAACTTATTACTCGTGGACAACTCCATCAGAATTAGGCGCTCTTTTTGGAATGTCCATATTCACGGCGATAATGCTTTTTTTAGCATTAATTCGGTTTCAACGGAGGCAAATTAAAAATTAAATCTTATCATTTAATCTTAAATAATTATATTCAATCTTTTTTTTACACTTAACAATTCACTTTTTAACCACACGAATTTAAATACTGCGTATGATGATTAAAACATCAAATGTATAAAACACTAAATGGTAAAATAAAATGATAAAATGCAAGATTATAAATAGTCTGAGCTATTCAAAACAAGAAGCGCTAATTAACGGATTTTTCGCAGAACACCCAAATATCAAAATCATTTATTCAAAGTACGATGGTAGATTTTTCTGTTTATACGAAGAATAGATGAATTTTCAAAAGCAAAATTTGTATAAAGATCAAAGATCGTGAAAGCTGCCTTTTACGAAAAAAGTGACATAGCTGAATATCCTCTTAATCCTGAAATTAGATAAAAAAATCGAAGTTTTTTTAAGAACTTGTTGGATCTATTGTT
This sequence comes from Promethearchaeota archaeon, assembly GCA_016930515.1. GTDB lineage: Archaea > Asgardarchaeota > Lokiarchaeia > Sigyniarchaeales > SOKP01 > FT1-020. Next base: position 19,778 of record JAFGGO010000125.1, on the reverse strand, counting down.
TTTACAGGAATTGATGTGTATTGAATAGCTTGTTCCATGATTTTTCCTAAATAAAAGCCACTTTCACCCCTTTTTCGACAACTAAAGCTGCACCCTTCATATAGCGAATACAATTGATATCTCCTCGAGGGGTAAATTTTAGTAGATTCAACAGCACTATAGGATGTTTATTGGCATTAATTTCAAGTTTCTTGAGTTCTTCCTTATTTTATTTTATTGAATCCATCTTTTAATCCCCCAGCTGTTCTAATTTAAAAATAACAGGGCGAAGCCCATCGTTACAGCTATTGATGGATACTCCTTCAAAACGCACCCATCGATTGTCGAAAAATGTTCCTTTCATGCCATGAACTAGTGCGAACACATAATGTTGGATTGATTTCCAAGCTTCGGGGCAAAAGTCTTCGGGTCTAAAATGATCCGTTATAAAAACCTGTCCAACCTCGTGGACCGGGCACGGACCGATATTTGCAACACCATATTCCTTGGCAAGTTTTTCGTTAAATTGGGTCTCTAACACCGTAATCTTACATTTTCCCATGAGTTATTCCTCCTCTTTTATTTAACTCGAAATACCACTTAAATAGCGCATTGGATTGTCAATCGTCATAGTGTTGATTTGTTTGTCGCTGATTCCGGCTTTTTTAAGAGCAGGAATTACATTATGGAAAATATTCGTAAAAGACCAGTTCATAACCAGTTTTAACATTTCTTCAGGCATTCTACCGCCCCTTCCAAAACTGCAACCAATGAAATCCTGCGAGAGCATTATGCGATCCTCATATCCTTTTTTCAAGAGCTCGACCAACATGGCGATGCGAACTTTATCGGGAACCAGCATCTCGATTCCAAACCTATCGAAAGCGATATATACGCCTCGAATTAATACATCCTCTTGATATTCTAATGAAGGGTTGCCACACATGTGACCAATTACGATCTTATGTGGTTTCACACCTTCACTAATGAGAAGATCTGCCTGCTCGGGTCCCATCGTTCCATCTTCCGTGTGGGTCATGATGGGCGTTTCGGTTTCCTTGCTGGCACGAGCGGCTGCCCTCAATGAAGCGTCTTCGCACGAAGATATTTGATTTAATCCGGATGCCACCTTAATGACTCCTGGCTTGATACCGGTCAGACCAATACCATGGGTTAATTCCCGCATGAACCCCTCGTAGAGTTCGGTCTTCATTTCGCCGATTTTTCCTTCCTCTCTCTGACGAAAATAGAACCACTTGCCACCATTTTCCTTGTAGCGCCCCGTTGAACAGATGATATGAATTTGAAGTTTTTCCGACACGGCCTTCATTACTTCGACATCCCTTGAGAGATCCAGAGGAGTGGCATCAATGATGGTTTTAACGCCATATTTCTTAATTGGTTCGAGGTTCTTAATACAGACATTAACTATCTTTTCCCGATCGTAAGGTCTCGAGAGCGGATCGCACTCCCATCCAGGATAACCTGCGGATATATGTTCATGGGGCAATGTTAAACCCATATCTTCTGGATCAATAGGACCTAGAACAGTGTTGATCTTTACCATTTGCAAACCTTCCCAAATTGTTTAATATTTTTAATTTGATTCAATTTATAAATCTCACTCCAGGCCGTTTAATATGATTTCTCCTGTGATTCTTGCAGCTTTTCCTACCGCGATTCGGCATTTTTTAGCGTCTCCGGATTTAATAAACTCTTGTTGGTCCTTTAGTTTCATGAGATCGTAATTTCGACCAAACAAGCAATGTTGAACATCTCGACAATTGCAACTACCAAATTCCTTCTCAAAGAGGTGACATAACTTCCGAGCAGCGCTAATCGTGCGTTGTAATGAGGCAAGATCCTCAGGTTTATCGCGTCCGAAGGCGAGTCCGAGTGCCATGATGGATCCAATAACTGCTCCGCAGGTCTCTCCCCTGAGCGCTATGCCGGGGAAGGCCGTTGCTGCTTTTAGAGTATTTGAATCTCCAAGACCAAAATGTTCTTGTAGCGCTAATAATGTTCCTTGGGCGCAATTTTGGAACAGCTGTTCGTAATCACCAGCTTTTTGTTCGAGTTTCTTTAGCTGCTCTTCCATGTTTTGATCATTCGCCAATTCAATCCTACTCCATCTCGACCCTGTAGCGACAGCATTTATCGCCCTTAACGAGTAATTTCGTGAATCCTTCAGATTTAAACTTCGGGTTGAGCGTTTCGGCCATCCCTTTAAGCGCTTCACCTAATAAAAGCTCACATATTTCGGGTTCCCTCGACCACGGCCTTGCAACGGGGCAGGTATACAATTCTTTCTCAAAAGCCTTTGGCGTGTTCTCAACGTAACCGTTCCAGAAATTTGCAAACCTATCATCAATGCAATTGTAGACCTTGGGTAAGTTTGAGCAATCCTTGAATTCTTCCGGGCTCATGCCAACTAACTTCGTCCACATTCCAGCATCTCTCTGGCCCATTTTTCGATATTCTTCCTTGAGTCTTTCGACGAACTTTTGACCTCCAACTTCTTTACCTATTTTATAGAGCACGAGCATTTGCCTGGAAAGGGATTCCGTCCAATTTTTGTATCGTTCGCCCATTTCTTCGTCGCTTATGGGATATTTTTCATAATCTGGTTTTTCTTTCATAATATGACCTCTAATTAATTATAAATAATTTACTCGAAACGAGTTTTGTTAGTCTAAATAATTAATGTTCATTTAAATATTCGTTCTAAACTCCATAATTCTCTTATACTCTTTGCTTGATTCATATTCTTGATTATATTTGAGTAATAATTTTTCTGAACTTGAAAACTTATTTTAACGAAATAGGATCAAATGCCGTGAAATTATTTGTAAAAACTAAAATGTTTATTAAATTATTTAGCTTAAATGAAATTATGAAAGCACTCATCATTTATTTTACGATGACTGGGAGAACTAAACAGACAGCCGAAGCAATTGCGAGCAAACTTTCGGTATTCGATGTAAGTTTCCTTCCAATAGAATTAAATGGTAATTCGAGCGAAAAAAAAAAGTATTTGGCTAGTATGCGGAAAAATGATTTCTCCTTGTTTGAAACAATATTAAATAATATTGATTTTTCCAGCTTTGATATATTATTATTCGGCATGCCCACGCACGGGAGATTTCCTCCAAAGATTTTCGAAGAAATTGTTTCAAAAGGAAAAAATTTGAGTGGAAAAGAGGCAGTCGTTTTTACCACCGCGCGTATTACGGGAAAGAAGGCACTTTATCACATGAAAGACAAGGTCGAGGAGAAGGGAGCAAGAGTGATAAATCAAAATGTTTTCAGAAAATTATTCAAGTTAGGGACTGAAGACGCAATTAAATTTGGGATACAATTAAACACAAGATACAAATAATATATTGATAATTTGAGGTTTTCTTTTTCAAGGATTATAATTGTGCCTCAATTTGTAAATTAGACTTTTAATTAGTTATAAAAATTAAAATTTCCTGATTTTTGCGTAATTTCTTTCGAAATAATTTGCGAAAAAGATACAGCAAATCGCACCTACATTTTCAGAAATCAAGAAGCTCAAGATCACATCTAACGAGGCAGCAGCGGCGCAGATAGCGTAGGTTGCAATAAAAACACCCGTGAATAAAGCGAATACGATTAATAGGGGTTTTGAAATAGGAAACGCTAATATCTTTTGAGCTCTTGTGTCTAAAATACCTTTTTTCATGAATTGATTTTTTAATTTTTTCCGTCTTTTGACTTGGGCGTAACCTTCGAAAAGGATTTTAGTTGAAAGAAAAAGTGCTCCCGTAATGGCTATGGGAATCACCAAGATTATCAAATAGTCTCCGATATGTAATAAATACTGTGCAACAAATATAAAAAGCCACTGATACAATCCACAGGCACCTAACATCATTAAGGCAAATGGCAGGTATTCGTTTGATTTCCATAGTATTCTAAGGGGCATATTTTCGAATCTAATCTTATTCTTTTCAATATAAAATTATAAAATAATAATTATTCAACCAAATTAAAACTAATTGAAATTTAAACAATATGGGAATGAAATTTGATTGTGTTATAAATAGTTTTTTAAAACAATCGGTCTATTAATCTAATGAACTAATTTTATCAAGGACGGGTTATAGAGAATTTATGAAATTCTAGCTTAAAAAATCAACAAAAATTTGATATAGCGAAGGAACTTGAGGTATGGGGAGTGCAATTAGGTTATATAGCAAAAGAAAAACAAATAAAATTAACGAAATTAATACGAAAAAAAAATCCCGAGACCTAAATCTGATTTCAGTAATGTTCGTTCTCGTCTTATAAATACCGAAGCAGCGATTTTCCATGGAAAGAGACGTAGTATATCCCTTTCTCAATATGGATACTAATGCGGAATTTAAACGATCAAATATGAAATTATAAGCCTTTTTCACACTATTTACTTTTTCTAATCTTGATCCACGGGCTTTTTGAGCCAAAGCGATTGTTTTTACCTCTTTTTCAATCATCGGTATGTATCGAATCCCGACCATAAAATGAAAGCAAAATGTATAAGGAATTTTGAGTTTCATCAAGGCATAAACGAAATGCTTCATGTGCGTGGTGCTCGTATAAATGATGGTGGATGTATAAAGAGACAACACGCTAAAGAATACTCTTAACGAATAATATAATGCCAGACGTCGAATGGGCAGAAAATCAAGACCAAACAAGTAGAACAATATTTCGCCATTTATATAACTGGCATTGAAGAAAATGTTAATAATGACGCTAAAAACTATGAGTATAACCATGAATTTCAGTTTATGTGCTAAATTTTTAAGCGAAATACCTGAGCCTAGTGCGGTAAAGATTATTAGAAGCGAGATAACACTCAGTAAGATAAGACTCCTTATAATAAATACGATAAAAGTTAAGATAATAAGAAAAAATAACTTAGAAAGAGGGTTTAATCCGTGCATGAAAGAATTTCCAGGATAATAAGCGAATATTAGCTTTTTCTTGTCCAGATTTTCAACTTTATTCTTTCCCACTTGACATCTCTCTATTCTTTAATCAAGGAATTTAATTTTTCTAATAATTGTATTGGTCCCAAATTTTTGTGTTTTTTAAAATAAGCTTCTTTGTTTTCATAGGTTCTCAACGAACCGTCCTTGTTTAGTTCCATGATTTTTTTCGTGTATTTGAGGAGCAATTGGTAGTCGTGTGAAGATATGATGATGGTTTTTCCACGCTTGTTTTCTATGTAAAGCGTTTCAATGAGAAAATCTATCGTTCTTTGGTCTTGCCCGATAAAAGGCTCATCAAGTAAGATTATTTCGGGATCGTAAATAAACACGGAGCTAAGATTTAACCTTCGTTTTTGTCCCCAGCTTAAATTAAACGGATTTTTATTTTCGTCTTTTTCGCCTATTAAAAGCATTAATTTTTGTATGTATTCTTCCGTTATATCTTCAAGAATGTTAAAGTTTTCTGGGCCATACAATAGCTCGCTTTGTATTGTATTCTTAAAGATCATGTTTTCGGGATTTTGAAATATAAATCCCACATCTTTTGAAAACTTGAATGAATCGATGTTTGCCAAGTTATTTCCCTTGTAATATATTTCTCCAGAAGTGGGCTTGTATAGATTCGCTAATACATACAATAGGGTAGTTTTTCCAGCCCCATTCGGTCCAACAAGACCGATAAAATCACCTCTTTCAACAGTGAAAGACAGGCCATTTATCGCAAGGACACTTGAGTTTGGGTATTGGAAGAACAAGTTTCTTATATCTAAAATGACATCATTAGGTTCTTGAAAAGATTTAGTTGGTGTTATATTTTTTCGTAGGCACTTATTTTTCAACGATTTAATGTAAAGCTCTTGAAATTGAATTTCTTTTTCGTAAGAATCGTATTTTTGAAATTCAAGAGGATTTATGATCGTATTATATAAATAATTGCGAATGAGCATTAGTTCTTCTTGATTGAGGAAATTTAATTGTTCTAAAAGAGAGTTATATTTAATTGGTTCTTGGGTTAATTGAAATATAGGGATATTTTCTTTTAGATCGTTTAATAATTCTAACATCCAGGGTATTCTAAGGTTACATTGACGTAATTGATCGTAATTATAACCTATAACATCTTTCTTTTTCCCCTTAAGAGCTACTTTACCATTTACATCTAAAACGAGGATCTTATCAGTAAGATCAAGCACTCTAGAAAGTCTATGTTCGATAATTATTAAGGTTAAGTTAAAGTTTTTAGAATTCTTCAGTAATTTTAACTTTTCCAATAGTAAGCTTTCCGATTTTTGGTCCAAGTACGCCATGGGCTCGTCTAAAATGAGAATTCGAGGCTTCATTACGAGAAACGAACTTAGAAGTACCAGTTGCATTTGACCTCCGCTGAGCTGGTCGATCTCTCTTTCAAGCAAGTGATGAATGCCCATAAATTGAGCAATTTCCTCGATTTCAGACTCAATTTGTATTTTTGGTACGAGCAAGTTTTCGAGTCCAAAAGCGATTTCGTCGTAGACATTAAACGTAACCAATTGATCCAAGGGATTTTGAGACACCAATCCAACTAGCTTAGATAGTTCGAAGAATTTGTACTCTTTTGCGTTTTTTTGCATTATCTCAACCTGTCCTTTAGCAAAACCTTTTATTCTCCACGGTATTGCCCCATTTAAGGCATAACTAATGGTTGATTTCCCGCTTCCACTCGGTCCCGCTATGACTAAGGTTTCTCCTTCGTGAACCTTGAAGGAAACATCTGAAACTACAGGGATGGCATTTTTATCATCACCATAAATAAACGAGAAGTTATTCACATTGATTGCTAAAGGGCGATTTATGATTTTTATAGCACCTCGACTATCAAAATGTTGTTGGAACTCCAGCCTTGATGAGGTTATTCGTTAGAGATCTGGCCATGATACCAATTATCAACATTCCAGAAATGATTGCAAATGAGAAGGTAATGACCCATAAAACCCAATGAAGGTAAAATCTCTGGTTTAAGAGCCAGAAAAATGGCGCTTGAAAGAAATTTCCGAACCCTCCTGCTACGACCCAACCAAGACGAGTGTCTCCTTCCTTAAATTTTTCCGCCAATATAAATCCTAATACCAAGAAGGCCCCTTCAAATAGATTTACAAAGATGATGAGTACGCCCCAAGGATCGTTAAACAAGAATTCTAATATTCCTTTAACAGACATCACAAGCATTATGTTATTTTTCTTTTTTGTAAGTCCATAAACAAGTGCCCCCCATATCACGTGATGGGCACTAACAAATTGAGCTCCACCAACGAAAGGGTACCACACTTTAATTAGTAGGCTGAATGGCACTAAACTGGATATAATTCCACCTAACACTCCAAAAATCATCGCATAAATAAAATCCAAATTCGTCAATCGTTTCGAATCGTCCGTTCCAAGTCCCGTTGCTTCGTATTCTTGAACTTCTTCGACTTCTTCGGGGTTATCTAAAATGGAAGGGATTGATGTTGCTTCCGTCAATATATATTTGCCTCGTATAGTTGTTAAAAAGTCATTAACGAGAATAATATCAGAACTAATTATTTTCCCACCACTCATACGATCTCAATTAAAATCTGGTTCAGTTGCTTTACGGCATATTGAGAATTTGCTAGATCTGGGATTACATTTCTATTAATTACCGACCTAACTGGTCCTGTATATTGATCCATCGACGATCCGTCTAACTCGTATGCTAAAATCACGTCTTCCATATAAGTCGTTGCTAAAGACAAATTAAGTGCCATTGGGCTCACATATCCATCTAAAGAATAAAAACGAAAAGTGAGCTCCGCAGGGTCTTCGAGTAGCATGTCTTTTACCTGTAAAAGACTTCCTAAAGAGACTCCTGAATAGATCTCGGAGTATTGATTACCGACCGAATTTAGAAAGTTAAATTCTTTGTCGACGATTTGAAGGTATTCCTCAGATTTTAGCTCGGTCAGGGAGATCCTGAATTCGTTTTTCACACCCTCTCCTTTGATAACTATGGTACCGTTGTTTACTTGGAATAAATCTACATCAAATAGTACGAACGCATATACATTTATCCAAAACACGAAATTACCAAAAATTATGCAAAAGATTAAGATGTAAAAGTTCCTACGATTCATTTTTAGATTTATAATGTTTTAAGATTATTTAATTAACCTATTTTCTCAATTAGCAACTTGATTTTGATGTGCGCCATATAGTGGGAATTAGCTCTCGATTTCTCGTAGTAACTAATTTATTTTTTAATATTATTCAAGTAAATAATTGAAATTATTTAAGCGTTATGTACGGCTGTTCGCATCGCCCATCAAGTGATAATGGCATTACCTGAGCGTTGTGTACTAACGGACATAACCGCAAGTTTTATATTCTTTTTAGCCTTTATCAGCTCAAACTAAAATATTTTTTTTTCAGATCATTAGAAAAACAAATATCTCATTACTAAACGGATAGGAGTCATAAAATTGAGATTGGACAATCTAATACTCATAACGGGTCAAAATATTGATCAAGGTATTGCTTTAGAATCGGGAAAGACTAAGAGAAATTATGTTCGAGCAGCAGCGGTATGTATGATAGATAGGGATGACTTTATCAAACTTGATTGCATTCCAGGGACACCAGTTCGCGTGACTACCGATCACGGTGAGGTATTGGTCTACTCGAGAATTACAGAAGAAGGGCCACATCCAGGTGTGATCTTCATTCCCGCAGGACCTTGGGCAAACCAAATTGTTAGCCCCATTACAGACGGAATGGGTACTCCAGGATACAAGGGATTAAAAGCCAAGCTTGAAGTAGTACAAAACGGAAAAGTGTTGGATTCCCTAGAAGTTGTCAAAAAATACAAGGTGGAACAACAAATATAGGAGGAGAAAAAAAGTGGTTCAAGGAAAAATTCAAACCAAAACCGATGTTGTTTGCCCATTTTGCGGGAGCTTATGCGATGACTTGGAAGTGGACATAGTAAATAACGAAGTCGTGGAAGTTAGAAACGCTTGCCAAATTGGAACGCAAATTTATTTCGCTTCGAACGAAAGCAATGCCCATCGATATAAAAAACCCATGATTAGAAAAAATGGTAAGCTCGTGGAGGTAACCTGGGAGGAAGCCTTGGATAAAACTGCAGATTTGTTAGCAAAAGCTAAAAGACCCTTGTTGTATGGATGGTCTAGCACGGAAGCTGAAGCCATCAGCAGGGGCGTAGAGCTGGCAGAAATCACGGGCGGAATTCTCGATAATTGCTCTTCCATTTGCCACGGGCCAAGCCTTCTGGCGGTTCAGGACGTGGGCATACCCAGTTCTACTCTTGGAGAATATAGAAATCGAGCAGATTTGGTGATATTCTGGGGCTGCAACCCAATTCACGCTCATCCTCGCCATTTGGGACGATATAGTAGCTTCATTCGTGGAAGCTTTACAAAAAACGGCCGCAACGATAGATACATGATCGTTGTCGACCCACGAAAAACGCACACGGCTCAAGTTGCGGACCTGCACATTCAAGTAAATCCAAGCGAGGATTACGAGTTGTTTAACGCCCTTCGAGCAATGCTTCGAGGGGTTGAATTAGACGCCAAGCAAGTGGCCGGTGTTCCCATAGAAGACATGAAAAAGCTCGTTGAAAGATTAAAAAGCGCTAATTTCGGAGTTATATTCTTTGGATTGGGTCTAACACACTCGGAAGGACACCATAGAAACGTAGACACAGCAATCTGCTTGACGAGAGAACTAAACGATTACACTAAATTTGTCATCCAACCAATGAGGGGGCATTACAATGTGGCAGGATCGAACATCGTCTTTTCGTGGAATACGGGATACCCTCTCGCTATTGATTTTTCGCGAGGATTTCCACGTTATAACATGGGTGAATTTTCGACGGTACCATGCCTTATTCGCAACGAAATAGATGTCTCCTTCATCATTGCAACAGATCCCGTGCTTAATTTACCTGCTGCGGCAGTAGAGAATCTTTTAAAACATCCAATGATTTCGGTAGAGCCTCACGAGACCCCCACATCCGCATACGCGGATATCGTCTTTCCCGTAAAGATATGCGGCGTAGAATGCGAGGGTACGGCATATCGCATGGATAACATCCCTATAATGTTGCGCAAGGTAAAAGACGCTCCCGAAGGCTTACTCTCTGACAGGGAAATCGTTAACATTCTCATTGAAAAAATAAAAGAGAAAAAAGGACTGAACTAAAGCTAATTAAAGAATTTTTATAGTATTTTTTTTATTGTTAATTTGTATTGATGAATTTCTCATATCAAAAAATAGTGGGAACGCCTGACTTGATAAGACTATTTTTAAGAGCCCTTCCCAAGATTCCGACGATTAACATGCCTGATATAATTGCGAATGTAAACGCTAATACCCATAATATCCAATTCAAGTAAAATCGCTGATTCAATATCCAAAAAAAGGGAGCTTGAACGAAATTTCCGATACCACCTGCCACGGCCCAACCAAGTCGACTGTCTCCTTCTTGGAACCGTTCAACGAGAATAAAGCCTAACGCTAAGAACGAAGCTTCGAGTATGTTTACGAACACGATGATAAGCCCCCATGGATCGTTAAATAAAAACTCCAGGAGTCCTTTTGCCGTCATTGTAATTAAAATCGTTTTTTTCTTCTTAGTTAGCCCGTATATGAGCGCCCCCCAAATTAGGTGGTGGCCGCTGACGAGTTGAGTGCCTCCCGTGAGCGGATACCAGACTTTAATGAGTAACGAAAAGGGAACCAAGCTAGATATGATTCCCCCTATGACACCAATGATCATGCAGTAGATGAAGTCGAGATTGTTTAACTTATTGTGAGAATCAATACCTAAGCCCGTCGGAACGAAGTCTTCTTGTTCTTCTGTTAAGTTTTCCTTCTTCTCAATTTCGTTCATGATGTCTTGAAATAAACTCTATTTATCATTTAATATGATTAATATCAGATTTAAATCTATTTTAATTTCTTCTTTTTTTCCTATAAGAAACCACACCAATGACAACAACCACTCCAGCGATGCTAACAATCGCAATAACTATAACAACTACTACTGGAAACTCGTTTGCAGGCAACTTTAAGTTCAACGCGTATGTCCACGAAATTGCGTGGTTTTCGTGCCTTCCATCGTTTAATATTGCAAGGTTGAACTCGTAGAGCCCGGTTTTATCGAATTTAACATCATGTTGATCGCCCGTCGTGAGCGCTCTTCGTATTTCTAAGGTATAAGATTCGTTTTCAACGAGGGAATACGCCACTTCAATGTCTTGAGCTTCAAGGCTCGAATCGAACCATCCTTTTTCTCCGAAGCACTTATCCAGGGCAAAATCATCGTCGTAGATCCAATTCCAAGAATCGATGTTACCACTACCCATGTGATCGGTGCTCATATCGCTTAAAAAATCTGCGGTAAAATTAGGAACATCAATGTTCCAGCAAAAAAACAAGCCATCGTAATTAAATCCAGCAGGAACGGTAGTGTTATCTTCCCACTCGCATAAAATATATAAGTAATTGTTATTGTGAACAAAAGTCAGGTTGAGCGTGACGTTAAACCCTCCGGACTTAGTTATATCCGTTGCCAACGGAATGAACGCCTTGTTGTTAGAATAGGTTAACCAGAATTTCTCGTCAGATTGCCCATCAAGCACGATCCGTGCCGAAGCGTCGTAATTAGAGATAACCGATCCAATTCCGTGATGGGCCTCGCAATCTCCTTCCCAACCGGGATATGCAATAGCTTGTTTAGTAATAATACCCGAAAATAAAAAAAAGGAAATAATTAAAAAAAAAAATGGGGCTTTTTTTTTGAGTTCCATGAATTAGGAAGCCTCAATTATAATTTGCGTGATATATTTTGGAAAGTTCGATCTCGTCCGTCCCGGAACATAAATGGTAAAAGGCCCATGCCTATACCCACAATAATGATAATTCTCCCAAGCAGGATCCCAAGAATTCGTAGCAGCGTTACCCTCGACGTATTGCATTAACCGAAACACCAATACCATTTTTTGGTTCGTTATTGGTAGTCCAACGCCAGTACCTCCGCCAGTAATATTCACTTTATCATCGTTGTTTCGGGGTATGGTGAGAGAACCATCGTTTGCCATTCCGTTTTCGATCTCAGATTTATTATAGGGAGGGTTTGGATCAACGAGTCCATCGGCACAGGCAAAACTAACATTCCAATCGGTAAAACCCATCCCATAAGTGGCATTTTTTACTATATCGTCTATAGTTCTTCCAATATAAGACCTGTTAAAGTTCCAATAATCGCTTCGATAATAGGAATAATTATGGCAAACGGCATTATACCACATGTTTGTTGTATTTATAGAAAACGGACTTTTTACACCGTTTATGATAATATCTACATTCCATTCAGACATAATATTAATCTGCTGGAGGTCAAACAATTTTTCAGAGAGATTTCGACCTACAACCGTGAAGTTCCCCCATTCCCCAGCATATGCAGTGTCCTTTATCCATTTCTTATTAATTGCTAAGGCAATAAAAGTCGGTCGATAGCTCCCTGCTGCGTCATCTATTATGTTTCCTGTTGTTCTTGAAAGCGCTTTGGTTTCTCCATCGTTTGTAGAGCTAAAAACAAGGTTCCACGCAAAATTCATACCAGACATCTCAAGGATATCTAATATATCCACGCCCGTTATTCTTTTTCCAATTTCTTTATCGTCATAAGCATGTAATGCCACGATATCCTTTTCCTCGTTTATTTGTAAGCCCGTGACTTCTTGTTCCATCCATAACTCTACACCCTCTAAGATATCGCCAAAAGATATTGTCATAGTGTCAGTACCATTGCTGATAATTATATTTGCCCCGATAGGAGCACCTTCAAAATCGTCGGGCAAGCCAGGTATGAAAACATCTTCCGTATTATCTTGAGTTAAGAGCACTACAACGGCATAACCGATGATTCCCGCAGATATCGATGCAGCAACTAATACTATTCCAATAATTAAATCCTTGCGTTTCATCGTGATAAAATATATAATGAAAATTAAAAAAAAAAAAGGTTTTTAAAATTAGACAGATATGGTGATGTTTTCTAAGTTCGAAACCCAATATTTACTAGTTCTTGTAGGCAAACCAAGAACATTATTGGAGACTGCAGATCTTAAAGGTCCATCTACGATAGGATCAAAATCATCTCCACCATATACTATAATGATGTCGGCGGGATAAGTTTGAACCGTCGTAAGATTCAAAGTAATGGTGTAGCCTGAAGCAGCAAAGGTCACATTTGTAGTGTCGGAATCTATACCTGTTTTTAAAATATGATTTTTATTTATAAAATCCCAAAGAGATACTCCAGAGACTATTGCATATGTAGTTTCTACCTTTGTTGTATAACTCAAATTTACATTTGTATATTGTTGGTATGTGGATTTTTGTAAATCACACACACTATATGTATAGTTGTTTTTTAATCCATTTCCTGTAAATAATAAAATATCTTCTTCGCCAGCACAGGGATCTACTGCGGCAGGAGTTAAAAGAACGACAGCAACAATTATAGAAGGGACGAGAATTGCAGCAACGATTACGACTGCGGCTATTGAATATAATTTTTTTTTTTCCATTTTCAATCAAATTTCCTATTTTTAAAAAATTAAGTTAAAATAACAATGAAAGTTATTTAAGCATTATGAATGAAAGTGCATATCGATTAAATATTAATTAAGGATTTCATTCGGGTAATTTAATTTTCTTATTCTTAATCTTGCATTATGCAGCGGCCTATTAGGAATATTAGTAATCGTAAAATAGCATTTAATTAAAAAAATCTTAAAGATTTATCCGAATTTAGAAAATTGAGATAAATTTATTTGAAATGTTAAATAAGAACGATTAAAATATGAGCCCAGGGAGGATTGAACTCCCGACCTTCCGCACGTCAAGCGGACGTCATAACCACTAGACCATGGGCTCTTATAATGTTTTAGAAAGTATACTGTAACTAAGACTATAAGCTTAAAGAAGTTTTCTCTCGTTTTTAAATTATCGAATATACAATTCAATTTCTAGTATGTAAAAAGAATGTTAAACTAAAAAAATGGAAATTATAAGTCATTAGATTTTAATATTTCTTTTCTCTTAGAGCTTTTATCATCGGAAGGTCGTTTCCCGAAAGTATTTCGAGCATTGCTCCACCAGCGGTGGAGATGAATGAAACCTTATCAGCTAAACCAGCCATTGAAGCCGCCGCGCCCATTTCTCCACCTCCAATGATCGAAAGAGCTCCATTTTTTTGCGTGGCCTCTACCATTATTTCAACAAGCTCGTTTGTGGACTCCCTAAAGACTTCCTCTTCGAAAATACCAGGAGGCCCGTTCGCAACAATAGTCCTGCACTTCATAATGATTCTTTTAAAGGTTTCGACTGTTTCTGGACCAACATCACCCGTCGTGGAGGCTGCTTCTTCTGCTTCGACAAAGGGTATTATTTTCCTATATCCTTTATCGTTAATCGCAAAATCAACAGGAAGCACTATTTTGGCCTCATATTTTTGGTAGGTATCCACGATTAAATTCTTGTTTTCTTCTAAATCCTTGGCAATCAGCTTTCTATTCGGCTCTCCCGATTTCATGCCCATTGCTTCCATAATTAAGATTGCAGTCAGTCCAGAACACAGAGCGTAATCTAGTTTTCCGTTATCAAAATTATATCTCATTGCCTTGAACTTGTCTATTGCTTTTGCGCCCCCAATGATCATGGCCATTGGTTTATCGGGTTCGTCAATTATTTTCTTTAATGCAAATAATTCTTGAGCAGTAATTGGCCCAGCCATCATTTTAGGCCATCCGACTATTGACGCGTGAGCTCGATGCGCCGCACCAAACGCGTCAACAATAACATAATCTACCAAGGGATAGAGAGTCTGTATCATATCGGTTTTTTCAGCCTCTGCAAAATCCTTGTAATTTTTCATTTCTCCTTCGAATTTTCTAACATTATTGAGTACAAGCACTTCTCCAGGTTTTAAATTTTTAATAGCGGTAACTGCCTTTTTCCCATATATATCTTCCACGAATTGTACTGGACGACCGAGTTGGTTTTCAATTTCCTTGGCGTGAATGTCCAAATTAGTAAAGTCGGGATCACCAGGTCTTGATTGATGGGCTAATATGATAATAGCGCTGTTTATTAACTCGTTAAGAGCAGGTACGAGCGCTCGAATTCGAGGAGAATCCCTGATAGTGTTTGTTTCCAGATCAATATTAGAGTTAATGTCCACGCGCATGAGGACTTTTTTTCCTTTTAAATCAACATCTTTATACGATGTGTAATCTATTTTCACATTGTTCACTTCTTGCTAATAATTATTTTTTGTAATAACGATCTATAATCAACTCAAGTTTTTAATTGTTTTACCATATAATTATTTATTATTTCCTTGCGTTAGTTTTTTATTGTCTTGGACTTACTTAAAAATCATCTTACATTATGCATTATTGAATCCCGTGATTGAGTTTAATATCAAGTGATAAAAAATATTAATTAAAACTAAAAGAATTAATTTGAAGATGAGTTTAAAATGGACAATGTAAACGATATTCTCGAAAAATTGCTTAAAAAAGAATTATGTGTGGAAGAAGCAGGTAAATTACTGAAAGCTAATTTTATCGAGGAAGTAGGAGAACTTGCCAAGTTAGATGTGTTTCGAAAAACTAGGACAGGCGTCCCCGAGGTAATTCTTGCTCAAAATAAGGAATATTCAATACTAGCTAAGATTGTCGACTCTTTTTTAAAAAATAAAAAATTTGCAATAGTATCTCGTTATTTAGAAGACCAAAAATCGCGTTTACTCGAAGTATACAGAATTGATAATAAATACGATGTTCACATAAACGAATTGGCGAAAATACTCGTTATTAAAGAAAAGAGTTTTGGATTTCAAAAAAAAGGCGGATTGGTAGGAATCATAACGGCAGGTAGTTCAGACATTACAGTTGCCGAAGAAGCTAAAGAGATCTTATTAGTAATGGGGTGCGAAGTTATCACCAGCTACGACATTGGAATAGCGGGAATGCATCGAATTTTTAATCCTCTTAAGGAAATGGTCGAAAGAGATGTAAATGTGATTATTGTATGTGCTGGAATGGAGGGGACGCTTCCAGGAGTGGTTGCGGCATTAGTCGATATACCCGTCATTGGAGTTCCTATCTCCAGCGGTTATGGCATGGGAGCAAATGGAAAAGGTGCGTTGATTACGATGCTTCAATCGTGTTCTCCCGGATTGTTGGTTGTAAATATTGACAACGGATTTGGTGCTGGAGCCTCTGCAGCATTGATTGCTAACAAAATAGCTAGGTAATTTTTAACGAGACTCCTTTTAATTCCATATTCGTTCTATGGTAACAAACCATTAAAAATTTGAACACTTTTTTAAACACCTCTTTTATAATTATATTGACGAGGTTTGTTAAGATGCCCAACGAGAGCCAATCATTAGATTTGAATCATTTGATTAACGAAATTAATACCGGCATTTTAAAAGAAACTCAATTAGATAGCGTCATTAAAGTTCTTTATTGCGTGAATCACGAGATCGTGGTCTCAAAAAAGGGTTTACCCATTAAACTCAAGCTCTCAGCAAAAGAAATTAATTCTGCCTTCGATTACTTACTAAAGAATGGTTTTTTAGAAGTAATGACGGTTAACGATGTAGATCTCTATAGTTTATCTGACAAGGCGAAACGTGATTTTAATGTGGTTTTAAAAGATTTAGATGCAAATGGTGAACTTGGGGGATTGTTAAAATCCTTAGAAAGCGAGAATAACGCTTTTGCTAACACAGATGATAAGAAACCCTCTTTAGTAGGATGTTTTATTGCTGACAAGGGAGGAAAAACGCTTCTTACGCTCGAGCTATACGAGGGAGCACTAGAAGAATGCATTAAAGGACAAGCAGAAGAAATAAATCCCGAATTTGATATTGAACTCATTCCCATGTTCGTGAGTGCATTGGAGAAATTTTCCCAAAACATAAATATGCAAGAACTTAGTGAGCTTAGGATGACGGGCATTAACATGAAACTTCAAACCTTTAGTTACAATAAATACACTATTACTTTTTTTATCAATCCTAAGATTAATTTAGAGGCCATAAACGACAAGATTAAGGATTATTTTGGCGTATTGTTTAGCAAGTACAAACAAGATTTTGAATTAACTTTAAAAACGGGAATAGTCGACAATATCGCCCATTTAAACGAGCTCGGTCGAGAGATGCTCAAAGAATTAAATAAATATGTTTATTTAGTAGAATTCAAGCATTTAATCATAAACTTGGAAAAATACGATCAAACTCACGCAAAAACTCTTTACGGCAAGCTCAATCAGCTTTATAGCGATTGCCAATTTAAATTTTTATTAATGATGGAAAAAATAAAAAAACTCAAGTTATACTTGCTGAAAAATATGTTCGACGAGGATTTGCACGAATTACGAAATATTATTAATAAAACGCAAGAAATTAATTCAAAACTCAACCTAATCTAAAATAAGATAAATAACTTATAAATATTTTGAAAAGGATTATATCATACTTCTTTTTTTTAACTCTAATTCTTAATACTTCGCGTGAAGCACTATTTTTTATCACTCTAGTTTATGTTAAACACCCATTTAATAAAATGAATATGTATTTGACGAAATCCCTCCAACAAGCCTAGGACATTTATTTAACACAAATTAGCCCTTTCGCCCATACCTATTACCGACGTTAACGATCAATAAGTATTTAAAGGTATTTGATTATTATAATTATTGAACTTATTTTATTAAATCACAAAAATAAAAACCTATCAAAAAGCCTAGTTGAGACCAATGGTCGCGATTATGGAAAACTTTTTTGAAAAATCAAAACAATTTTTCGAAGAAGGAGATATAAACAATACACTCGAAGAATTCGAAAAAGCAATCATACACATCGATCCTATAAAGGAAAAAAGCAGGAATCGTGAATATATTTCTTTTTTGGAGAAGATACTCAAGCATTGCAGGGATAACTCACTAAAAGAACAGGAAGCCTTCGTACTTCGATCACTCGGAAGGACACACTCGATTTTTAAACGGTATGTTGAAAGTTTAAAATACCACGAAATGTCCTTAAAAATCCAGAGAAGCCTGGGAAACAAAAAAGATGTTGCTGAAGGGCTTGTCTTTCTCGCAGAAGACCTCGAAATTTCCGGTAACTACTCCGAATGCATTAAAATGTTCACAGACGCAGCAAGCATCTACCACGAATTAGGAAAGCTAAGAAAAGAAAAAGAATTAAAAAAAGAAATTGCCAGACTTAACAAGTTTTCAAAAGAAATGGTAGAAGACGAGTATATACTACATAAATTTCATGTAGATAAGTTCTAATTTATTATCTATTAAGATAATATTATTTTTTTTTCCAAATTTTTTTAATAATCTATTTATCTTGTTTAAACTTATTAAAAAGAGCAGATAATTGAGATTGGGCTCGAATTTGGATTTCAACAATCGAAAGTCCCGTATCCGTTGCTATTTTTTGAATATCTTCGTATTCGGGTTTTATATTCACGATTTTTTTCCCTTTATCTGTATTAAAATAAGAAATTTTATATGAGATATCGTAAAAATTAGAATTAATTTCAACTTTATCTCTAAGAATTGTTCTTTCCACGCATATTCTTTTTACTGTATTAAATCTTACACCTAACGTGCCTAAATTAGCAATCAGGAGCTCAATTATTCGATATTTAAGGTTAGGATGGCATAATACTTTTATTATATAACCTGGCCTGTTTTTTTTTGTAATACTTGGCAAAATTTGAAAATCCATTACTTCTTCGTTTTCAAGAGCCTTCGCTAGATTACCGATTATTTCGCCAGAGACATCGTCGATTGCTGTTTCTAAAACTGTTACGTTTTTTACATAATTACTTAGATAATCGCTCTCTAAATCCTTATTCCCAGAAACCTGCTTATTTCCTAAAACTATTCTCAAAACATTGAGAAATTTGTCGAATTCCTTTTGCCCAGTACTCATTACGATATTTTCTGGAGATATCTCTTTAATATTCGTAATAGGATGTAAATTTACTAAGAGAGCTGCCCCGGTTGGTGTGACTAATTCTGCATCAACAGGGCCATTAAGAAGCGTGAGACCTGATTTTTCAAGAATTTTTAGCGTGGCAGGAGCGGGAACTGGTAATATTCCATGAGCACCGATTGTCGTTCCTCTTCCCAATGGAATTCTACTGCACGCAACCATATTTTCTTTTCCAAATATGTCCAACTGACTTAAAACCTTAGTAACTCCCAGGATATCAATTAAAGTGTCAACCGAACTTAATTCATGCAAGTGAATACTATCTGATAAATTCCCATGAACTTTTTGTTCTGCTTGAATTAAAGAGTTTAAAACATTTCGAGCGTAAGATTTCGCGGGTTCGGAGTATTTTTTATCTTCTAAGAATTTATTAAGAGCTTCTACTATAATTTTTGCCGATCTGTGTTTTTTGCTTTCTTTTAAATTGATTTCAAGCTGGTTCACGAGGAGACCATGGCGTTTGATTTTATTTAATTTAATTTCAAGTTTCGATATTCCAGATAAATAATTTTTTAATTCAATTAGTTCTTCTATCAAACCGTTAGGGTTTGAAATTAAACCCAATAATCCAGCGAGAAATATATCTCCCGATATTCCTGAATTTTCGGCATCAATATATAGCATAAGAAACTCAATTTTATTTGATTTTAAAATGTCGCGAATTTAATAATATTAAT
>JAFGGO010000124.1 GCA_016930515.1 Promethearchaeota archaeon | reverse complement strand
GTCATTTATAGACACAATATTATTTTTTATTTGATTATATCAAGAGAACGAGGTTAATAATAAATTTGTTAGACATTGATAATTATGAAGTTGTTAGACAAAAACTGCGAATTGGAAGAATAGCTGCTCCTAAACATGAAAAAGTATCTGAATTGCTAAGAATATTTTGGAATGAGGTGGAGATCAAGATTATCACCCAATTTAATAGCGTTGGTCAGGGAACCACGCTAGAACAATTAGAAGAAAAAACAGGCATTTCAAAAGAAAAAATAGAAGAGATCCTTGATAGATCGGTAAGAATTGGAACTATGATAAAAACCGATTCCGATTATAGATTATTACCACTTGTACCAGGCATGTTCGAATTATATTTTATAACGCGTAAAGATACACAAGAAAATCTCAATAAAGTGGCACGGATATACCGATACATTTTTAAGAATAAAACTCCAGACTTAGACCAAGTTGATACCATGCTAAAAGGATTCCGCCCCTTGCTTCCATACGATTCCGAAGAAAAGCTCATTAAAGTCGACAAATCATTTGATGTTGAAAATCAAGTCCTTCCTTACGAGGTAGTCAAGAACATGATCGATAAAAACGAGGTTTTTGGAGTCATTCCCTGTCAATGTCGATTGGTTGGAGAATTAACGGGTGAACCTTGTCAAGTAGCCCCAGCCGAGATGGGGTGTTTTGTTGTTGGAGACACGGCTGAAAGATGGATTAGTCAGGGATCCGCAAAAAGACTTACCAAGGAAGAAGCCATCGAATTCATTAAAGAAACCGAGAAACGAGGGCTTGTTCATAATACAATTTCGGATACCAGTAAAGACACCTCAAAGTTTATTTGTAACTGCTGTACTTGTCATTGTGGAGTACTACTTCCCGCAAAAAAATACGATTATAAAGGAGTCATTGCAACTAATTTTGTTCCCGAATTTGACATAATGCTCTGTACGAAATGCGAAACTTGCATGAAAAAATGCCCAAATGAAGCGATTTATCATCTCTGGCCAACTCAATCGGATTCGTCAGACGAAAAAATGAAACTGAGAGAAAATTTGTGTATAGGATGTGGGATTTGTGCTGCGAATTGCCCTAACAACGCAATTAAAATGGTAAAGGTAAGAAACGACCATCCTCCAAGATTTCCATTAGACTTCTTATTATAAATTAAGGATTCCAATTATAGTGCTCCAAGTTCACATAAAGATCGTCTGAAATTTCCACACCTTCCAGTTCAAGCATTGTTTTTTGTTGTGCAGTACCAATAGGGTCTTTTATAGATATCTTTCCTTGAGAATTAACAACTCGATGCCAGGGTAAGTGGTATTTTTGGGTCATTGAATGTAATATTCGAACTACCTGTCTTGCGGCTCTCGGATTTCCAGCCATTTTTGCGATATCCCCATAAGTAGACACTTTTCCTTGAGGTATTTTTTTTATCAACGCAATCGTGCGTGCTGTAAAATCGTTTAATGCGTCTTTCAATTAACAACTTTCTCTTTTCTATTGACATTTTTTCTAAATGAAAGACATCTAATAAGTATAAATATTCGTAAGTTATTAAGTTAAACCAATTTTTATGTTTTCAAAACCACAAGTAGTGAAACTAGATGATTGAAATATATATTATTATTCTATTTCCAGTCGATATTCCTTTCCTGCCATTTTCCTCAAGTTAGGCTTATATATGTACCACGAAAGATCAAACCATCGATAAAATAAAAGTTATTGGCGTTAAGTCTTTACGACTGAGAGATTACCAAAAGGAGTATCCAGAAAATCTAATTATCCAAAAATTTTAAAATTACCGAAAGGAATTGATACTCCTAGACGATAATTCGCACACCTTTCTTTTTTAACTCCTCAACAGAATCTGGGAGAGATGTTAAAGGGTTATTTTTTAAATGTAATTCCGTTAGCGAAGAGAGTTTTTTAATAGAATTTGGAAGATCAGTTAATTGATTATTGTTTAGATCCAATACCTGCAGAAACGATAAATTGCCTACTGACTCGGGTATGGTGCTTAATTGGTTCTTGACTAACCTTAATATTCGTAGAGATCTCAAGTTGCCTAGAAATTCTGGAAGAATCGTCAATTTATTCTTATAAAAAGTAAGGTCTTGGAGCGACATCAAGCTACCAATAGGCTCCGGAAAAGTAGTCAATTGATTAAGACTTAAAGCTAACTTTTCAAGCGAACGTAATTTTCTCATGGATCTGGGGAGCTTGGTCAATTGATTATTATTTATATATAATTCCAGGAGAGATGTCAGGTTGCCAAAGGATTCGGGAAGGATCGTCAACTGGTTTTTTGATAAATGTAAATAACGAAGCGACGTTAGGTTGCACATGGATTCCGGGAGTTGAGTTAACTTGTTATAGCTTAGATCTAAAGTTTCGAGTAGTAGCAGTTTACCAATGACCTCTGGCATGCTTGTAAATTGATTACATCCTAAATTTAATTTTTGGAGGGATTTCAAATTGCCAAACGACTCAGGGAGTATCGCAAGCTGGTTTTTACTCAAGTCGAGTTCTCGAAGTGATGTTAAGTTTCCGATCGATTCAGGAACATTTGTGAGCTGATTATAGCAGAAATCGAGTTTTTGGAGAGATGCTAAATCTCCGATGGACTGCGGAACGCTCGTGAGCCAGTTATAGCTCAAGTCAAGTTTTTGGAGAGATGCTAAATCTCCGATGGACTGCGGAACGCTCGTGAACCGATTATTGTACAAATCTAGCTTTTGAAGGGATCTCAAGGCCCCTATCGTTTCTGGCAGGGTTGTGAGCTGGTTATTGTTTAAATGGAGTTCTTGGAGGGATGTTAAGTTTTCTATTGACTCCAAGACAATCGAAAGATTGTTATTGCTCAAATCGAGTTTTTGGAGCGATTTGAACTCGAACAATCCTTTTATTTGTGATAAATCTTTAATGCATAAATCATTTAATTTTAGAAAATCTCCGATTATTGGAATTTTTTCTCCTTGATATTCCACCCACTCTGTTACAAACGATTCTATTTCTTCTTTACTAAGATAGGTCAAATACCCATTTTCCAATAAGTATTCTACGACCGTAAGATGCTCGCTTGCAAGCCTCTTGGCTATCTCGTCCTTGAAGGAATTCATGGCTTTAGGGTCTCCCACTTCGGTTAGCCTCTTCAGTAAAGGAAAGGAGAGATTCCTGTGGAGCAATCTCGTGTCGTAATCGTTCTCGAACCACGCCTGAAGATTTGAACAATGTCCCCAAAACGCTTCTTCGGGACATATTTCTATTTGAGTGTATTCTTCAAAGCGATCGATTTTCTCAAACTCGTCGATAGATTGAACCATGATAAAATCTTGAACGGCATCAATAGATATGGGAAATGCCAAATACTTGCATTGATTGAATCGTTCTCCCGCAACATAAATGTTTGTTTCGTTCCCCTCCAACTTAAGGGTTATAAATTCGCTTACTTTAAATTCCTTCCTTGGCATTTTTAAACAAAGATGGGTAATTAACTTAGAGAAAAAAAGGACCTATATAAATCAATGGGGGTACTTATTGAAGTATTGGGTTTCATTAACGGTGGGCTTGTTATTTTCAAGACCAGAAGGAGATTACAAATCTTTTTTTGGATTGAGATTGATATTGTCTTAATTAACAGGAATAACGAAAGAGAATCGTCGACTTTAAATCACTATAAGGGGGAATTGACTAGGTATAAAGCTCACGAACTCTCTTTTAATCAAAAAATTTAGAGATCTTTTTACTTCCATAAATTAATAAAAGGTATTATAGTCGATTCTTAATTCTTTCTCAGGGGAAATGAATGATGAGAGCGATTCATCGAGATTATGTTACCAGAATGGCAATTTGATTTATTTTAAATCTCAAGAACTTTTATCTAATCGTTTTTTTCAAGAATATTCCTGCCTTAATAAAATGAAT
>JAFGGO010000012.1 GCA_016930515.1 Promethearchaeota archaeon | reverse complement strand
ATAAGGGAATAATAATAAAACAATAATTGAATTTTGAACCAATGCTAAATCCGTTAATAGTATCTAATCTTTTTATGGTTTAGTACTTTATATACTGCAATAATTACTTTTATTAATCTAGATAATTAGAATTTCGTTGAACATCATGGAACAAAAAGTATGCCTGATAGGAAAGGGAACTGTCGGCTCATCGTTGTTAAAATTGTTAATTGAAAAGAGAAAAGAAATAAAAGACAAGTTCGGGATTGCATACAAATTCGTTGCGATTTTTGAATTCGATGGGGCCTTGATAGACGAAGAAGGATTGGATATCGAACAGATTGATCAAATGGGAGTAAATTTTAGGAACTCCAAATCGTGGAAGTTGGGAATAAAAATCTTAGACCATATCACCCAATTGGATCTTGATATCATCGTTGAAACGACGCCCACCAACCCGGAGACGGGAGAACCTGCTCTTAGCACCATAGTGGGAGCTTTAAGCAATAACATCAATGTGGTTGCCTCAAACAAGGGACCCTTTTACTTGCAATACCAAAAAATAAAAGACTTGGCCCAAGAAAACGGATGTCAAGTCAGATATGAGGGTACAGTTGCAAGTTGCGTTCCCATTTTATCTATGAGAGAAGCTTTAGTTGGCAATACCATAACGGGTATAAGAGCCATTCTAAATGGCACATGCAACTATATTCTTAGTCGAATGTCTGCCGAAGGAGTTCAATTCGATGTTGCTTTAAAAGAAGCCCAAGAATTGGGATATGCAGAGGCAGATCCTACCTTGGATATCGAAGGATACGACGCTGCAGGAAAGCTCGTCATCTTGGCGAATGAACTCCTCGGATGGTCCAAAACGATAAAGGATGTGCAAATTAAGGGAATAACAAACATCACGGCTCATTCCATCGATCTTGCCAAGACGGAAGGTTATGTCATAAAACATCTGGCAATTACAGAGAACGATAAGCTCGTTGTCGAACCAAGATTAGTCGAGATCAATAACCCGCTTAATATTTCGGGCACACTCAATGTAATTGAACTTCAGACAAAACACGCAGGACCCATCATTCTTATGGGACGCGGTGCTGGGGGATTTGAGGCGGCTTCAGCTGTGTTGAACGATATGATAAATATATCCCTAAATTATTGATTAAAAAAATTGGAAAAATAGAATATAAAATTTTATTCCACATTTAAAATATTTTAATTTTAAATGTGATTTAAATTTCGGATTTCTATTCAACTTAGAATGAGGAAAAGTGTTTTTTAATCTAAAATATAGATTTAAACCATTCTTAGAATCTAAATTCCTTTCTCGTTTTAAAAATTAATTAAAAAAAGACAAAAAAATAAAATGTTCAAGAAATAAAATAATAATTACATTAGTGTTTTCCTTAGAATCTTCCATAGTTTAAGTTTACTGCTTGTGAATGCACACGCAGCCTATCTTGTTGGCGTTAATGATTCTTGAGCTTATAATAGCATATATAATGGCATAACACGCACTTTTGGAATCTTAATTGAAACGGTGCCCGATAATAATATAGCAAATTTTATTGCAGATGTATATAGAAATAGTATTCTCATAGAAAATGATAGGATAATAAGTAATGTATATATAATTAGTGATCTAATGTATACAGCTTTAGAAACGGGGGGAAATAACTAGAAATAATACATACGCTGGAAGAGAATTCGATACACTTACTGTGGTAAACAAGGTGTATGATAGGGATACAGGTATTTTACTAGAAAATAATGATCCTACGATTATAATTAAGTTAGGTTCTTGGAGCTATATTTCTGGTGAGTTACAACCGATATGAGCATTCTTGGTTACGATTTGATTTTCGCCGTTGATGCCATTGGCATCGTTTTATGCCTCGTGATTTTCGCTTAAAAACGACAAGAATAATGTAATTGTTCCAAATTTTTACTTTTTTAATTATTTTATTTATTTTTCTCATCAATTATAACTCAAATTTTCATGATAAACCATAAAAGCACCTAAATTTTATATACTATTTATCATGAGTTTTGATTTTAAAACAAGATTTAAAGGAATTATATCTATCATCGGCGCTAGCGAAGTGGAACAAGAGACCTATAAAAAAGCGGAAGAAATCGGAGAATTACTCGCTAAGAACAATTACGCGGTATCTTGTGGAGGATTATCTGGCGTAATGGAAGCGGTTTGCAAGGGAGCCAAGAAAGAAAATGGTTTTACCATAGGTATCATTCCTTATAAATCGAAAAGCGCCGCAAACAAATATGTGGATATTGCAATACCCGTTCCTTTTTCTCAAGCTCGAAATATAGTCGTCGTATTAAGCGGAGATGCTGTTGTGGCAATTGCAGGGAAGGCGGGTACATTGACGGAAATAGCCTTGGCATGGTTGTACCAAAAACCAATTATTGCTTTAACAGGAGTGGGAGGATGGTCTTCTGAGATGGCAGGGAAGAAAATTGACGACCGTAGAAACGATAAAATCCACGAGGCACAAACGCCTTCAGAAGTCGTAAAATTGATAAAAGAAATGGTTAAAAATCCTCATTTAAGTCGTTTATCGAATCCAAATGACATGTTATAAGGGGGAGAATTATTATCGTCGAGCATAAGGACAATCAAAATACTCAAAAATCTAAGAAAAACAATCCATTAACGCAACACGCATATTGGATGTATAAATATTTTGAGATCTTAATGTTATCTTCTGTAATGGGCATCATTTGCGGTATTGTCATGGTCGGATTTAATTATTTATTAATCTTTTTTAAATGGTGCTTTTCTTTCGTACCATATTTTTTTTCGCCTATAATTGCAGGCGCAATGACATCATTTATAGTGAGAGCATGGCAAAAAAGAAAAATGAATCGAATAATGGGTACGGGAGGTGTAGAATACATCGAAGAAGTGAATAAAAGCGAGGGAGACTATGATAGATTGCCAATTTTAATTGGAAAGACCTTTGCAACATCTTGGACATTCGGTTCTGGAATGCTGTGTGGAAAGGAAGGCCCAGGACTATTGATTGGTGCAAATTTAGGATATATCATATCTAAAAAAGTCAAGAACAATCAATTAAATGCGTTGGATTTCTATTTTATTGGTGCAAGCGCATGTACGGGCGCAATTCTAAAAACACCCATTAGTGGTGCCCTTTTTTGTGCAGAACTTCCTTATTCGAACTATATTCGATATCGTTCGTTGTTACCCTCGCTTATTTCATCCTCGATCGCGTATTTAATTTTTTGTTCTTTTTTTGGATTCGGACCACTATTCAGAGCGGAACTAGTTGATGCATCGTTTGAAAACTATTTAGGATTAATTCCCTTGTTGATTATTTTTGGTATTTTTATGGGAATATTCATTTTAGTAGTAAAATATGTGATGAGAGGTAGTATGAGAAGGATAAAATCGTATTCCATGGCAAAGTCTTTCTATTGGATGTTACCACTTATTGGAGCTGTAATTTACGGTGCATTTCTCTTATTTATAATTCCAATAATTCAGAATGAACACCAAAGATTGTTAATTGGACCAGATGTCATGTTCTTATCCTACATTATAACTTCATTAGAATCAATAACAGCAATTCATTTTTTAATTTATATCTTTTTATTCCTGGGAGCAATGGCCCTTTCTATAGGATTTTACAATAGTTCGGGGATCATTCTTCCCTTGATGTTATTCGGTGCGTTAGTTGGAAGTCTTTTCGGAGAACTTTTTTATCAAGAAGCACCTGAATTATTTGCAGTATTAGGCGCTTCGGTTGCTGTCGGAGCCGCACTTAACAATCCAATTACGGCAATCATCATAATTGTTGAGATGACTTGGGAACCTTTTTTATTTATCCCCGCGGGAATTGCAACTATAATTGCATATATATTTAGCGGACCGAATTCTATTATTCCGGGGCAAGTTGAAATGCAAGATATTAATCCACAAGTGCTTTTAAATCGTATTTAGTTATTTCCTTCATTATATTGACCAATGTATTTACTTCATTGGGTGAAAATCTTACAAACAGGGAATGGATAAATTTTTGTTGAAGTTCAATGTGATGCTTGTATATCTTTAAACCCTTAGTTGATAAAGTAAGTAAAACATTTCTTCTATCCTTATCTGAAAAATTTCTATTTAAAACTTTCCACTTATCGACTAGCTTGTCGATCTGCCTTGTTGCTGTGCTTGGTTGAATATTTAAATAATTACAGAGCTCTCCCATAGTACATTCTTTTCTATATCCAATGTAATTAATAGTGAAGATATTTCGCCCGATATTCAATCCATCATATTCATAATCCACGACATCTCTCGTGAGAGCCATCGAGAAAAGCACAAATAACTGAGGTATCTCAATTTTATCTTCTTCCTTAATTTTTTTCACCAATTATTTCCCTTTTTCAAATATTTTAAAATGCAAGGGTTTTAAAATAATTTATTAAAGAGATTTTCTAAAAAGTATGGAATATATTTTCAAATTTTCTAAAATCGATTTATTGGAAATTAACCACTTATCAAAATGGATTTGATAAGTAAAATCCATAATCTTTCAATATAAGAGGCTTTTACTTTATAAGAACAAAATAACTGAATAAAAACAGGAAAAAAAATCAAAATAAGTGAATTAAAAAAAATCCAATGGATTTATATTGTTTTTTGCATACAGGGTAGATCGTAAAAAGGCTATAGATTAAGGCAAAAAAATATGAAATAAGGGGTGAGTAAAACAACCAAGACGATTCGATTAAACTCATTGAAGCTAAAAAAATAGAATTTTGTTAAAACTTTAGTAAATCTTGTAAACGCTTAATCCTTGTCTCTTCCAAATCAACTGGTTCGTTCTTAGTGCTTTTTTGTAAGAAATCTCGAAGTTCTTTAGAAACATCAGTTAATATTTTTAAATAAGAACCTATTTCAACGGTGTTTATTTTTATAAAAAAAACTTCTAAAAGTGCACAGTAATTGTATAGATTTTTCGCTCCGACAACACCAGAATCACCCTTCATAGTATGGAAGAGAATTTTACATTCCTTAATTTTGTCTTGATTAATTGACTCTAACTGGATTTCTTTCAATAAATCATCAAGCTTATCCAAATGATTCTCAAATTCTTCTAGAAATAATGATCTTAGTTCTTTGATATTCACAAATATCAATTTTCAATCGTTATAATTAAGATCATGACATCAGATTAATTTAAAATTAAGCTAAAATAAAATGCATTATTATTAAAATATGTTTTATTAAAATCCTTATAGAAAACATTTTCACAATTTTTTACGAGTATATACGACATGTTGTTGCACTCCACGAACCGAAATACGCTTGATGTTGATTTTAAAACCGCAATATTGACAGGACAAGCTTTGGACAAGGGTTTATACATGTTAAATCAAATTCCTTCCCTGTCAATAGATGAAATTTTCTCCTTTAGAGAATTAAAGTTAAGCGATATAGCTTCAACGATTATTTCTAAGCTTTTGGGAGACTCCATTCCCGAGAAAAATTTAAAGCTTCTATTAAAAAGAGCCCTAAATTTTCCTGTCCCCATTCAAAAAATAGATCAAAAGGATTATATATGTTATTTAGATAAGGGCCCCACATGCAGTTTTAAAGATTTTGGCGCTAGATCTCTCGCAAGAATCGTGGAATATTATCTAAAAGAGGAAGACAAGAAGATCATTATTCTCACCGCAACATCTGGAGACACTGGAGGTGCCGTGGCCCAAGCCTTTTATGAAATGGAAAATATTAATATTGTTGTTCTTTACCCGAAAAAAGAAATTAGCGATTTACAACGCAAGCAAATGACTACGCTGGGAAAAAATGTTACAGCAATCGGTATTGATGGAAAATTTGATGATTGCCAACATTTGGTAAAAACTGCCTTTGCTGATGAAGAGTTAAAGCATATAAACTTGTCTTCCGCGAATTCAATAAACATAGGTAGGCTTTTACCTCAAAGCATCTATTATTTTTGGAGTTATTCGCGTGTGGCCGATAAAGTAGGAGAAAAAGTCATTTTTTCAGTTCCTTCGGGAAATTTTGGAAACCTAATGGGAGGGCTCATAGCAAAGAAAATGGGGCTTCCCGTAAAAAAGTTCATCTCAGCGGTTAATGAGAACGACGAGTTTCCAAATTTCTTAAAAACGGGAAGGTATCAAAAAGTCGAACCTTCGAGAAAATGCATTAGCAACGCCATGAATGTTGGACATCCTTCGAATTTAGCAAGAGTGATTGACTTATACGGGGGGCAAATCGATGAAAAGGGAATCATTCACCAAGAACCAAATTTAGACGAGATGAGACGAGATATCGCATCTTTTTCTATTACGGACGAACTCACGAAAAAGACCATTGGACAATTTCACCAAAAACACGGAGGAATTGTAGAACCCCATGGAGCAGTTGGATGGGCGGCTTTAAAGATATATCGAAACCAGTATCCTAAACACGCTAAATTTAAGGGTATTTCCTTGGAGACTGCAGATCCCGCGAAATTTCCTGAAGAAATCGTATCTCTAGTTGGTGTTACTCCAAAAATTCCAGATTCCTTACTAAAAATACAAAGTAAAAAAGAATTTTCTAACGAGGCCGAGATCGATAATTACAGCGATTTTCGACGATTTTTAAGTAAAAAATTCTAAAGATTTGGAATTTCCATCTTTCACTGCATAAAATATATATTTATCTTGATCTTCTTTTTTATAAGAGGTAGTTCATATCAAAGGTGAAATTATTGGAATATCTTAAAGAAGACAGCGAGGCTCATAAGATTTTATTTACAGGATTAGATGCGGCGGGGAAGACATCCACTATTTTAATGATACAGAGAGAATTATCCAAATTCGCATTACTCTCCCCAACTCGGGGAGCTCAAAGAAGAATATTTAGCTTTTTGGGAAAAAGTATAGCGGAATGGGATCTCGGAGGACAAGAGAACTATCGAATCGCATATTTGAAAAATCCGAATAAATATTTTGAAGGGACGGAAATTACCATTTATGTTATTGATATTTTAAACAAGGATCGCCACGAAGAAGCTCTAAGTTATTTGAAAGATGTGATAGAACAATTTGAAAAGCTCGAAATCGAACCCCCTATTTTTGTATTTTTTCACAAATACGATCCAGCGCTAATAAAGACATCAAAAAACGAATTAGATAATTCTATTGATTCCATCCAAAAAGTAATATCAAAAGATATAAAATACAAGAAAATCCATTTCTATAAAACATCAATATACGACCCTCCTACTATAATACAAGCAATGTCGGAAATTCTTCTGAGTTTATATACGAAAGCTGAACTCCTGCAAAAAACCATCGAAGAATTCGCCCGTAAATTAGAAGCAAAAGGAGCGGTTATTATTGACCACAATTCTCTCATCGTAAGCACATACTTTAAAAACAAGGAATCTGAAAACATTTTAATGTCAACAATGCCATATTTCCTTGCATTAAACGATAGCTTTCATAAATTTTCTAATAAAAGTCCAGAAGAGCTCGCCAATAGCCATATGCTCATACAGCGATTTGGCGATTATTTTATATTTAAGGAAATCTTGATTAAAGACAATTCCCACGAGTATTACATCATTCTTCACAAACAAACAAGCGAATTTAACAATTCATACTTCGATACATTTGGTAGTCTCATTCAAGAAGTATTGAAAAAGTAGGAAAATCGTACGGTTTGCCTGTTAGGAGAATTTTCAATTTGGTATCAATATTCGCTAAATTTAATTATTTTTAAGCATTATTTTTACTAGACAAAAAATAAATTAATTGGGTTTCATTTAACCTATCGAATTATGAGAATATGTAGCAATTGTGGAGCAACGAATAGTGATGATGAGGCTCTTGCGTGTAATAAATGTGGGGCTTTATTACCCGTACAATCAAGACGTCGCCGTATTACTTTACCTAAGCCGATTGAAAACGATGAAGACGATATAAAGATAATTGGAGAGGAAATTATTTCTCAAACAAATGATCAAGAAATTAATATTTCAATAGAAGACGATAGCGATGCGATATCAACACCCTTCCACTCCGTAGCGACAACTATGGATTTACAGGAAATTCCCAAAGCTAATGAGGATGAAGATGAAAAAGAAGAAGAAAAACTAGAAAAGCCTATTGGACCTCAAGAACCGAAATTGCATTTAAATGATCAACAGCAGGCAGGAAAATCTGATGATCCAAGGGATTTTGATAATAAATCTCAAATATTACAGGAAATAACGCCTCAACCGTTCAGTGGATCCATTATTGCTCAAAAGAATACACCCATAAAACCAACAACCAAGTCCTTACCTACTACTAAATCGTTACCTAAAACTAAACCTTTAGAAGAATCTAAAGATCATAAAATTCAAGATTCGGATGGCACTATTGAAAATGCTTCTAAAGTTAATCATATAAACGAATCACCAGTTTTGGAAAATATGATTCAGGAATCGAGCGTTTCCGAAAAACATAAACTTCTAGAATTAGAAGAAGACATGACAAATGTACTTAAATTTCTTTCTAGCAAATTAAAAGTTAACAAGGAACGAAGTTCAGATAAAACCCCTGAACTAAAAGAGAAGTCTTTAGTGGAAAAGATCAAACTAGATAACATGAACGACATTTTAAAGCGTTTACTTACCATTGACAATCATATTGAAGCAGGTGCCTTGATTAAAAACGATGGTACCATTTTAGCAGCAGCAATTTCTGGGAGATTCTCAGATTCCTTGTTTGCGACGATTGGACAGAATTTATCAATGATTGGAGCGGACATCATACACGGATTAAGTGCAGGCGATCTTGAGTCTATATCGATACGCGGATCAGAAGGTATTCTGGATTTGGCACCACTCAGCGATAAGAAATCACCCATCGTCAAGGGAATCGTATTAATGATATTTTCTCACCCAAAAGTAAGGAGAGGAATTATTAACATGGCAGTAGCTAGTATTACGAACGATATTATCGAATATTTAAGCTCCCAACCTTAAAAGTTGGTTCTATACTTTTTTTAATTCCCTTAAAACAAATCAGATATTATATATTTAGAATTTAAATAATTAAATACGATTTGAATATTTTTAGAATGATTCAAGAAATTAATTCTAATTATTGCATTAAACAAAAATATAGTTGGAGAGGATCAACAAAAGACTAGCTAAGGTTATTAAACCCGTCATTCCAATAATTCCCATAACTATTTCAACAAAACCTTTTAATGACATGTTTGGTTGTTTGCCTCTATTTAGTTTAATAATTTTTGATTCCTTAACGATCTATATCATACTATATATATAAATATTTCGATCCGCTTGATATATATAGTGTTATATATTAGAAATAATTTTAAATTAATTGTTTTTGCAGGCTTATTTTATTGACCATTACATGTTTATATGTTTGCAGGTTCAAGTTAAGCTCATTTAAAAAAGAATTAAATCGATAAATTGACACTAAAGGGATATTATTCTCATTCAATGGTAAGTAATTGTCTTCCAAGGAGATCATTAAAGGGATCAACACAAAAGGTAAATTTTTTCTTATTTTTGCTTTTTTTCCTAATAATTCTTGAATCATGTCTGAAAAAACCACAGAATTGTTTTTCAGAGCCACGACCCTTTGAAATTGCATGTTTGCAGCCTTGCTCATTGCCGCAGGTGAATCTTTTTTCATCCATTGTTTTGCGTCTATAATCAAAATTAAATTTCTTTTTATGCCTATCACATCGATCTCAAATCGTTTTTGCCTTTCAGAGGTTTTATTAGAGAACCTAAAATTTTTTAAAGCGCGATAACCATGTCGAAAAAGAATTTCTTTCACCAACGATTCAAATCCGCTGAAATCCAATAGAATTGCCAAGTTCCTCAGATCAAGATCGAGAAACATCATTGATTCGCAAATAAATTGGATTTTATCGATTACGATGTAAGCATTTTTAACATAATTTCCGTCCTTAATCTTTATAAAATTAAAATCGTAAAGGAAATCGCGTACTTGAGAAAACTTTTTAAATTCTTTAAGAAATTCGAGGTTTGAGACTTCAATCCAAACTTCGGTAATGCTTCGATCTTGTCTGCTAAGAATTTGGAATATTTCGAAAAAAAAGGATTTAATATCTATTGCAGCATTACCAAGAAGCATTTTATTTATAGAAATTAAATATTTTTTTTATCTATCGAGAGACTCTAAAATTTATAATTTAATCGAAGTTAAATCAAAGATCTTTAATAATCAAATTATTATTATTGCAATAATTTACATTATTTGTTATTCAGAAAAAAATAGATCGGGATATCGTCTCAGGAACAATGACATCAGAGAATAAGCAAGAGATAATCAGGGGAATTGTCCTTTCTATCTTTGACGAGGACGGACCAACACCAGTATTCTATCTTCCCGAAGACATGGATGAACTTGCTCGCTCGGTCATTGCCATGAAAACGATTAGCTTATTAATGGGGGATTCCATATATCAAAACGGAGATCAAATCGACGGCATTAATTATTTTGGAATATTGCCTTTTCCTGACCTTCAATACAACGGATTAACTTATTTCTTCTTGATCGCCGACGATCAAGCGCGTGGTCAAGCAAAAGCAGCAACGATTACGCTTCTCATTGACGAAAAAAATAGCAGTTTTTTTTACACGAACATGAAATACCTCAGAATCCTTCTCGATAAGGCAGCGGGCACGATCCAAGGATCTAGTAATTACGAGGAGCATTCAAAAACCATTTTTAGTTTGAAAGAAGATTTGATAGAATTTACAAAAGAATTGAAGGATCCTTTTTCGACAAAAAGAAATTTAAAAATTCTGTTTGCAGGATTAGATAAAGCGGGAAAATCAAGCTTTTTACTAGGTGTTAATAAGAAATATTCTGAAATAATAAAAGTATTACCAACAAAGGGGATTGAACGCTCAGAGGAGCGTCTTTTTGAAGAACAAGAATCTCAGATTTCCATTTGGGACTTAGGAGGTCAAAAGAAATATCGTGAAAAATACTTAGAACAAAGTAAGATCTACTTATACAACGCCGATTTAATTTATTATTTGATTGACATCCAGGATGAGAGAAGAATCGAAATAGCTCTTGAGCTTTTCAAAAATATCGTTGAAACACTCAGACAATTGGAGGAATATCCACCCATTGTAGTATGTTTTAATAAATACGACCCCGATCTGAAAGGCATGCTCGAGCTTGACGAACTTAGCGACGATATTACCGAAGAAATTCAGAACTGCACTCAGAACTTTTTCATCAAAGTCTTTAAAACATCGATTTTCGACCATTATTCCTTGATTTCAGCATACTCTTTCGGTTTGTCGCAATTAAGCCCGAATCGCGAGTTATTTGAAAATCAACTAAGAATTCTCGCAAATAAGACGAATTCAAGTGCATTGCTCCTTCTTAACGAGAAAGGCATAATCCTTTCAAATTATTCTACGAACGATGAATTGTCAAACAAGTGCTTTGAAATCTCCGCACCTCATTTTCAAACGCTTTATAAAACATTCAAGGAATTTAAAATGCTGAAAAAAGACTTCTTGGTTTCTTCAGGAATTACGGACGAATCAAAAAAAATCGTATTTAAAAAAATTAAAGTCGAAAAATACAACTTATACCTGCTATTTTTCATCGAAGAGCAATTTGGAATCGATAAAATTGAAACTAGCGTCCCAGAATTTACCCTTAATTTGGGAGATTTGATGAAAACCTATATATAAAAGAAAAAAAAGATGTTTTTTAAAAAGAGTTTACCAAGCATTTTTATTCCTTCGTTTTTTAACAACGATTGCCCGAATGATTGTTATTGAAACAACGACTACTGTACCAATAATACTCACCCATATGATAATAGAAATCCAGTCGGGACCTAAAATAAAGTTTGTATCAATAACGGTAATTTTTATCTCATAGTCGTAAGATAAATCATTAGTATAAGCTGTAAAAAGCATATTATACTCGCTAATATTATATTCTTGAACAGATCCTAAAGAATAATTGTAATAAGGAAAAGAAAACCAAGCTCCTAATGTTTGTGTAAGTCTAAGATAACTGCTTTTTTTGATATAACTCGGATTTTGAGGTTCACATTGAATCCAACCAATCGAAGGAATATAATATTCCACCCAGGCGTGTCCTAAAAGATTACCAAAATTATATGTCCAAGATTGCCCTATATTTGGAATATATTGCATGTTCGGAACGATCATGAACCCACCAGCCTTTCGAGCAGGGATTCCTTGTATTCTTAAAAGTGTTATCATCAATGTAGAATATTCAGAACAATCGCCAGTACCTTGAACTTCCGCCCAAAGTGCCCCTTTTTCTTCTGTACCTAATTCGTCGTTGTAAGTGATATGCGAACTAACATATTCAATAATTGCTTTCGCTTTATCGTAAGGATTTGTAAACGATCCCGCTACGGCGTTAGATCTTGCGATTAAGGTTGGATTATCTCTTGGATAAATTGGATCAGATTCATTACAAAAATATTTGAATATTGGATCTGATTGATCGTAATCACTCATTGTTATTGGTAAGTTCGAAAGATCTCCATACGATACTTCATTTAACGTAATATTATATATTTGGGTGAATTGTATTGTATCATGACGGGCTAATGCAGAATGATTGAATACATCAAAAGTGTTGTTATATTCATCTCGAAAAGTATAGGAGGGAAATTCGCTTCCAGTAATTTTGGAATATATAAGCTCGCTTTCTTGAAATGGTCCAGAATACGGTGAGGTAGGTGAAGTCGGTTCTAAATCGTCGAATCTAGGATGTTTCATGTAATATTGCCCAGTTCCAACTCCAGTTTGAGTTATGGAGAAATTGACTTCAACGCGATATATAACACTCTGTGTTATTGTGTAATTAGAAACGCCTAAGTCAGAATTTTTTACGAGATAGTGCTTGTTTACTATATTAATCTTATTTACTTGTATTGAAGGAATTAAGAACGCAGAAATTACGACCAAGGATAATAATAACGAAGCTCCACTGTGTTTCAGTTTTATTTTCTTCATGTTAAGACAAGCTAAATTGTTTTAATTTGTAAAATAGATAATTATTTTTCCTTATAACATTAATCATTATCATTCTTAAGGGGGTAATTCCATGTGTTTAGTAACAAATTAAAAAATTAATTATAGAACAGTGATATACAAGATTTACTTGATCGATAGTAACAGCGGTATCTCATTACTTGAGTCTTCC
This sequence comes from Promethearchaeota archaeon, assembly GCA_016930515.1. Taxonomy (GTDB): domain Archaea; phylum Asgardarchaeota; class Lokiarchaeia; order Sigyniarchaeales; family SOKP01; genus FT1-020. The sequence continues at coordinate 8,711 of JAFGGO010000012.1, read as the reverse complement.
TTCAAGGAATTCAAGGATAATAAAGCCGAGGAAGGCTTATTTCCGGGATTCTTCAACGCCATCAATAGAACGATAGATTCCGTTCAAGCGGCCATGTCTACGGGAAGGAAGATCGACGAAATATTGAGAATCGTTGAGGCAGAAGATTCAATTATCGTAATTTTTTTTCATCCAGAATCTGCAATATTATTTTGTTCTATATCAGACGCTGACGACGATATTTCTTGCTTGAAAGATATAATGCGTAAGATAGCCACCCGTTTTTGGAAAAGACATAAAGCAGACTTGAAAATCTTCCGATCCACTACCGATAAAAGTAAATTCCAATCGTTAATAGTCGATATAGAAAACCTCACGATGGGAGGGAAAATTGCGGAATTTTTTCCGAAACTGTTAGTGGTCAAGGGAGTTTTAGACAAAATACTATCGATGGGTTTAATTGACGAAATTGATTATAGAATAGCCTCTAAATGCGATGGTATGAATTCCCCCTTGAAGATAGCGAAAGAATTGTACGAAGATCGCCTCAAAATTCGCGAATCGATCGTTAAACTCAAGAATTTAGATATTATATCGTTTTAATGAGAAATTCATAGTCAATATAATCTACTTTTTTAACAATTTAAATTCAGGAAAAAGATAATTAGAATACTAGAAAAGACATTAATTCTCATTAAAAAAGAAAAAAATAAAAGGTTTCGATTGTTTTTTAACTTACTAATAAGTATTTACGAATGGTGTTAAAGTAATGGAAAGCAAACCAACAGCTCTGGTAAAATCGCCTTCGAGAAAGAAGCATTACCACTTGAAAAATGCAAAAGGATTTTCGTTGGCTGAGATAAAGAAATCGGGAAAAACATTGAATGACCTTAAAAATTTGGGAATACATATTGATTACTTCAGAAAATCATCTCATGATTCTAATGTAGACCAATTAAAGAAACTTAAACTTCCCGAAAGGAAAATCAAGAAACGGGAAGCTTTTGTTAAAAAAGAAAAAAAGCGCACCCCTTTCAAACCTAAAACGGAAAAAAAGAACAAAGCCACTAAACCTAACACAAAACCGAAAACGAAGGTAAAACCCAAATCAACCATCACGCAAAAAACACCAGCGTTAAAACAAAATGAAATACTAGTGAAAACGCCAACAATCGAAACAAAAACCCCAATAAAAGAAGAACCCATTCCAAAAGATAAGGTCACTCCTCTAACGGCCTTAACTGGTTTAGGAGCAACAACTGCCAAAAAGTTCGAAAGCGTGGGTGTTAGTTGCGTCGAGGATTTATGCAAACAAAACCCAGGAGAGTTGGCTATTAAAATAAAAGGAGCGACCGAAACGAGAATCGAGACTTGGATCAAGGAAGCAAAACAAAAATTACAAGAAGGAAAATAACCTTTCCTCAAATATAAGTCTAGATCCTTTTACCAACATAATTTTTAAAAATCTAAACTAACTTCTTTTTATATAAAAATGCTATATTTTATAAATAGTTAAATTCATTATTTCATTTAATTCAGACTCTAATCAATTACAAAAGGTATTCATGTATGCAACATACTACCTATCCTTATAAAAATCAAGAATTTAATATTAAAGTAAATCGAATGCCAATTTGGTTCGTAGAAACACAATCAACTGGAGATCCTACGAGTGGTTCTATAATTTTAGAGACGAAAACCGTTCTTGACGAACTTTGGGGACCTATCGGTAAATTAGAAATTACTTGGGAGTCATGCGATGAATCCGACTATTATCATCCACGAGTCGTGAAAAGAAACATTGAATCGTATACTTCGATTGGAGTTGCGTTTACAAGAAAGAAAAATGACTGGGTAAACAACCACATGCTCACGATATGGTATGGAATAAGAAGAAAATTAATAAAATCAAATTATTATGAAGAACAATCCATCCACGGTATCTTTCATTGTGAGTTTACCAAACGAATCTTGGAGTTTAACGCGTCCATTCTGAAAGAACATTTTCAAGGATTTGAGATATATCTAATTGACGCCTTATATTCAATTGAATGCCATTAGGCTTGTTCATTTCGGGCTAAAACGAAAAAATTATCTTTTCCCGAAGAACCACCACTTTTTTTTAACGAAACGATTTTAAATTTTCGTAAGGATTTTATCAACTCCCATTTCGTGTAAAAATGATAAAATCGGTTAATTGTTGTATTTCTGGAAGAAACCGTCCAGGGAACAGTTTTGTCGCCAAATTCATGATTTATTTTTTGAGATTTTTGAGAAAAAACACGCATGATTTTTTCCTTGATAAAATAATTCCTATACTTTTTTTGCCACCTCCTCCACACAGTTAAAAAGAGATATCCACCATTCCGAAGGGTATTCTGCATTTGTTTCAAGGATGATTCTCTCTTTTTTTTTCCTTTAATATGGTGTATCGTAGCTATTGAAAAGATATTATCGATTGAATGAGATCTTAATGGAAGAAAACGAAGATCGGCCAGAATGAGAGGTACACTTTCGATTCTAAATTTTTCTTGAAAAACTTTTATTTTTTTTATAAGTTGGAGAAATTCAATTGAAATATCTATTCCAACTATTCTTTCGGAATATTTCAGAAGCACTTCAAAATTCCTTCCATTTGCACATCCTAAATCAACACTAATTCCTGAAATTTTTACATCCTCATTTATCACACGGTCTAAAAATTTTTGAAGAGGCTTCCACGGTCTCCTTCTTTTATTGTAATAATCTTCCGCAATATAGTTATAATAATGGTCATCCATTATGTAAGAGAAGTTATTAATTTATTAAGCATTAATAAATGAATTGTAATGCAAGTAAAAGGTTTATGAAAGATAGCTTTTTTTTAAAAAAGGCTTGCTATTAGATTTTCTAGAATAGGAGGTAAATAATTTTATTAAATTTGAACACATATATTCATTAAAGTTTAGTGATAATAACGAAAGGCATTTGGGAAAGGAATACTATGGAATTATTGAAAAAATTTAACGACCTAATGAAGGAAGACATTCTTCATTTTTACGCTAATACAGATAATTATATTAAAGACTTATTTTCCTATAAAAACATAGATCTCAAGGGAAAGACAGACGGGAAACCACCCCAAAGAATCAAAGAAACAATAGAGACCATGATCAAGATAACAATGGTGTCGTTGAAAACGATTGGTATTCCAAACGAAAGGGTAGAACGGAAGAAAGCAATTTTTAACCAAATATCGAGATTGCCTATTGAGCAAGATGTTCTATTAGAACAATATTTTAAAAAAATTAAGCAGCTCGTTAACTATTTCTTATATTTAAGCGTTATTGATTATTTAACTGGAAAAGACAATAAACAGCTTGATACGGCGGATCTTTTTGATCTCCTACCGAAAGGATTAAAAAATAAGGTAAATAAATTCAAACTATACAATAGTATCTCATCAGAATTAGAACACCAGATTTACGAAAAATTAAACGAGATTGAAGAAGATTTTGATTTCTCAAATCTATCAATCAAGCAAAAAAAGATAAAATTGCAGAAACCAGTGGATACACTGCTTAAGGACAAGCTATTGTCTAAAAATGTCATAGAACACCAGGAACCTGAAATAAAAGTGACTAAAAAACCATTATTCGGGGGAGTAGAAAAAGGCATTCCTTCTTCTCCTCACGAAAAAGAAGAGAAAATACAAAACAAGATTTCAGAAATATTAAAGCAGGAACTTAAGTCCACTGAAAAGTTTGGATCATTACAACCCATACCTCAACCTAAGGAGGAAAGCATTATTAATAATATTTCAAGTGCTCCAGCTAAACAATTCGTAGTTTTTACAGATCAACCGAATAAGCAAAATAATCAGAAATCCTCAGTCATATCTTCTCCTTTGGAAAAAATGGAAGCAGAACAAAAAAAAACATTAGATGTTCAAACATCATTTATCGAATATTTCGGTGATTTTCCAAACCTTAAAAAAGATATTTTAGAACAATTTAATGTTAATATTACCAATTTGAGCAATTCATATGAATTAAATTTAAGGGTTCTTGATTTAGAAACTCTTTTCTACTTCATATCAACAGCTAGAATGATGGGTTCGACGATTCCTTTTTCTTCAATAGAACTCGAAGATATTACAAAGAAATTCATTCATAATAAGGTTTTTTATCGAGTTGACTCCCAAATTCCTGATACTACTAATATTTTCTATGGATTATGCATTTTTCGCGAGTTTAACATGTTAAATAGGGATGATCTCGTTGATCTTAATAAGATCAAATTAATCTTAGAAGAGGAACTTCACTCTTTCATTCCCGAGAAAATTCGTGCCAGTTTCCACGCAGCACTCGGCTTAAAAATACTCGAAAAACAAGGAATCTTTGTAAATAAATCGAATAATCTCATCGATTCCGTTATTCAAGCTAACTTATCAAAGATGGAGTATTACAATCCTTCCAATGACATTTTTGAACAATTAGTACTTATAAAACTATATGAAACAGAAGATAAAAGCATTCCAACACATTTTAAAGGCGTTTATTCGAAAGAGTTAAAAAGCGTAACTGATAATATGGGTTCGATCAACGGTAGGGTGTCAGATACTGCAAAAGCGCTATTATCTTTTGTTCTTTTAGATCTAAAAGATAAGGAATCAGATGCGTGTAAAAAATGGTTATCGTACATATCGGGTGCAACAAAATATTTTGATACGAAAGACATGGATGGCGATTTTAATTGGAAAGAACACGAATTGGCATATCTCGTAGAATTAAAAATGTTATTTTGGATGTTGCTTGCGAGTTCTCAATACTCTGAATTAATTTAAGAGCTTGAATCCTTTTCGAGATTAAGAATTGTTAAGACAAAATTACGTGCTGAAGCTATTATTTCACCGTTTTTAACAGATCTATTCCATTTTTGAATTAGAACATTATTTTCTTCCATTTGCTTGATTGTTTCCTTGCCTAATTGAACCCATTTATCTCTATCTATGAGGGGGTTCTTTTCGTTTATACCCTCACAATATTCGTGTCCCTTGTCAGTAAAATAGATTTCAATCCCTTTTCTTTGTTTTGTCTGTGGATCGACTAAGATTTTAAACGAATAAGGAAAAGTACGGCAGAACAGCGGACGAATCGTATATATTCTACATTTTTTATTTTTTTCGTCATAGAAGTAGCAACTACCCGATTGTTGCTTGAAAAGACCTAAAAATGCCATCCCGTTTTCGGTTTCAATAGGAGGTACGACCATTTTTTTTAGTTCCATAGATGTTGGAGGTTTTTCAAACATATAAAATCCGAGAACGACGAGAGTCTCGTCTAGAGTGAGATCTAAAGCAGATTTTATCCTTAAAATATCGTGAAATGTTACATTAACTATGGTGTTCTTATCGGAACAGCAATTTCCACATTGAGTGCATTGGAATCGGAATTCTTTCGGGCTTTCCATGATAAAAATGATACTTATTGAATTTTTACTTGAACTAACTGAATAAAGCAATTACAAGAATGATTTATGAGTATTAACTTTATCTAGTGCTAAATTTTTAGTATTTAATAAAAGTACCATCTTGGTATTCTTTAAACGCCTTAATAAGTTCTTCAGTGGTGTTCATTACAATAGGTCCTCGCCAAGCGATAGGTTCGTTTAAAGGTACTCCAGAAAAGAGAATAAATCGCATTTGAGAACTAAAAGTCTTTATTTTCACGCAATCTCCATCTTTATACAATATTAAATCGTATTTAGATTTCAATTTATCCTCGTTATCGTCAAAATATCCTTGTCCATCAAAAACATAAGCAATCGTGGTTTTTCTTCTTTCTATATCGTGAACGAATTCCGAGCCTGGAGGTATCAACACATCCAAATATTCTGGATTAGTAACTATATCTCGAACTGGTCCATTAACATTGTTAAAAATTCCGCTTAACACCTTTACTCTCACACCATTGTCTAATGAAATCTCGGGAATCATCAATTTCGTTATTTCTCTATACCTTGGTGTCATCATTTTATGAGAAGAAGGTAGATTAGCCCATAGTTGGAAACCATTTAATTCATTATTAGTAATTTGAGGCATTTCTTGGTGAATTATACCGCTTCCCGCAGTCATCCATTGCAGGTCCCCCGTACCGATGACTCCTTTATTTCCCAGGCTATCTTCGTGAGCTATCTCACCGTTTATCATGTAAGTGATAGTCTCGATCCCTCGATGAGGGTGCCATGGAAACCCCAAAATATAATCGCTTGGATTATCGGATCCAAAATGATCCAAAAGCAGGAATGGATCGAATAAGGAGGGATTTTCGTTAAAACCAAAAGCCCTTCTTAATTTAACACCTGCACCTTCGAGGGTTTGCCTGCTCTTTAAAGTTAATTTGATTTTGCGAATTTCGCTCATATTACAACATTAAGATATTCTTATGATAGAAATATCGCTTTATCTTAAAAACCTATATTTTATTTATTATAAAATTATTCTAACTAAAATTTAATTTTTAAAAAAGAAAGAAGCAAATTGAAATATCTATAAAAAAAACGCTGAAAATAAACCACCAAGAAAGCCCGTCAATATAAATAAAGGAAGAAACGTGAGAGCCATCGTATTCATCGTGGTAATTAAAATGTTCATTGAGGGCCCAGCGGAATCTTTAAGTGGATCACCAACTGTGTCGCCTATAATTGCTGATTTATGGGCAAAGCTTCCCTTCCCACCAAATAATCCCGATTCAATTGCTTTTTTAGCATTATCGAAGGCGGCACCTCCGATACTCATGAAGAAGCCTAATATGAGACACCCGATTAAGTTTCCAATCAAAATCCCCGCAACGACAATGGGGCCAAATAAAATTCCCAACAATATCGTAAACGAGATATTAAACAACACTGGTTTAACTATCTTTTTTAAAGCATTACTCGCTGAAATATCGATGCACTCATCATAATCGGGTTTTACTCCTGGAGCACCTTCCTTTAAACCTGGAATAGATTTAAACTGGTGCCGGACTTCTTTTACCATGTTCTCAGCTCCTTTTCGAACTGCTCGAAGGACCATTGAAGAAAACAAGAAAGGCAAAATTACACCTACGAATATTCCCATAATGATCAATGGATCAAAGAAATCCAGATTATTAAAAATATCCTTTAATTCTGTTAAGGGTCTCGCTGTAGTACTGAGATCGTAAGCAAGCGTTTGCGTCGAAGTAAGGAAGGTTAGGAACATGACGATACTACTAAAGCCCCCACAAATCAGGGCAAATCCTTTAGCGACGGCTTTCGTGGTATTGCCTAGAGCATCTAATCTATCCAAATTTGAGCGAAGGTCCTTCGGTGCCTCTTCCCGGCCCATTTCTGCGATGCCTGCAGCGTTATCCATTATGGGACCAAAGGTATCAAAACTCAAGATCGTGCTAATAATAGTATCGCTGGAAACCGAAGCCATATTTACCCCCCATATGCCAAAACATATGAATACGATGGGCATTGTAAGTGGACTTCCTAAAATATTATTTGATGGAGAGCCGTTTGCCTCGTAAAATAAAATTCCAAACTCCTTACCTAAAACGAAAGTCAAGATTACAGATACGCAAAAAACCACGATTGGTACAAAAGTGGAGCTAAACCCTGTAGCGATGCCCGCTACAATATTAAGCGAGGGGCTGTCTTTTGAAGCTTCAGCAACTTTTCTTGTCGGTTTGTGATCAACACTAGTGTAATAGGTCGTCAATAAAATTGCAGCAAAAGCAGAAATTAACCCTATTGCGCTCGCGAAAAAGAGATAAATTCCAGCAGGACCGAATAAAAACAGGTTTATCACAAATAATACGACAAAATTAAACGAAACGGAGGCAATAAAGACTCGCCAAATACTTTTCGAAGGTTTAGCGAGATCCACTTTTAAGAACAAGGTTGTGAAAAATAATGAGAATAACCCAAGAGAAATTAAGGTGAGATTTGAAATGACAAACTTAGGGTCTCCTAAAAATAGGAATATCGTAATACCAAGTAGCATGCCACCAATAACATCAGAAGAAGCACTTTCGAACAAGTCCGCACCTCTTCCAGCACAGTCTCCGACATTATCTCCAACTAAATCAGCAATAATTGCCGGATTTCGTGGATCGTCCTCGTCAATACTTAATTCGTATTTTCCAACCAAATCGGCACCCATATCAGCGGATTTAGTAAAGATCCCTCCGCCTACTTGCGCTAATAACGCCGCCACGCTGGCGCCAAAATCGTAGCTTACCATAAGATAAACATTTCCTTGTGTGGTAAACAATAAAATCCATGTGCCTAAAACGAACATGCTGATGTTTAAAATGCCCGTTATCATTCCCCCGTAATAAGAGAGCTTGAACCCTTCTTGCGGATCGGTAAAGGAGGCTTCAACAACGAGTATATTTGTTTTTGTTGCAGCTTTCATTCCGATATATCCTGCAAATAAAGAACTCGCTGAGCCAAAAAAAAAGATTGCAATTGCTATGAAAAATCCAGCTATAGGGATGTTCAGGTATTCGATTCCAGTAAAACCAATAGGTACGCAAAGGATAGCCCCGATAACGAGGAACATGCGAGCTTGTCGCTTGAGATACACGGTTGCACCGTGTTCGATATAAGTACTAATTTCCTTCATTTTTTTAGTTTTTTGCTCAAGCGATCTTATCTTTTTAAATATAAGTGCAAGACATGAAAAAGAAGCAATCAAGCAAACGGGAATGATAATGATT
>JAFGGO010000123.1 GCA_016930515.1 Promethearchaeota archaeon | reverse complement strand
TTTATAAAACTTATTCTTAGAAAATTCTATTTATAAAGAGGCAATCGCGAAATGTCTGAAATTACCGACCTTAAATCTACTTTAAAAAAAGCAATATCTGGCCTGGAAGAAACGATGGCAATTAACAACGACTCTTTACCTAAAATTCTTGAAAATCCAAATAATTTATTATCTCAAATTGGAGTATATGAAGAAAAGAGAACCATAAATCTGAATACTATCGAATCTAATAAGGACGAGATTAATTCGTTGAAGAATAAAATTGCACAAAATGAAAGAGATATAGCCAAGCTTGAAGAACAGAATGACGAATCAAATAGGGAAAAACAATTATTATTAGAAAAAATTCAAACAGCTCAAAATGAATTTACAGAAACTCAAGAGAAAATTAAAGCGAAGAAAGAAGACCTTGAATTAAAAACTGCCCGATTGAATGAATTAGACGATACAGTACACAATACAATTAAAGAAGTTGGGAAATTTGACGAAAAATTAACCATTTTAGAGGCAGAACTCAAGGAAGAGCTCGAAAAAAAAGAAAATTACATCAGCTCATTTGGAACCCGAGTTGCTGCTATTAAGGCATTAATCAAATTTGGATATATCAAAACTCAACAACTAACATTAATAAAGGGATTATTGCCAGGATCTACCGTGGATCTTAAAAGTCTTTGCGTGGGTCTCGATATTCCCGAGGGAAAAGCCAAACAAATTTTGCGTGACATGATTAACCAAAACGGACCACTAGAATTTGACGAGGGTGCAGGTACTGTTACATTAAAAGAGGAGGTGGGATTCTAAATGTCGATAAAAGAAATGCTAAGTACTATCGAAAAATTTGAAGGTACCGCAGATGCGTACAATCAGTCCTGGCAAAAACAATATCAAGAGTTATTGAAAAACATAAGTGAAACATATAAATTACTTAAAACTCTGGAAAAACAGGACGAAGAACTAATGGCAACTATTGCTGAATTAAATGGTGAATTAACGGAACTCAGAACCAAATCTGAGGAAATGGACGCAAAGATTGAAAACTTGAGGGCAAGAAAGGAGGATTCAACATCCAAAATCCAAGAGCTTAATAATAACATCGAAAAAATCATAACAGATTCCAAAAAACCTCAATTTGAACTCGAAAATTTAGTTTCTAAGGTTAATGCTTTAAACGAAAAAATAAGTGCAAAAGAAACGGAAAAGGCGGAGCTTGACCAAAAAAAGATTAACAATGAAAATAAAGAACACGAATTAACTTCAGAACACGCATCTAGGATGGAAGAATTAGAAAAGAAACTCTCAAGGTTGAAACAAGAACATTTCTTTGCAATGTTCGTCTATGAAAATGCTCCAGAAGATATATCAGAAGTTGAGATTATATCAACGATAATGGAAAAGGGAAAAGTTCAATTAGACGATCTCAAAAAGAGCTTAGATATTCCACCCATCATGGCCGTTAGGACTATTAAACAATTAGCCCTTAAAGGTTTGATAAATTTAAACGAAAATACTAACGAAATATCAATGCCATAATATTTTTTTTTATCTCTATTACATTAAATTATTTAATTCTTTTCATACTAATTGAAATAAAGATTTGAATAACATTTATTAATCCTACAGGCTATTTTTTATTACCAATTTATAAATCATCAATAAGGAATCAATTTATATTGCCAAATAATGGCTCTAAAAACTTCAATGAGAATATATCATTGGATGAAATTAAACTTAAAATACATCTCAACGATCGTTCGAGAAATTACATCAATGATTTAATTATTCTCATAAAGAAAGAAATAGGCATGGATAAGATTCTTTCTATTATCTTGTTTGGGAGTCAAGCATCTAACCAAATTGAAAATACTAATATCTCAGACTGTGATATTCTCGTTATATTTAAAGATGGAACCTCTCAAAAAAAAATTAAAAATATTGAAAAATATTTTGTATCTCTTGAAATTAAACATCAATTTAGAGAACATACCGACTCCTTTTTTAAAAAAGTTCTAGATGTTATACAACGTTCAACAGGAATGTTTGTATCTCATTTCGTCACTAAAAAAAGAGATTGGGAAAATACAACCTTCTATAGAATATTTAGTGTTAATCGACTTTTTTCAACCTTATTTGCACCAACAAAAATCGTTTTAAGTTCAGTTATAGACAATAGTATAATTTTATATGGATTAGATTTAAGGCAAGAGGTAAAAAAAAAGCTTGAGATCCCCTCAACAGATATGATAAAAAGCATTATTATGAATTCTATTATCTCGATTTTCTCTATATTAATTAGCCCTTTCAAAAAACTAAAATCGATAAAATATAATTTGGAAGCCATCAAATGGTCTTTAAAAGCATCTAATTACTACTTATTTCAAGATTCTCCTTCGTTAAAAACTATAACTAAAAGATTTGAAAGATTAAATCATCAACATCGAAGAAAAAAAAGCAAAATTGGAATTTTTTTTTTAAAATTTCTTTTATTGCGAAAATTTCCAACAACAGATTTTAAATTTTATTTCCAAACGCCCTTAAATATTTTAAGAATTCATATAAATGGCATACTTTATAAATTAAATAAATACAATTCAAAAAAAAATTAATTAGTTCAGATTTAAGGTTTAATAAATCTATATCTTTATCTTGATTTTATAATGCATTGATTTAATAAATAACTTCTAAATAGTTATAAATATGCATAATAACATTAAAAAACAATATAATATATTTAAATATATTAATTATTTTAAATCATAGCTGCTTATAATGTCAGAAAAACCAATAGTATATTGGGCACCACCAGTAGAGATATTTGCGATGAGAAATAACGCAAATAACATGATTACCAATAATTTAGTTAAAACGCGTTTAGTATTGAATCAAATATTAGACAACATTAACGAAGGTGATAAAGTAGCTGTAAAGGTTCATGTTGGAGAGGCTCTCAATACGAGATATTTACGACCGGATTATGTTCGAGAAGTAGTAACTGCCATAAAAGAAAAAGGAGGAATCCCAACATTGGTCGAAACTCATGGCTTAGGATTGCAGGTTCAAACAATAGAATTATCTTGCAATTATCAGATCTGCCTTACTCATCGTACAAATTCATCGGATCATATGAAAATAGCCCAACTCCACGGTTATACGGAAGAGATTATAGGAGCACCAATTCGATTTCTAGACGGCGAATTCGGAAGAAAAGGTAAAATTCAAAAAATTGACGGAATTCAGCTTAAAGATGTATCGGTCGCTTCAGAATTGCATGATTTTGATAAAATCGTGGTAATTTCTCACTTCAAAGGTCATGTTCAAGCTTGTTTTGGAGGTGCTTTAAAACAACTTGGAATCGGTTGTGTATCAAAAAGAAATAAGCATCTTGCTCATTTTCCATCATTATTAAAAGTCGATCAAGACAAATGCGACATGTCAAAATGCAACACTCAATGCGTAAATATTTGCCCCGTTAAAGCCATTTCAATACAAAATGATAAAGCTTTTATCGACCCTGATCTTTGTTATGGATGCTTCTTATGTTCCTTAAAGATGGGATGTCCTATAAAAGGAGTTATTGAAAGACCTGAAATGAATTCCGTGCCTGATATGAATTTACGTTACATTGATAATGCTATGGGTGTTTTAGCCTCGATAGGTAAGGAAAAGTTCAGATATATCAATTTCGCATTTGATGTAGTTCAATTATGCGATTGCGTTTCAAATCCAGGAGTGGCTATTGTTCCTGATTTGGGTATATTTGGATCAAAAGACCCAGTAGCAATAGATAAGGCCTGTATTGATGCAGAAACTAATGCTCCCGGCTTACCTTATATGAATGAAGAAGGAAAATGGGTAGAAGGCATTCCTTCTGGAGTTGAAAAATTTAAAGCATTATCACCTAATGAAGATGTCGATGCTGACCGATCTTTTAAAGCTGCTACCATAAATAAATTAGGTTCCGTTGAATACGAACTAAAAATGATTTAAGTTATAAATTGTTTCAAATATATTTTTTTTCGTTAATTTTTTAGCACGATTATTCTTTATTTTTGATAATATGGAAGAAGATATAAATCTAAATGCCCTTTTCAATTTTTTAAGTAAATTCCTAGATAAAAAAACTGTAGAATTAGGAGAATTTAGAAAGAATTCTTTCGTATTCCATTATTATATTGAAATCATTCGTTATTGGAGCTCTTTAAATTTTATCATAAATAAAACCCTCAGAAGTATTAAATTCAAATTCAATGATTCTTCTTTTGAACGTGCCATATTATTTTATTTGACATATAGATATATTTTTGAAGATATTAATATTCGGGATATTTCTAGAGAGTTATCAAAGGAAAAAACTATTTATTTTGAACCATTTTTAAATAAAGTATCTACTTTTTCTTGGCAAAAAGCGCTCGTTAATAAATCCAATTTAGAGAGACTAAGCATTCAAGAAGCCATACCTAATTTTTTATTCGAAAAACTTTTGCCTGTAATTTCAATGGATTTCATAAAAGAAACTATCAATTATATAAATATTAATCAAAAAAATAACCTCCTTTATGTAAGAACAGATGTACCGGGAGAATTAGAACAATTCTTGGATTCAAACAATATTTCATTTACTCACGACAAAGATATTAAAGGATTATTTGTCCTCCCGAGTGAAACAAAAAAAAATTGCATTGAGAGTCAATTATATAAAACTGGAAGACTTCATATCCAGGATAAAGCCTCGATCTCTGTCGTGAAAGCTTTAAATCCCCAACCAGGTGATTATATTTGCGATTTGAGCGCCGCTCCAGGAATAAAAACGCTTTTGATTTCAGATTTTAGTAATAATTTATCTGAAATAATTGGGCTAGATTTTTCTTTCGAGCGAACGAGGCACGCTACAATTTTGTTAAATCGCCAAAAAAGACGAAATATAATGATGATCAATGCCGATGGTATAGAACCACCCTTCCGAAATAAAAAACGATTCGATAAGATACTCTTAGATGCACCTTGCACTGGAAGTGGAGCTCTTGCTTCTCATCCAGAATTGAAATGGCGACAATCGAGCAAATTTTTAGCACAATGTGTTTCTATTCAAAAAAAACTATTACAATCTGCTCTTAGACTCGTTAAAAAAGGTGGAATTTTAGTTTATTCTACTTGTAGTTTATATCCAGAAGAGGGGGAATTTCAAATAAAAGAAATTTTAAATCAAGTCACTCCTTTAACGCTTCCAAATTGGTTTTCTCCTAGTTATACTATAGAAAGAATGCATCTACCAGGCACTGGAAGACTTTTTCCTTCAAAACAGAAAACTCAAGGATTTTTTGTTGGCAAATTCTTAATAAACCAAGAATAACCCTTTTAAAAAGGTTTATAGGATTTTCAATAACTTTTTCATCCAATTTGGCATGAAAAATCCACAGTATAGCAAGATCATGCTCATCATTACTAGGGATCGGGTTATTACGAGCATTTCGTGTGTATATGATATTGTTGCGTCCAATGTAGCTCCGATTGCTAAAAGCGCAAAGCCAATTATCATTAACCTTCCTTTTATTTTAAATTCTCGTCCTTCAAATTTTAATGTTTCAATCGCAATTTTAATCCCTGTAATTAAAACATAAATCAATACTAAAAATTGGATTACAAGCATCGTTAATCGATATTCTACATCAATTTCCCCTTTTAATATGCCTATAAGAGTGTAATCCGTAAAAAGTAAGTATAAAAAATAAATTTCAAACAATGCACCTAAAATAATCGCTAAGATTAATACATATTTTTTCTTCTTAATATAAACAAGAGATGTAAAGACTTGAACCCAAGCTCCGATTCCCAAGGGATATAAAAAGCTTCCAAGAAAGAGATAAATGGGAAGTAATATTCCATTTCCGTTATTGAATAAAGCAAAAATAAAGGATATTACTCCGGGTAACCATGGTTCTACTAATACGATTATCGAAATCCCAAAATAAAGAAATTCTAATCTTTTAGTTTTATGAAATTTTAAAAGAACATTAAGCGATGAAAATATTGCAAGCCCGATTAGTAATAGACTAAAACTTCCCGAAATATAATCGTAAATTTCTAATGCCAAGTAACTCTCAATCTTAAAATATAATAAATAGTAATATTCAGCTCATTTAAAAAGATCTTCTTTTTTATAGCATTAAGCACATGAGTTTTATTACAAATCTTCAAAACTAATGCAATTTAATGCTTTATTATAAAGCTAAAAAAATAATATCATAAACGTTAAAAATGGTTGATTTAAAAAAGATTTACATGACCGTTGGTCAAATCGACGCAACTGGAGTTAGAGGGCCTCACGAAAAAGAATTGGAAGATATCAGTGCCGCAAAATATTCATACTTTACTAGTATTAATAAAAAAGATTTACAGAGGATAATCGAAGAAGATTTAGGTGGAAAGCTCGAAAATATTGGATTTAACGAAGATTGGACTATTTCTGTTGAAATGTTCCCTGAAGTTAATATTCATATGGCATTTTCCTATTACGGTGATGAATTCGGAGATGGTATAGAGGCAGAATTCAAATATTATTTCTCCGGAGAGCGAGTATGGTGGGTACCTGGTGAAGACAGCGCAACATTCATTGATATAATAATGGACTTTCTCGTGCGTAAAATCAAGAATGAAGAGCCATTTGAGAAAAATTACGCAGAAAAAACAGAATTAATGCAGAAAGTACTAATTCAAAGAAGCGAACCTTTTAATTTATTGCAAGAAAGCGATGTTCTTCCCTTATCTGAATTCATCGGAGGAGTGGTTTGGAAAACTAATAATAGTTGGAATATTAGAAGAGAAGCATTCCCAAATATTTTTATTGAAATCACATGGCAGGAGGAAAAAGGGTTAGATATAACATTTCAAGGAGAAAATCTTTCAAAAAATATTGGTAGTTACCACATCGAACTCGTGGGAATTTTCACGATTAACCAGATATTAAGATATATTTCGATAAAATATGCCAACGCAGATTTACCAGATATATGCAAAATGATGTTTTCTCGATACTACACTAAAAAACTTGAAAATAAATAAAATAATCTATTTAAAGCAATGTATCGATTTCATTTAATTGTTTGGAAATTAAGATCTGGTCTAGCTCCTTTTTAATTATAGATAGCATCTTTAAACGTTGGTTCGGATCAATCGCAATTAAACCATGAGTTTTGATTTGAAGCAAATTTTCTACCCTATTTGCGTTCATTCTCCCATCGCTTTTACATAAATCTTGTTTATTTGCAATTCCAATTATCGGACAATCGTCTTCTAAGATATCTTTTGAGAAGTCTATTAATTCTCTCGAATTCAATGCATTTTTTGGAGTTGAATCAGATACCACAAACACGATATCAGATCCAACGAGATAATTCTTAATGTTAATCTTAAGATAAGCCTTTTGCCCTCCAAAGTCCCAAATATTAATTTTATAGTGATCAGATTGGATACTTTTAAGATCGAGTCCTTGGGTGGGATTATATCTTCGATTAATCTTATTTTGAGATAATAGTTGCATTATAGTCGTTTTCCCTACAGCCGGAAATCCAATAATTGAGACTTTTACTAAATTATTATTTTTAGAATTATTCATTATAAAATAATTCCATTGTAATTCGATTAAATATGATAATAGATAATAAGGAATTATAATCCAAATGTTATCCTCATATTTTTGGATATTTGA
>JAFGGO010000122.1 GCA_016930515.1 Promethearchaeota archaeon | reverse complement strand
TTATATATTTAAAATACAAAAGATTGATTAATATGGCAAATAGCGAGGACGAATCGAATTCAGATAAAGATTCTAAGGGAAAAAGCATTTATGTAAAAGTATCTGACGAAACGAGAGCAATTATTGACAAGCATAAGGATGTGGGTAAACTTACCATATCGCAAATAATTGAAGACGCCATCAAGCTTTACGACGAATATAAATCAATGCCAGCGGACATTAAAGCAATTGTCGCTAATATGAAAAAGGATCACGGAGGAAAGGCAATGAAACTCATTGAAAAAGCACTTTACGCTTTCGCTAAACTCGAATCGGATAAACCAGAAATGAAAGATTTATGGCTTCACGCGCGCGATGAAATGAACATGATGCTTATCGGACGAACTACTTTTGATCAACTCATAGCTGCCGCCGCCGCTCCAGAAGAACGGCTGGATAAACCTCAAAAAAAAAATGTGGGGTTTGACATCATTCTCTGGTATACTGAAAAACCCATAAAGAATTTGACGCTACCAGAAATATTAGAGGCAATAAAAGTAATATGGGTCATGGCAAATTGGTTCTACAAGATAGATGTCATCAAGGAAAGTGAGGACGAATATCACATGATCTTTAAACACCACCAAAACCGTCGTTATAGCGAGTATTGGGGAAAGTATTTTCAAAAGTTACTGACTTCAAGCGATCTTTCGTTCAAAGTCATTCTTGAAACCCAAGAATTCGAAGAGACCATATCTTTGATTATAAAGAAAGCATTTGAAAAGTAAATCTTAAAATATTGATCCTGCCTTACTTCAAGAATATATCGATTAACTTTTCAAGGACTTAGAATGAAATATTTTAAGAAAGAACAATTAATCGAAGAAATAAAATCATTAACTCGATTAATAGAATTAAAATCTAACGACGATAGTACGGTTATTATTTCAGAGCATGGTGGTAGACCATTAGGATTCTTTCCCTCAATAAAAGAATATAGCTTGTTATGGATTAATCCTAACATTCGTCAACTAATAGAAGCAGGCGATATTCCTCTTGGAGGAGATAGATATTGGATTAGCCCAGAAAGATCGTTTTTTTACGAAAATCCATTCAATTTCGAAGGCTGGTCTTGTCCTAAAGGAATTGATCCTGCAAATTTTAAGGTGTTAAATTCTTCGAACGATAGTTGTATCGTTGAGAGTGATCTCTCTTTCATTGACAATACCTCAAGAAAAAACTATAAAGGTTTACTAACGAGACAATTTTCGATAATACAAGAACCAATTCAAACTGGATTACAAAATATCGCCATTGAAATTATTGATAAATGCATAATTCACGCAGAATTAGGTAAAATGAATGGTTGGTCTTTGGCACAAATTATAACAGGTGGTCCAGATAATCCTGGGACTGTATTGATCCCAACAAGAAAAAACCCAAAACCACTCGCGTATTTCAACGAAATCCCATCCGATAGATTACATGTGGGAGAAAATTACATTTCCTTTAAAATAGACGCTTCCGAGGTTCACAAGGTGGCGATAAAACCGGAAGATATTAACTTCCAGAGGAGTGCTAAAATCGCCTATTTATTAAAAATTCCTGATTCAGAAAATTATGGTTTGCTGATAAAATTATCTGAAGATGTACCTCAAAACCAATCTCAAACACTTGACGAGGCAAAAAATCAATCAATTACCCAAAGAGGTTCCATACAATCTTATAACGATAAATCACCCGATGAGCCTCCGTTCAGTTTTGGAGAGATCGAGCTCCATTTCATTCCATTTTCTACTGATGGTAAGGTTTTGAAAAGCATTGCCAAACACCAATTGATTGGTTATATAGGTACAATAGACGAAATGCTACAAATAATAGAAAAATATTTGGGAATTGTCAATCCAATAATTTTTTAGTTTTACCTCAAAATTTATTTTTGTTTGACCATTACCAACCAATCAATGTCTATCAATTGAGTTTCAAAAAGACATGTAATAGGTGATTTATATTTCTGAACAAAAATTCGACCAATTAAAAATAGAACACGTTGCAGAGGGTAATTATACGGTCATTAGCATTAATCGACCAGATCGATTGAACGCCCTCCAGACCGAAACGCTCAGGCAAATCTCAGAGGCGTTGCAACCCTTAATCGTTGATGAAAAAACGAGATGCGTAGTGCTTCGAGGCACTAAGGACTTTACCAAAAAACCAGCTTTCTCCGCTGGAGCCGATTTAAGCGCTTTCGGAAACGAAGATTTAGACCAAAGTCTCATTAGACATCATGATGAGGCAATGAATAGGCGCCATATTTATTATGACCTTATTGATAGATTTCCAAAACCTCTCATAGCTGCCGTTGATGGATTTGCATTAGGTGGAGGATTAGAACTCGTTCTCGTTTGCGATATAATCATTGCAACAAAACGATCTTCTTTTGGATTTCCGGAAATCCAGAGAGGCATTTTTGCAGCAAACGGTGGAACACAAAGAATGATCAAAAGCATTGGCAAGTTCAAGGTCAAGGAAATGATGTTTTTTGGCGAACCCATAACTGCTCAGCAGATGTACGATTATGGGGTGATATCCTTTCTAACCGATGCTGACAATTTCGAGAATGTAATAAAAGAAAAAGCGACTAAATTAGGAAATTCAGCAACGAATAGCTTGTACATCATAAAGAAATGCGTTGATTATGGTTCACAAGTTCCACTTAATGTAGGATTGCAATTCGAGTTATTTGGATACGGTATTAATTCTCGATCCGAAGACGTCATGGAAGGTGTCAACGCCTTTTTGGAGAAGAGAAAACCTGAATTCAAAGGTAGATAAAATAAACATTTTTTCACATTTTTTTTTCCTTATTTAATTTTCATGTTATTTCATACACTCGATGTTTTAATTACTAAATCTAATCTCCCTCGATCTTATATAAAACATTAAAATTATTTTAGTATAAAATAATTGAAAAATTTCTCTTCAAAAACATGCAAGAAACAAAATTAACAATAAAAGCATTAATATTCGAATTAAGCAAAAATAATGTTGATATTTATTTAGAAAACGGCGGACACGGGTTCTTATGGCATAACGACAAGAATATCATCTCACTCATCTATAATGATCGATTAACTGATCAAATAGACGAATTTACTGAAATAGAATATAATTTATCAAGGGGAGGTGCAAGTTACAAGGATTACGAAGGATATCAAAAAATAGAAGACTTTATGATTAAAGAGGTTCTATTTGAACTTGCGGGAAATGATAATGATATAAAATTAGAAAGAGTAAAAGTAAATAATTACGATGATATTCCTCCAATATTAAACGATTTCTTGTTTAATACTCAAGAATATATTAATGCTTAATTAGTTCAAATTTCTGTACAATATACAATACATTACTTATTTTTAACTTTAAATGTATTTTCTTTTTTATATTCGAATATTAAAATATTTTAAAACGAGATTTTCAAATCATATAATTAAAAATAGAAATGATAAAAAAAATTGATAAATATTTTTTATTTTATTCCGAGCATGTCGAGTCTCTTGGATTGGATCCAAACGTCTTCTAACATCGTGGCAAAAAGTTTCACATGTTCTTCCAAAACGGAACCCATTCCTGCTATTTGCACGCCAAATTCGCTTTTTGAGACAACACATACGACAACTTCTTCAAAATCCTTGTTCACGGACCAGATATTTTCTCTTGGATAAAACCTAAGCGTAAAATTGGAGTGTTGGCGTATTTGATTCATCATTTGTTGGTGCGTGAGATTATTAATGTCGAAGCTAGTACAAATCCGGACATTCACATGGTTCTTAACCTGCGAGAGCGCAACTAAATCGATTTGTTCTATTGTAGGACAAATGATTTGTATCCTCATTTTAACTCGAGAAATAGAATCGTTTATTTGCGCCATCATGCCTTCCTGACTTCTGACGAACCATACA
This sequence comes from Promethearchaeota archaeon, assembly GCA_016930515.1. Lineage (GTDB taxonomy): Archaea > Asgardarchaeota > Lokiarchaeia > Sigyniarchaeales > SOKP01 > FT1-020. The sequence continues at coordinate 33,373 of JAFGGO010000122.1, read as the reverse complement.
TCCTTGAAGCTTAATAGTGATGTAAGCTTGGATTTTTCCCAAAATTCCCGCATTGTGGCCTCAGACATTTCCAATTGGTTGATTATATTTACGACAATATCGTCTTGAATCGTCTCGAATACTTCTTTTTGGAAGAGATTTTTTAGGTCCTCTATCCCTTGCATCACATCGGAATGTACAGAGGATATTCTCGAATCCAAGTCATTTAACGCCGTCTTTAGTCCAGACTCGATATTTACGAAGGTTGAATCTAGATCCGACCCGACATCAAATGTGGCATCCGATATATTTGCTAATTGACTGATGACTTGGTCTAACATTCCTTGAGTCGTGTTAACGAACTTGTCCCTAAAGTAAGCGGACATTTCGGAAAATTCCTTCGTGATAACCGCATCAACGGTGTTCTCTGCCATTGTTTTCATTGCTGGAACCCGAAATTGGGTTTCGAATCGTTCTGAAATCTCTTTTTTTATTTTCGCCAAGCGACTTTCCATTTTTTGCAATTCTTGAAGAATTTCCGAAGGAACGATCTCTCGCAAGTTTGTTATAAATTTTTTAATCTCCCGAAATTGTTTCACTTGCTCGATTTCGGCGCTAAACGAATCGAAGTGAGTTTTTAATTGGCGAGGGAGTTCGTCTCGAACTTTTCTGATGTAATTCCTATAATCGTTGAATTTTTCGAGTTTTTCGGATTGTTGTTCAATACCCTTGAATTTATATTGAATGTTTGTAGGTGTCGTGTGTTGGAGATTAATAATGGTGTCTTTAAATTGCCTAATCTGATTCATTAAAGCAACATATGGCGGCAATGCCTCGTAATAAGGATTGGCACCAGCAATTTCTCGCACGAGCCCTTTTTGCAATAATGTTTGGGCGATTTGAGTTGCCCTGGCGCGATCGACTTTTGACATGAGCGCTATTTCTCCTATCATCACGGGACCTCTTCCGGTCAAGTTAAAATAAGTATCTATCTCGTCTTCTGCCAGGCCGATGAGCTCTAATACTTGGGTCGTTTTTACTTTTGACATGATTCATTACCTGATTATTTTATTTTTGGATATTCTTTTTCGAGTAATTTCAAGTGCATTAATGCAACTTCCTTTTTCAGCAGGCCTTGTCGTCGGTCATTCCTGATTTGATCAACCATATACTCGGGATAGAAAGTGTTTGTCCAGAGGTCTGACAATAAGAAGACCCACTCGGTACCTTTCTTATCTTTCACGATCGTTATGACCTTATCCTCTTCCATGGATTTTAACATGTTTTTGATGAATTTAAAGCTTTCACCAGGACCCTTGGGTATTTTATTTAGAGGGTAGGGTTTTTCTCGGAATAAAACGATGTAATCGTACTTGTCTGGATTCATCAAATTATTCGCAACGATAAGATTGTCCTCGACTGTTGGCTTGTATTGTGCGTAAAAAACTTTTAGCGCGTCGAGATATTGCTTTCCCAAGAAGGGATTTGGAATTCCTCTTTTGGCTTGATCTACCAATTTTACAGGAGGTATCCTAGAAATAATAACATCTGATTTGAGAAAAAGGAATACATCTGCAAGCCCTGCTATCCAATCCTGGTGAACGAGAGAAGTTTTTACGAAAGGCTCTAAAGTGTAATCGATGTTGGCAATGATCCTCCCTAATTTGTCTTCTAGTAGTGCAAGTAGTTCTTTTCGAGGGCGGGCTCGTTCTTGTAAAAACTCAAGAATTGCCCTCCCTTTTTCGCTACTGTATATTTGTGCTAGCTTTTGCTCTTTTGTCAGGCTCTTCAAGCGCTCTAGTTGAAATAAAGCCAATTTCAAGTATTCTTTCAAGCGCTTGATCACTTCGTACGATTGTGCCATGTTAGTTGCGCTTATCTCTGGGGTATACTTGAGGATCTCCTCGTTAATCTCCTTGAGATACGCCTCGCCAAACATTTCGGGGTCTTCCCCGTAGGACAGCATCAAGTTAATCATTATGGGATCTGCGGAATCCATTCCAGTAAAATAGCTTGCCACGTTACATTGCGAGCGTTCCAATCGAACAACCACATTACCTTCTGCCCCTGCTCCCGTGACGTGGGCGTAAAATACTCGCATCATATCGTCCAAGTCGACCGTCATTTTTTCGGGGTAACTGGCAGGAATAATTAATCCTTGGTTTTGCGACCACCTGCATATTATATATCCTAATGGCATTTTATTCACTTCCCTCCTGTAGGTTTTTTACTTACATCTGATACATCTCCAGGAGCTATTTTTTGAACTGCTCCAGCACTCGTCGTAGCTTTACTTGCAGCAATCGCTTTTGTATCAATGTTTAATACCTGCATTTTTTCTTTTAATGCAACATTTTCTAAAGTAGCGCGCTTTTTCACGAGAATTGGTTTCGTGAGAGACTTGTTCTTTCTTACTTTCCTCCTAAGCGCTCTAATTTTGCGCACCAAAGGCGGATATTTCAAGTAAGTCACATAAAGAATGCTATATGTGCCAAGTCCAGCAATCACTACTCCAGACGTGATTGCGAGTAGGTAGACTAACCAGAGATAATCCTCGTAATCAAAAGGTCCTGGAGGTTCTGGTTCTGGTGTTTCTGGCGGTGGTGGATCGAGGAATGCCAATGTATAATCGATATCAAGAACGACATTGTCAATCGTGATGGTAATGTTTTCCGTGAGCCTGAAATCGTCATCCATGAGCAAGAGAATCGATATATTTACATAATCAGTGATTTCATTTATATATCCATAAGAAGAAAGGCTACGATTGTAAGAGTATATCGTACCCGTGCTAGGAATATCAATCAAGGTGATATAATCGTCGTCGTCCTCTTCGCAAGTCAAACCATTTAATTGAACTAATATTTTAGAGTGCGTGGATTCGCTTGTCCAGGGTTTATCGATGGAATAATCAAAGTTCAAGTTTACATTGTCTACAGATTTGAAGCTCGAATTTCCAACTACAGTATTGCTAAGCAAATCTCCATCTTGCCTAAACGACGCTGTAGATGCTTTTTCAATCTTTTTTTCGTATGTGAATGTTAAATTAACTGTGTTAATACGCAATTCGTCCCAAATATCTTGATCAGTACCATCATCATTGTCCTCACAAAATATATTGATTCCTACAATTAATGTTAAGCTAGTGTCATTATATTGAAATAATTCATCTAAATCGTCTATTAACCTGCCTTCCATAGGTGATAAAGTGCTATCTGGGAAATAATCTTTATCACTCCCATCAGCGTTTGTATCTAAGCCCAAGAATTTAGATTGGTTGTAAGTTTGAGGGAGTGGACTAATGGAATTATTTGCATCAGCAAGGTTGGCATAAAATCGAACATAATCGCCATCATAAAATTGCCAATCAGCTTCTCCATAGGTATCTCCAAGAACATCTATTCCTCCATTATCATAGCCAGAACCCGAAGGAAGCGAACCTGCTGTAACTGTAGCATTAAAAGTAACTTGAAGAGAAGCGGATGTGATTTCATAACCTTCCATGCTTACTTCCGTACTTGGTATGGTTTTTCTCCATTGAACGCTAGGATTCTGACCAAGTTGGCCATCTGGGTTTGATCCCTCGAGCCATTGATAACTTAAATACCCTCCATAATCATCTGTTCCATAAAATGTAAGACCTGTATTATTAGGTGGAAGTGGTCCCCAATCTTGATTTCTTTCCAAAGTCCAACTATCATCAATAATATCATAGAAGTTATAAGTGCCTTGATCTCCGATAACAGTTAAATCAGCGCCTCCTCCTGAAATCTTAGTCGAAAAATCGTCTTTATAACTACTTGGAATTAATCCATACCACGAAAGGTTCGTTGAAAAATCCCCGTTTGCAATCCAATTTTCGGAATACGATTCGTCAAAGGAAGATTTAATTAGTAAGCGATTCGTAGCATTTTGGGGTATTGCACCAAATAAAACTAGATTTATTAAAAAAGTGGTCGTAACGAGCGTCAAGAGCACGCCATGTTTTTTTTTTAATTTTACTTGTTTGAAATTCACTCTCATATTCACCACAAATATAAATTTTGTGTCGATTAGGTATATTATTAGAATGTTTCTCATTTAAACTTCACGATTGCTTATAAAGGATATTTAAAGGAAGTAGAGATTTTTGGAGTTTCTTACGACAAGAAAATAGTTCAGTAAAAAAAATAAGTAAGTTTTCAAAAATAATATCAGAGAAATTCTTAATTTCAAATAAATAAATTGTTAATTTAAAAAACTCCTTTAATAAACCCTCCATCAACTTGAATTACAGTTCCAGTAATATAACTCGCCCTCTCTGAGGCTAAAAACGCAACCAGCGCCGCCAATTCTTCGGGTTTGCCTAATCTCCCAAGAGGAATCTGTTTGGTCCAAGTATCAATTACTTCTTCTTTGGTTTTATGTTCTCTTATCACGGTTGAATCGATGAGCTCTTTCATCCTATCGGTGAGGTTAGGTCCAGGACAGACCACATTAACCAGAATGTTGTCTTTGGCGCATTCGTTTGCGAGGGTTTTTGCGAAACCAACAACCCCTAACCTAGTGCTATTGGACAACGCCATATTATCTAACGGTTGCTTGACCGAAACCGAAGTAATGGCTATTATTCTTCCGAATCCTTGTTTTTTCATTATGGGAGTTATGATATTGGCGATGTTTACGAAAGAAAGGAAGTTTTGTCCAATAGATATCATCCATTGCTCGTCGGATATACTTTCAATAAAACCAGAAGGAGGGCCCCCGGCGTTGTGAACGAGGATATCAATCCGTCCAAATCGTTCCATAACTGTTGAAATTAGGTTTTTGAGGTCGTCTTTATTACTCACGTCAGCCTTAACCGATAAAATTTCGTTGGTCTTGGATTGTATTTTAATGGCGTCAACTGCATTGAGTAAATTCTTCTCAGAACGACTGCATATTACCATATGAGCTCCTTCTAAATATAATTCCCTTGCACATGCGAGACCCAATCCCTTGCTGCCGGCTAAAACAAGAGCCACTTTATTTTTCAAACCCAAATCCATGAAGAATTACCTTTTAAAAGAATCTTATAATTTATAATAATTGGACCTTACAACTATACTAAGAACGATATTCTTATAATTATTTTCTTATGAACTCTTTTTTAAAATTGCAGCCAAAAATTAATTAATGATAACAATGATCTGCTTTATTGCAAGTTTTAAGAAGATAATTATATTTTTAATCGAAAAAGAATAATCGTTCGATTTTATTAAAAAAAAGATACCTTCGAGATGGTCGAAATTATCGATTCAGTATTTGAAAAGAACCAAGACCTATTTATTGGAAGATTTAACGAGATTAAAGATTATGTGGCGAAATTTTACGAAAAGATTTTTACGACGAAAAATTTACTCAAGATCGAACGGATAGACGCCTCAGACCACTTGAAGAATGTTGGTTTTAGGAAGAGCCTTTCCTCTTGGCAAAACTCTTATAAAAACCTGATTGTAAGCTCGTGTATCATAGAGCGTGGCGTGGAAAAGCGATATGATTACAAGTTTTTTTTCACAGATGAAAAATTAGCTAGCGATATTGTTGAGCGTATTGAAAAAGATATACAACTTGCACAAAATATGGGAAAAGAAAATCAATTTTCAGAAGCAATAATGATTATTGATGCGCTTATTGAACAAATACTTGATAAAAACGACCTATATTATAACAAACGGCTCGGGAAAATAAAATCGGAGCTTTTAAATTCTGAATCCCATTATCGTAAAATATCAGACAACATCGATGAACTTATTAGAGAATTTGAAAATGACATTGTCTCTAAGGACTTAAAAAAGGCTTTGGAAAAATATAGAAAAATTTTTGATCTATCAAGGTCAATCAATAGGATGGACATAAAAAAAACCCAATCAACCGTTTTTAATAAACTTGAGAAGCTAATTTTTGATTATTTGTCTGAATTGATAACTAAGATACGATCGCTCGTGAGTAAAGGTTTAAATTCCATAAAGGAAAGAAATATTGACGAAAGTCTTTCTTTTTTTAAAGAAATACCTCCCGAAATAATCGACTTTTACAAAAGAGTCTATTCCCCCTTTATTGCGTCTTAACGAGCAAGATTTTTCAGATTATTATCATTGAAAACGATCTTTTAACCCAAGTAAATGTTATATATTCAAGTGGATTAGTATCATTTAAGTGAATATCATGGCTAGAAAAAAGAAAGTTGAAACACCTAAATCTGCGGAGCCCACCACATTTCAACCGATGGATAGTCGATCCAGTGAGGTGGGTGCGAAACAAATGGAAAAAACAGGAAAATCCGTTTTAATTGATGTGATAGAGCAGGTAAACATCCAACAAGATCACAATGTGAGTATTAATTCGATTGGTTTTAAGGGAACATTTGTTGTTGAAAACCCGAGTAAGGTAGATAGAGTCTGGAATGTGGAATTTGATCTTTCAAACATCGAAAGTACTGACCTTGAGGCACATTTCGAGATAAGGGAATTAGGCACGGAAGAAAACGATAACAAATTTTCTCGAGACTTTCAAATTACAGGAGAAAAAAAGAATCTTCTCTTGGTGAAGGAATATATTAACACTTCTCCTTCTGCGAACGATATATTAAATCCTAAGGATATTGAAGCCCATTTATTAACCTTTAAAGATAAAAAAAGCGATGTAGAAGCAACCATACTAGAAGAATCCGAAGAAAAGAAGAAAGAGGACTCATCAATTCTATCTGATGAAACTAAAGAGAATAATAAACAAGATAGTCAATACGAAGATAAAAGTTCCGAAGACATTATTGAAAATGTTTTGGAAGAAGAACTGGAAGGAGAAGACGATGATCAATCACATTTACAAGAAGAATCCGAAATAATCCCCTCAGGTGAAACATTTAACGATGATATAGACGGCACGAGCGAAGAAAAGAATTCATACGACTTTGAGTCTAATGTGGAAGAAAGGTTAAGAGCAGCCGTTTTAGATGAAGAAGACGAAGATGTCGAATACATGGAAGAAGACGAGGAAAAGACAGATTTAGAATCGTGGACAATGGATCAATTGCTGGAATATTGCGATGATAACCTTATAGATGTGCCAGAAAACGCAACAAAAGAAGAAATCATAAGTATCATTCGCGAAGCAGAAGACGAGATGTATGATGGTGGTATCGAAAGCGATCAATACAGTCTCGAATCCTTCGGAATCTCAAAAGACAAGACCAATACTGTCACCTTCGCAATTGCCATACACAATCTATTCGAAAAGCAAATCCAAGAGCTTACTATAAATAAGACAATACCGAAACAATTTGAAAATGTAAAAATTACTTATGCTCCAAAGGGAAAGGCAACCATCGAAGGGGAAAAAATCGAGTGGACGATTGAATCGTTGGATTCTGGTGGAACCATTATATTAAAATTTACAGCAGACATTTTAGTAGAAACACACGAATTAATAAAAACCGGCGATACGAGTCTTTCTTATAAAGCAAGATCGTCATTTACAGGTGGTTTGGAAATAAACGAATTCAAAGCGCTCTCAAGGAATAAATTTCACATCGATATGATAGAAAAAGACGAGGAACCAGATGTTTGGGATTGCACTTTAGTATTTGAAAATCCCTCGGAATTTGTTACAGAATTAATAGATATTAATGTTCACGATCGAAAAGAGCCTGATGTTAACTTCGTTCAATTTTCAGGTGAACCAAAACTCTTGCTTTCGTCGGGCGAGGAATGGCGTTCTGAATCGTGGCGATACGAAAGCGAGGATTATCCCTCCTTCGAAAAGAAAGTTGACTTCAAATTGTTTCCCGAAATACAGACAAACATGCTTGGTACCATTTCCTTGGAAGAAGTAGGATTAGTCCTAGCTAGCATAACTGGTACTGTTTCCTATGAAATAGAAGAACTTGCAACAGGTCTTAAAGCAGAAGAAAACGAGATTTTGATTCCCTCCTATAAAAATTGTGACATTAAAGCAATTTTAGTTGTTGAAAATAACGGTTCAGCTCCTTTAAACGATGTTTTTATTCTCCAAAAGCAATTCGACGACCAATTCACAGCCCCCATGATCGAAGAGCTAACCCTTTATTGGGACGGTAATAAAATCGAAATTCCAGAAGGGGCTATTATGATTGAGGATGATATAATTCAAGTACGGCTTAAAGGTTTAAAAGACGCGCCTACTGGCATGTTCGAACCTGAATCCAAAATCATGCTCGAATATCCGATACACATGGTAAAACCGCAAAGAGACGCCATTTTTGAAACTGATGTCTTATATACTGCTAATACTTATCCTAAAGGCCAAGAAATCGAGTTTGTGCCCGAAGCGGATCAAGTTCCCGTTATTAAAGTCATCCATATCAGGAGAAAATATCGGGTTGGAAAGGAAATCATTCCGATTGGAACCGAAGGTCGCTATCAAATCCAATTGTTATATACAAATGTGGGGGACATGCCCTTGAATAATTTCGTCCTACTTGATAAAGTTCCAGATAATTTTACTTACTCGGATTTTTCCTTGGAACCTACGGAAATAACTGACCAAGTTGGAACGGATACTCTCATATGGAAAATCGAAACATTAGAAGAAAACGAGACGCTTGAGATTTTATACGAAATAAAAGGTTCGGGAGAATACAGGGCAAGCGACGCCCAGTTATCTCTTTAAGTTTTTTATTTTTATTTTATTTTTATAGTGCTATTGATGAATCTTTATTTACGACTCTTTGGAGTAATTTAAACGCTCGATACGAAGAAGAAAAAGTTTTAGCACCGTATTTTTTTACTATTTCAACGAGTTCGTCGTCGAATATACGGACGAAAATCTCGATTTCGGGGTAAAACCTGCGGAAAACAGAGGTTAAATAAAGCGCCTCGTCAAACTGTGTACCTTTTTTCCAAGAAATGAATACTTGGGACACCTTTCTTAAATCCACATGTGGTTCAATATCGGATAAGTAACAGGCACATTCGTTGATAAGATGCAATCTTTGATTTACTTCGAATTCTATCCCATCATTCACATCGTCAAAAAGGTAAATCTCCCTTCCTTCTTGTTGCGATATTCTATAAGCAATCCGGTGAGTCAACATGTCTCGCCCTATCACGATAACATTACCCTTTTTACCTTCAATCCATTCTTCAACATCGTTCATTGACCATTGCGACGTGGAAAAAGGAAAGGCTCTAATATGAGGTTGCTTGAGATATTCTTGCACGTGTTCTTCGTGTACTCGCACGTATAATGGACATTCGGGATTGTATTTTCTTATTTTTTCAGCGCAGATGACCGCAACGCGTACATCACTCAAAAGTATGAACACTTCGTTAGCTTTACTCACGCTCGCTAATTCGAGATTAACGACTTGTGTGGGGTCTCCAATCACGACCGGGTGTCCTCCATTAATTAAGTCTTCAACACTTTCCTGGCGATCTTCGATTAATGCAAAGGACTTTTTATTTTTAACGCAATATTCGATGACTCTCTCGGCTAGATGGCTATATCCTATGATTAAAGTGTGATTTCGCTTATGTTTCGCAATTATCTTGCTTGTAATTACGGGATTGTATTTTTCTAATAATTCCCCTGCAATAAATCCAAAAACAATAACTTCAAGCAAAATAGGCCACGCTAAAGTGTAAAAACTCGAAAAATCGCTTTGATAGGGGGGAGTTCGTATTGCTAAGGAATACAAGAGGATCGCCCAAACATCGCACACGGGATAATGAAACGCGTAATAAGTAAAACCTCCTAGCCAAACCAAAAACAAAAATAAAAACAAGGCTTTGTATTGTTTTAGTTTTAATTCTATATCTATAAAGAAGCTTATTATGCTCATAATTCATAATATAGAACATGTAGGTATAAAAGATTTCGGTTCAGTACACATTTCAACAATTCTTTATAGGTAGGATAATACAATTACATAATTAAACCCTAAAGTTTGAAAGGAAAAGTATACGACTAAATTTTATCGTTTAATGGATTTGAAATCTTTGTGAGAACAATAGTTTTCAAAAAAGGGAATGAAAAAAATGAAGTTTCGTCTAATCCGGCGTAAGTTCGTCAAGATCCGATAGATCTAGACCACTATCCAAGGTTTCTGGAACCTCAGACAAGAATTCGTCAAGTATTTCTCTAAGTTCGTCTCCCGAGCGTTTTAAAATGAGCCTGATCAATCCTATATTGATATCTGGGTCGGAAATCAAACAAAGGACACCTTTTGGTCCGCAACTAGCGGCAAAAATCTTTCCCCCCGAAAATTCAGAGGTGACGATATCGAGATCGCCAAGTTCGAGATTTTTTCCTTGTTCTTCAGAAGCACAAAACACGGCGCTAGCGATCGCACCAATACCGTCCACATCTGCGGGAAAATAGGAGAATTTGCTCACGCTTGCGATCGTTAAGCCCGTTCTATCAACCAAGATGACCTTTTTTATTCCGCTTTCGCTCTTTATTATCTTGGAAAGGATATTATCGAAACTTTTAGTATCGATACTTATGTTAGACACCTATTTTATTTTTTGTTAAAGAAAATTTTTGAAGTAATTATATTAATATATATAGATAATGTATAAAAATCTATGTGAAAACATTTTGCGACAAGTGTTTAAGGAAACCTCTAAAATTTTGAGTGATATTTAGTATCAGTATAGAAAAAATATAATTATAAAGGAAGTATTCACAATAAGTTTTTTTCCTTCACAATTTGCTTATAGTGATCTCTCTCGCGCCGGAGAACTTTAATTTCCTTTTTTAAATCTATGATTTCATCGTCAATTTTCTCCTTTTCTCGCTTTTCAAATACGATTTCTTCTTTCTTTTTTTTTAACTCTAGCTTGAGATCCGTAATGATTGTTAAGAAATTGTTGTTATCATTTTTTAAAGATCCAATTTCTTCTTGGATTATTTCAGAATTTTTTACTAAGTTCGCGTTTTGACTTGTTAGTTCTTCAAATTTTGCTGATAGATTGGTAAATTGGGATTGTAAATCTAAGAATTCTTTTGATTTTTTTTCAATTATTTCTTCTTGTTGCTTGGAGTTTTGAGCGATTTTTCTTAATTCCACAACCTCGTTTAATTGCTGCCCTAATTCGTTTATTTTTAAGTTTAAATCCTCTATCTCTCGTTCTTGATTTTTTATAGTCTCAGATTGATGTTCAGAATTTTTATCAACTTCTTTTAAGATTTTTATTTCCGCAATTAATTCCTCGCTTTTTTTTTCTTTTTCTCCCAATTGTTCTGTCTTTTCTTTGAGTTTAATTTCTAGATTTTCGTATTGTTTTTTAAGATCTTCTAATTGAAGATTTAGTTCAGCAACCTTTGCTTTTTCTGCTTCAAGTTCATCCTTAAGGATTTGCATATTTTCATTAAGAACGGGCGTAATCGTGCTCTCGGGTTCGGTTATTAATATAGTTTCTTCTCGGGGAGGCTGTTTTTCTCCGATCTCTCCCCAGTATTGCCCTAATTCCCCTTTTTTAATAAGTTCGTAATAATCGTGCAAGAGCGAAGAGAAAGTAGGCGTCTCTTTCTGAGGTAGTAGTTCGTGTGCTAACCTCCTGATCATGCCTTCGAGATTTTCGTTAACATCGTTTTTCTCAGAATAGAATACAAAAACACAGTATCCAGGTCTTCCCACATAATGAAGCACCGAATATCCAGTATAAAAATAACACGCGAACAATTCAGGCTTGATTTGTTTAATCATATATGTAGGGCCTTCCATTAGATTTCTCTGTTCTTGATATAACTCCTTTAAATACGAAACGTCAATATCCTCAACTTCTAAAAGAAGGCTTGGGATTTGAATATCAATAAATGGTCCGGTTTTATCGTTATATCCAATTAATAATGTACCAATCAATATCAATCACGAATAGAGTGTATTTCTCAATTTAATATAGTTCAAGGTATCATTGAAAATAAATGGTGATAATTTTATACAGAATGTATCATTTACAAATATAAATCTTTTAAAATTTCATAATACATGACAAATTCTATTTTTAAAATTTATATAACGCCTTAGATCGTAAGTTATTTAATCGTTAAGCAATAAAGTAATTTTTACCTTAAAAGAGGAGGCTTTATCTAAATTGTAATTTTAATTAAATTATAAGAAAATATAAAGAAATAGTGCTGAATTTCAATATTTTTCTAAAGATTGCCGAAATTTGAAAAAAGAACGATTGAAGATTTAAATAGATAAAATCAAAATAGTATATTTAAGACAGTATTTATATACTTTCAAGTAAATCGGGGGAAATTTATCTTGAAGACGCCTAGGAAAGAAAATGTTTATTGGACCTCGTTTAACAACTCTTCACTTGCCTTAGCATTATTTGATCTAAAAAATAATTTTATTAATTGCAATCCCAAATGTGAAAACTTATTATTTTCTAATGGAAACAAGAATCAATTCATTGGTATATCAATTGATGATGTTTTCAAATTAAGCCAAATTAACCATATAAAAGAGGAATTCAAAAAAGTTCTTGCAAGTATAAAGAAAGGTCAAATTGGAGAACCAATTGAGTTCCAATACTTCATAAATAACGAGAAATCACTTTGGCTAAGGTGTCTTGCTTCGTTAGTAGTAATTGAGGATAAAACCTTCTTTCAGACAATATTAGAAGACCTTACAGAGCACAAAGAAAATATAAGATATAGACGCGAGTTTAACTTACTTGTTGAAACAATAGACGAAGGATTAGGAATGACCGATAAGGAAGGGTTAATGATTTACGCAAATCCTCAGATTTACAAGCTATTAGAATACAATAAAACCGAGCTTCTTGGAAGGCCAATATACGATGTTATCTACAAAGATGCAAAATCAATAACAGAAAATCAGATTAAACATCGCAAGGAGGGAAAAAGTAACAGATATGAGATAATACTCCAAAAGAAGGATGGTTCAAAGATTCCCGTCTTAGTTTCGGCATCTCCCATAATAGACTCAGAAGGTAATTTCAACGGAAGCTTTGCCATCTTCAAAGATCTCACCTTATTGAAAGAATCATCTGAAATCATTCAAGAGTTAAAGGATCAACTTTCCGCAATTGTTGAAAAAGGATCTTTTGCGTTTTTTACACACGATTTAGAGGGAAACATCTTAAGTATTAATGAATTGGCAATGCAATTTACCGGATATTCGAAAAAAGAACTCCTCCAAATGAACATAAATGATATAGAAGTTAAAGAAATTCCTACAATCAATAAAAAAGAATATTGGAAGGTGCTGCCCATAGGAAATGGGGTTATTATTACAGGCCTTCACAAGAAAAAAAACGGAACTATTTTTCCCGTAGAAATAAACCTCGTAAAAATTCTCTCGGAAGGTCAAGAGATCATCGCAACTTTAGTCTACGATAAATCGGTACAGGAAAAAGTTGAAAACCAAATCAAAGAAGAATCTACAAAATTAACCATATTAAACCAGATTATCATAGCAGGCAATAAAGCCAAAACCCTCAAGATTTATTTAGATTTAGTGCTCAATATTTGTTTGAAAACAATGGATTTCGACGGTGGTGGCATATACATTGTTAATGAATCAAATAAAATTGCAGAATTATCATATCATAAAAATTTACCATACGATTTTATTGAATATACGAAAATTAGAAACATAAATGAGGAGCCATATGCTCAGGTCTTCTTAAGGAACAAGGCATATTTTAGTGAAAACCACGAGATTATTAACTCTAAAGTCAATGAAAAATGGGGAATTTTATCTAATGCCATCATTCCTTTAACTTCGAGTAATAACATATTAGGAGCTCTTAATATCACTTCAAAAAAAAAAAACGAATTTACAACATTTGACAAGGATGTTTTCATTTCTATTGGACGCGAGATAGGTACTGCGATCGAAAGAATACTTTCAGCAGAAAAACTCAAGCTTTCAGAGGAAAGATATCGAAGCTTGTTTGAAAGCTTTTCGCATTCGATACTTTTAATAAGCATGAATGGAATTTTAATCGATTGCAATCCTGCTGCCGAACAAGTATCGGGATTCTCAAAGGAAGATTTCATCGGAAAACCCTTCTTGAATTATCCAGCACTCCCCAAAGAGTATCAAAAGGTCGTTGGGGAGGATTTCAAGAAGGTACTAAAAGGAGAGCCCGTTGAACCTAGAGAAATTAAGCTTTATAATAAAGAGGAACAACTCAAATGGGTTATTTATCGAGTTAACATCGTAACAATTGGAATAGAACAGATCATTCAAGTAATTATTGAAAACATAGACGATAGAAAGGTAGCAGAGGATAAATTAAAAGAATCAGAAGTACGATACAGGAATCTATTCGAATCGTCTCCAAACGCAATAATATTAGTGGATATGGATGGAGCGATCATTGATTTTAATCCCGCCATGGAATATTTTAGTAATGAATCTAGAGATGAATTAATTGGTAATAGTATTTTTGAATTTACCTCGCTACCAGAAGAATTCCACGAAGGCGTTCAAGAAGATTTTCAATTGTTATTAGAGGGAAAACCCGTCGGACCCCGTGAAATTCAGTTTCATAAGGGAAAAGATCAGATAGAATGGGTATTATATCAATGCAACATCGTTAAGATTGGCGACAAAGATGTAATTCAAGCAATTATTCAATATATAACGGATAAAAAGATTGCCGAACAGAAATTAAGAGAATCGGAAGAGAAATTCCGTGCAATTGCCGAAGAGTCGATGACGGGCACGATTATTATCAAGAAGGGTAAGTTCGCTTATGTGAATCGGCGACTAGCCGATATCATGGGATATGACATAGAGGAAATAAGAAAATGGAACCCAAGAATATTTACCGAAAAAACAGTCCATCCAGACGATAAAGAATCCGTCTTGGGCAAGTTGGAAGAAAGAATACAAAATGCAGACAATTATACCAATCATTACTTTTTCAGAAGTTTGAAGAAAAACGGCGATATCATCTATTGGGAGTTATTTTCAAAACCAATGCAATACGAGGCCGGAATTGGTTATTTCATTTCAATGATGGATATCACCGAAGTTAAGAAATCGGAGCTTTTAGTTAAGGAATCGGAAGAGAAATACAAGCTTATTGCAGAGAACGCTAACGATCTCATCTTAATCGTCAATAAAAATTTTAAATTTGAATACTTTAACGAACGCGCGCATCAGAAGATATTGGGTTATTCAAAGGAAGATTTTCCAAAAAATTTAAACGATCCGAAATTAATCCACCCTGAAGATAGAAAGAAAGGTAGCAGGATCGTAAAAATTTTGGAGCAAGATCAAGTTCTGACAATAGACCTAAGATTCAAGCACAAGAACGGCAATTTCGTGTGGCTTGAAGTAAAAGTAAATTCTTACATTGATAAGAACGGAGAAACAAAGATTTTGTTACTTTCTAGAGATGTGTCAGAACATAAAAAATTAGAAGAAAGTTTAAAGGAGATTAATAACCTAAAGACGGAGTTAATTAGAAGAACATCTCACGAATTAAAAACACCCCTCATCGCAATTAAAGGATTTACTGACCTCTTACTCACGCTTCATAAGGAAAAACTAGTTCCTCCAGTTTTATCGATAGTAAGCGAGATTAAAAAGGGATGCACTCGTTTAGAAAATCTCGTGTTTGACTTGCTTGAAAGTTCAAAACTCGAATCAGGACAGGTTCACCTCAAAAAATCAAAAGAAGATATTTCGTTTTTAATAAAATATACAATCGAAGAGATTTCTTACTTGGCAGGAAGTAGAAACCAAATAATACAAGAAAATCTTGACCATAATTTAGAATGTAACATCGAAAAAGAAAGGATTCACGATGTAATTTTAAACCTTCTTACTAATGCCATAAAAAATACGCCTCCTAAAGGTACAATAATAATAACCTCCCAACAAAAAGACTACGAAATAATTATTTCTATAGAAGATAATGGTGTTGGGATAACTCCAGAGGAAATGCCAAGGTTATTCACCCAATTTGGTAAGATAGAACGTTACGGCCAAGGGATGGACTTAGGAATAGAAGGCACGGGGTTGGGACTTTACCTTTCGAAAAAGATAGTTGAATTACATGGTGGTAGAATTTGGGCTGAATCTGAGGGAAGAAACAAGGGAGCTAAATTCTCGTTTACAATTCCCTTGGATTAAATAAATTTAACTAAAGATAGGACTTAAACATTCAATTATTTTATCTTGAGTTAAAGCAAGGAAAGTTTGGGTAAAAATAGAATCTAAACCACTTCTATCTTCAGGATTGAAATATTTATAACCGAATTTATTCCACGCAAACTTATTACTTAACGGAGCGAGAAGAGAAACCCTATCCTTGATAAGATCCATTAATAATAATTTAATGTTTTGGTCTTTAAATGTTGACGAGAGCGTTAATAATACATCAGAGCTTATTTCCTCCCATGATTTATTGAATTGAAGGCACATGTTCTTGATTTCAATTTGATTATCTGCAATGAGTTTTGTTAATGCGTGTATTGCCATTTCTCGAGTTGAAAGCAAGTTTTTTCCTTTAATAGGTAAATTTGAGACGATCGTACTAGGTAAATTCGAAGCGTTCGTATTGGTTTGGGGTAAATTATATTCGGGTAAAAGTCTTAATTGATTAAGACCTAATATATTCTTAACATCTTGAATACTACCACCTGAATCAAAAAACATTTTATTGATGATATAAATGATAAGCTTTGAAGCATGCACGTCTCCAAAATATGGATAATCTGATCCGAAAATCAAATATTCCGACCATTCTCGATTGTCAACGCTTTTCTTACCATTAGCATTGAACCAATGTCGAAAATCCTTGAAAAAATTCCCTGCACCTTCGCCGTGTAGCATTGAGAGATCTCCGTAAGTGTTGGGTTGAACGATCGTATTATAAACATCGTGATCTCCAATATTTCCTTGAGCAAAATGAGCAATAATAACTTTAAAATGAGGTAAAATATCTGGATGCTTGTTCTGAATGATATTTCTCGTGGATTTAATAAGTTCTCCAATTGCGATTATAGAACCCTTCCCGCGCGTGTCAAAAATAACGGGCATGGAGTGTTTTGCAGCCTCGATTAGAACATTAATTGCTTTTTCTGATTTAATATTGTCTATCCACCCTTCAGAACGGGGATGAAGCTTGAGTCCACGAAGACCAAGAACTTCTCTGGCAAATTGTACCTCGTTTACTGCCTTTTGTCCTTCCATCGGATCGCATCGTGCGTATCCAATCAATTTCATCGAAAAGGGGAATCTTGTTGTAAAGCGAGACACATTCAAGTTGCTAGCTCTATACAACGCTTCGGGATTATTACCGCGAAACTCGTCCTGGAAAGGAAAACACACCGCTTGGTCAATGAAGGTATAAAACTTGGCTTTCGCTTTAAGATCGGAGAATCTGCCTTTTATTGATTCAAGTTTAGTATATACTTTATCAGTAAACGGAAATGGCTCAAAAGACCACGATATTCTCGCAGGTCTTCCATTTAACATTGTTGAAAAAGAATATTCATTTGTTTTACTTAATTCTTGACTTAATTTTCCTTGGACGCTACCCCAAAAATCAAAAGTTCCAGAAGGTGCCAATGGATTCATCATCATGGCACCATCCACATCTTTTCCGAGGTGAGAGTGGCAGTCGATTACGAATATGTTTTCTTCCTTTATTTTTCCGTCCTGTTCTATAGTGGCTTTGAGCATTTCTTTCAGTTATCTAATTTTTAATAATAATTATCTTTAATCCCTCATTTCTTTTGGAAGAGTTAAATTACCGGTAAGGGGATGACTTATAGGATCTTTACAATATTCAGTAGTAAAATAGATTAAATCGTTTAGAATGTTAGGGTCTTCTCCTTGATTAACCTTATAATCGTAAAGCGATAATTGATATTCCGCTTCGCTCATGGGAGCAGTTGCGTAAGATACTTCACCAAAAACGCTCATCAATAGGGGTTTGAGAAACGGAGAATATAAGAATCCAAGTTCAACCAATTCTGGTTTGATATAAAAAAACATTCTTTGCACTGCTTGCGTCATGTAATTAACCGGGTCATTTTTTGGACCGAGGTATTGTTCTGCAAAATTAGGATCATTTTTTGCGAGGAATTCGTGCGTAAGATTTTGTGGTTTGAAAAGTGATATGAGTCCGCGTTCGTAGGCTCCTTTCCTATTAAAAGATATAGTTGGAGCTCCTGCGTTTGGAACCCATTTCTTTTTCATGAGCAATTTCCTAGCCTTGTAGGCTAAGGTTTGGATGAGTATTGCCATCCCAATTCTCCGACAAATGGATATCTGAGCGTCGCAGACTCTGAGCTCTATCGTTCCAAAATCTGTAAAAGGGAAGCAATCAACCATTCTTGCGTCTTCCAAACCTGCTTTTTCAACTGCATCCAAGAAAGTCTGAACTCCTCTTTGATCGGTAGATGTAAGGTACGGGAGAAACCCCTTAGGCATGTTAGGGGATAACATGGTCTCGTTATATTTCAATCGAAGCGATCGAATGCAATTTGGAGCAGTGATTCGACCGTTAATAATCTTAACCACATCAGTTGGCCTATTGTTTATGATCGGTGAATTATTCGAAAGGGCAATTAGGTGTGGAATGAAATTTCTCAGCATTGAATATACCATCGCCTTTTCAATATGTCCACCCTTAAAGGAACCAATATGGAAGTGATCCGCTTGCGTGAGCCCACGAGTGTATTCTCGTGCGACGGGATTGATTCCCGAGGCAATAATATTCAAATCTTTTGGAAGGGTTTTTTTTGCCAATAAAAACAATGTTGACGCCCAAAAAGCAAGTTCCTCAACATATTCGCAAGGTGGAGTTACTAATTCTAAAATATAGGTGATGGCTGTAACATTTCCATCCCGTCCAAAACAATCAATGTCTACCTCAGATGATGCGTTTCCTTCTGGTAAGTTATATCTAATATCCATTACATATCCTTTTTCCAAATCTTCTCTTCCATAAGGAGGGACTAATATCTTGGATTTTATATATTCTGGAATGGGTAAAAAGTCCGATCTTTGACCATTAATGAGTTGTTTTAACATTTTTATAGCGTCTTTAACGATTTCTCTCATTCGAAACACCATTTCATCCCCAGGAAGATAGTTTCCATAATCATCTGCCACGATTAACTCTTGTTCTATTCCAAGGGTAAAGGGCATCAGGTGCCAGTGTTCAACATCCATGAGAATATCGGCCCAAGATCTTTCGTACTCCCAACTAAATACTTCACGGTAATCGTGTCCAACAAATAACTTGTCTGAAGAACGATCTATTTTTTCACCTAAAGAGATCCCCCCAATTGGTGCTCGACGCTCTTGAGAAACTTGACTGCTTGTTGAAAATGCAGAGTGCGATGATTTTTTTGAGCTTTTATCTTTTTTCTTTTTCTTTTCTTTTGATTTTTTGGATTTCTTAATTTCCTTATTCTTAACGGCCTGTGCAAATCGATCACCCGCACTTGGACCTTTAGATTTATTATCCCTCTGTTCAAAGACCATCCGTATCCCCTTTCTGTTTATGTTACATGTTTAAATTTGTTTAATTTCTATTTTTATCTTGATATTATAATTCTATAAACACATCTATATTAAAGCTTGCATTAAAGCTTTAAGCAATTCGAAATCGTTCATTAATTCGTACGATAAAACGATGTTAACTATTGAAGAGGAAAGTCTTCCATAGATTCGATTTAATAACTCCGAAGTCGCTCCATCATTAAATATGTTATTATCAACAACAATATTTATATTTTTAACTTGCCGCTCTATCCTCGATTGAAGTGCTTCGCTTCTGGCGCTAAGTATTACAGTTGGAGTTCCTAAATAAGGTATAAAATCCAAATTATAAATGCGTATTTGAGGAGCAAGTTTATTCGGATTGATAAACTTGTTTATACTATGATTTAATGCGTTAGTCTCTTTGATGTGGTTATCACTACTTGAAGGATAAATGTAAAACGCAATTTGATTATTCAAATCGAAAAATAATCTTTCCATAAAGGGAAAAATGTTGAAAGAAAGTCTGGATAATGAAAAGAACATTGCTCTAAAGGAATAATCTTGAGATAGCAAATTTAAGCTGATATTCCCTCCATTTTCAGAGAAATATTTTATATCTTCGCTCACATTCGAAACTAAAACATTAAACAATAAATATTGCGAAAACACGAGATTACGTTCTTGAACTTTTCTCATCTCCTCTTTTGTTTCGATTAAAATGTTTCCTAAATCGTCAAGGAGTTGTTTTTTCAAATTTTCGTTTTTAATGCCATCAATCACAGAATAGGCCGAATTTGGATTGTCTATTTCTGCGATTAAATGAACAATATCTTTAACAAATTCGTATACTTGTCCTTGAGGATTGCCTTGATTCAGGTTTATTTTAGGCGAATTTTGAAATATATTAAGAATTTGGGTAAGTGTTTTTACAGCTTCGGGCGTGTTATTTAATTTTTTGAACCTTCGAGCTAAATTTATAAAAATTTTAGCTATTATTAATTCGTTAGGGATGAGATGGGAAAGTTCGAATGCCATAGGAGGATTAATTTTAATAAGTCGACCAATGATTTTCACTAATAGGTCTTGCTTTTTCGCAGGATCTTTTATTAAAGATAAGAATTCTTGGATTTTTTCTTGATCGTGCTTGCTTATTTGAGAGGTTATGCCTTCAATTATTGAAGCTCTTTTTTCTTCGTCCTGTAGACTATCAACAATTTGCATTGTTGTTGGTAAATCGATTGCAGCATAAGCACGGATTAGATCATAATAAAAATGATATTTTTCATCTTCATTTGAAATTTGTAAGGAAAGTTCAAGTGCTTTTTGAATATTCCTCTTGACAATATGTGCTTTTGCCAAGTATTTAAGATCTTGATCTTTATCAGGACCAGAACTTTTAACCTTTAGTTGTTCTTCTTTTATTGTAATATCTTGATCGCTTAGACTAACAAAGAATTGATTAGCATCAAAATTGTCAAATTGATCGTTTAGAATTATTTTGTATTTTTGAAAGTGCTTCTTTGTCTTATTTTTTAGTACGGAATTTCTTACGACTTGAATGGTTATTTTCTTTTTTACAATACTTAGAGAAAAGACATTCATAATTAACTTTGCTTGTCCATCGGCGTTGGGGATGAATTTAATGGTGAATTCCTTCGTTTCCCCTGAATTAAATGTTATTGATTGAGTGAGTTCTTCTTGAACTTCTACATTTAGGTTTTGACCTTGAAATTCGAAAAAATAATCCTTTTTTTCCCCTAAATAATTGATTGCTTGAAAGACCAATAAATTATCAATAGAAGGTATTAATAAATGCGTGGGGTAATTTTTAAGGACGAGAGATATTGGTTGACTTGATTTTGAACCATTCATGATGTTCTTATTTGATAGTCTCGTTTTTTATTATTATTACATAATTATTATCAAGACATATTATATATATTTAGCAAAAAGTGTCATTTCTTTAAAATAAAAACGATAGAAACTTGACATTTTTGACGCAAAAATAATTATTTACCTTTTCTTCTATGTCTTTGGATGTAATCTTTTAAATCCTCGACCAACATTTCTTCGTTGTAATCAGGCCAATAATCATTTCTAAATTTAAATTCAGCATATGAAGCATCCCAAAGTAAAAAACCGGAAATTCTAGCTCCGTCATCCATTCCAGTCCTAATGATATAGTCCAATTCAGGTAGTTCACAAGAATATAAAAATTGTTTTATCGTTTTTGGTGTGATGTCTCTAGGATCTACATTATTGGCGATCATTTGTTTCATACAATCTACTATTTCTTCTTGTCCATCGTACATTATAAGAAGATTTAAAAAGTTCTTGTTGTAATCTTTTGTGAAATCCATTAAATCTTGGAGGCTTTCTTGAACAAAATCTGGCAATAAGTGAGTCCTTCCAAAAACATTTACTTTTACTTCTTCTTTAACGACCAATGGTTCGTTCTTTATAGTTTCACACGCTTTTTGGATGATCTTATAAAGATATTTAAGTTCAATTTCGCTCCTTTTTTTCACATTTTCGATTGAAAGACAATATATCGATAAATAAGTAATCCCGTAATCGAAAAAACTAAATATTATTTTTCGTAGAGCTTCGTATCCAGAAAGATGCCCTATTTTTGTATCGACATTATTTATTCTAGCCCATCGTCGATTTCCATCAGGTATGAGTCCCACATGAAGTGGTAATCTATCTCCATCAAATTCGAGTAGTTTTTCCAATTAATGATTCACTTGAGAAATGTATGTTTTGGTTTTATTAATAAAAGTGCTTGATATTTAACGATCTCCTTAATTAAATAAATACGCTTTTGAATAAAAACATTATTTATATTATATCAATAAACAATATATAGCAAGCGTAAAAAGCTTTTTGATGGAAAATACACCTATTAGAATTCCATCCTTAAAATATATTTTAAGTAAAAATTATTAATTTCTTTCAAATATTATAAAACAATTTGAATATTCGTAAAATGTTAGAGAAAAAAAGTATAAAATTAAATAGATTAACCAATAAAAGCGTTAAGTTATTGAAAAACTATTTATATTTCAAATAAATTTATCCCAGAAATGATCGTTAAATCGTCATATCTTACTTTTTTAGATAAATAATCTTTTAAGTAAAAGATCATTATAGGTTCTTATTAAAAACGAAAAATTTAACTCTTATTTTAAACCTTATATATCAACATATCCCGGTGAAATTTCATCATGATGGGAAACGAATATTTATTTACAAATATCGGAATCGACTCAATTGCGTTCTACGCACCGCGACATTACATGGATATTGGCGATCTTGCTGAAAAACGAAATGTCGATCCAGATAAATACAAGAAAGGCCTTCTTTTAAAAGAAATGCGACTTCCCGAAGTAGACGAGGATATCATTTCTATTGGTTTAAAAGCGGGTTATTACGCTCTATTAAGAGGTAACATTAATCCTAAAGAAATAGACGCAGTTTTTGTCGGTACGGAAACAGTTACTTACGCCGTAAAGTCTGTTTCTAATATTTTTGCAGAGCTATTAGGAATCTCTAAAAATTCAATAACACAAGACATTTACAACGCCTGTGCAGGTGGAACATTAGCTTTACTGAACGCAGTTGCTTTAATTGAAAAAGATGTAATTTCTAAGGCACTAGTGATTAATGCCGATATTTCTTCATATCAAATTGGATCTCCGAGCGAAGCAACTCAAGGTTCTGGAGCAATTGCTTTAATTATTTCAAAGAACCCTCGTGTGGCGTCCTTTAGCAAGAAATTTGGCAAAGTATCTGGAAATGTGAACGATTTCTTTAGACCCGCTAACGAACAGGACGCACAAGTCTTTGGTCATTACTCCGTTGATACCTATTTAAGCTTTCAATTAAGCGCTTACGACGACTTGATAAATCAGATCGGAGATTTTTACGCAGATTTCTACGCATTTCACGCCCCTTTTTCCAAATTAGCTTTAAAGAGCGTTCAACAAATAATAGAAAAGCGCTGGGTTACAAACCTAAATAAATTATTGTCAAAAACAAATAATGAAGATTTTACGACTTCGATTTTTACAAAATTTGATAAAATGCTACAAGATATTAGCGTCGTTCCCGAATATCTTTACCTTAAACTAAAAGAAAAAGGATTGGCTTCGGACAGCTTGGAACATTTTTCAAATTGGGTGGTATCGAATGTTAAAGGAAGGGTGTTGCCTCATCTGAGAGTGCCAATGCATTTTGGTAACATGTACAACGCTTCTGTCTGGGCCCAAGTCTGTTATATTCTCGAAAATCACGCAAGAGACAACGATACAATCTATTTCGGATCGTATGGTTCCGGCGCAACCTGCATATCAGGATTGCTGAAAGTAAAGCCGAGCTTTAAAGACGTGATTGATTTAGGTCCCAAAGTAAACGACTTTATCAAGAATAAGACGAGAGCAAGCGTTCAAGATTACGAAATGTGGAAAGCGGGAACTAAACAACCAGACTTCGTCTTAGGCAGAATTACAGAACACGAGGAAAACGCCCATAGAGGATTTATTCTGCACTTTTGCGACGAGGGATGCATTATCCCTAATGTTAAGGGTTTGAATTATTGTCCAAAAGGACATTCGGGTTTCCACACGAGATTCTTTCCTTTATATGCCGTCTTGGAATCTGATGATTTAGTTCATACTGATAGATTGGATACGAGGTTCCTTAAAGACGGTTTGGTACGCGTCGCACACACGACACAAAAAGAAAGCATATTGGAATATGAAATGAGAAGAGTTTTTCCCAAAGACGAAACAAATGCTTCATATACGGCTGTCGGCATGTTAAACTGGATTCCGATGTATATTCCTGTAGATCACATATTTTAATTCTATTTTTGATAATATTATTTGTTCAACTTTTTATTTCCATTCAAATAAGGCTTAATATATATCTGAATATTTCAATTTATAATTGATAATATTATTTTCAACACAATCAGGATTTTTTCAAAAAACTATTAAAATTTACCCTTCATGTAACTATATCAAATTAAGATACAACTTATTTTTCTTATATAATATTAAGTTTATTTATTGAGAGGAATATTATGGGATTTAGAGAACACTTAGAAAATATTGACAAGCAAGGAATATTAAAAAAAGTCGATGTCGAAGTTTCAAAGACCTTGGAAATTTCAGGAATTCTAAAGGGAATGGAACCAACACCGGTATTATTTAATAAGGTGAAAGAATCGAATTTTCGAGTTGTTGGAAATCTTTTTTGCACTAAAGACGCGATTTCCTCGTACTTTGGAGTTAACCCCGCCGAACTCATTCCCATGCTTTCAAGAGCGATTAAGGAGCGTTCTGATCCTGAAATTGTTTCAAGTGCGCCCTGCCAGGAAGTAGTAGAAACAAGCGTGGATTTAGATACAATACCGATTTTATATCACTGCGAAAAAGATGGTGGTAATTACATAAGTTCTGCTGTAGTCGTTACCCGAGATCCAGATCTCGGCCAAAATATGGATTTTCATCGAGCCATGCAATTTTCAAAGGAGAAATTTGCCACTCGTATTGTTGCTGGAAGGCATTTTCATCAATTTTTAAAGAAAAATGGTGAAGTTGAAGTCGCCTTTTGCATTGGAAACCCTCCAAACATTTTAATTGCGGGAGCTACTTCTGTAGAAGCAGGAGTTGACGAATTAACAATAGCTAATGCTTTAGAGCCAATTAAAACTATAAAAGCCAAATCTGTTGATTTAACGATTCCTGCTGAAGCAGAATTCGTTCTTGAAGGAAGGGTCTACATAGAAGAAAAACATTCGGAAGGACCTTTCGTGGATTTAACAGAAACTTACGATGTAATAAGAGAAGAACCCGTTTTTGAAGTAAAAAAAGTCACGCACAGAAAAAACGCTATTTGGCAAGCCTTGCTCCCTGGAGCATTAGAGCATAAAATATTGATGGGGATGCCTAGAGAACCTACAATATTTACAAAAGTTAATGAAATGGGTGTGAAATGTCTTGATGTAAATGTAAATCCAGGAGGATGTTCTTGGCTTCACGCAATCGTTCAGATAGATAAGAATTCCGAGGAAGATGGAAAAAAAGCAATAGCAGGAGCTTTTGCCGGTCATGGAAGTTGTAAACATATTTTTATTGTGGACAAAGACATTAATATTTATGACCCACTTTCAGTAGAATGGGCAATGGCCACTAGATTTCAAGGAGACACGAAAATGATCGTGAAAGATAAGGAGCCTGGAAGTAGCCTCGACCCAAGTGCTGAACCTGGCACCAAAATGACCACAAAAATCGGTTTTGACTTGACGAAACCTATCGTAGCAAAGGGAAAGAGTTACGATTTGGCAGAGTTCCCAAAAGTTAATTTAGACAAATATTTTAGTTGAAGGGGAATATTATGAAACTATCACAAGAAGAACAAGAAATGCTTAATGGCAAGTACGGAAAGGCTGCAAAAAAATCAATGGAAATTTTAATAACTTTAGGAGAAATTTTTGATGCCGATTCAATGGTCGAAGTAACGGGCGTCCAAATCGCAGGAGTTTCCTACGCAAATCTTGACGAGGCAGGACTCGAATTTTTAAACGAAATGGCAGAAGATGGTAAAGTAAAGGTTTTAACGACCCTTAATCCCGCGGGAATGGATCGAGAAAATTGGCAGGCGTTAGGTATAGACGAGAATTTCGCAATAAACCAAAATCGGGCTATTGATGCATTCGCCAAAATGGGTATCATAACTACTTGTTCGTGTACTCCTTATTTGATTGGTAATAGCCCTCATTTTGGACAACATTTAGCATGGGCAGAAAGTAGCGCCGTTTGTTATGCCAATTCCGTGATTGGTGCTAGAACAAATCGAGAAGGGGGTCCAAGTGCTTTAGCTTCGGCTCTCACCGGAAAAACGCCTCGATATGGATATCATTTAGACGAAAACAGATATGGAGAAGTCCTCATAAATGTAAAAACTTTCGTGAGCGGTACGGATCAGTTTGGAATTTTAGGTAAGTTTGTTGGGGATAAATTGGTCGAATTAGGAAAGAAAATCCCTTACATCACGGGCGTTTCTTCAGCAACCGTTGAAGAGCTCAAATCGCTTTGCGCTTCAGTTGCAACTTACGGTGGTGCGGCAATGTTTCACATGGAGAATATCACTCCTGAATATAACAAGTATCCAAAACCAAGCAAATTAGTCGTGGAGATATCTCAGGACGACATGGATAAGGCCCGATCCGAACTAACCGATTCTGATATTGAAATCGATTTTGTAAGTATCGGGTGTCCCCACGCATCTCTCCACGAGATCGCAACCATTGCAAAACTTTTAGAAGGTAAAAAAGTAAAAAAGGAATTTTGGATCACCACTGCACGCCCAACAAAAAAGATTGCTGACCAAGCGGGATATTCAAAAACAATAGAAGATGCAGGGGCAAAATTCGCTGCAGATACTTGTTGCGTCGTTGCTCCCATCAAAGGTCGTTTCAAGGGAATCATGGTTGATTCTGCGAAAGCTTGCTATTATGGACGCGCTAAAAACAAGTTCAAGGTGAAAATAGGTACCATTCAAGAATGCATTGAGGAGGCAATAAAATGAAGCTTACTGGAAGAAAAATTTACAAGGGAATGGCTAAAGCTGAAGCCATTGTAACCAAGGATGGGATATCTTTCTATGGAGGCGTCGATCCAGATACTGGTATCGTTGTTGAAGTAGGACACGAGCTAGAAGGTCAATCAGTTACGGGAAAGGTTCTAGTTTTTCCTTCAGGAAAGGGGTCAACGGTCGGTTCGTACACGATGTATAGAATGAAAAAGAATAATACTGCCCCAGCAGCAATCGTAAATAAAGAAATAGACACGATAATAGCCGTTGGATGCATCATTAGCGAAATTCCTTGTGTTGATAAAATTGATATAAACAATATCAAGACAGGACAAATAATTAGCGTTAACGCAACGGAAGGACTCATAGAATTATAATTAACTATCCAAAGATTACTATTTTTCGTTTTTTATATTAACATATTTTTAATTATTTTTTATACTTAGAATCACGCTCAAGAAAAGATTTATAACAAATCGAAATTTATAAAAATCCACTATTATAATCAATTTCATTTTAGAAAGATGTCAGATAAAGAAGGAAGCGGAATAGGATACGGTAAGACCATCCTTTTTGGAGAACATTTTGTAGTTTATGGTCTTCCAGCAATTGCCTCAGCTTTAGGATCCTATACTTTAGCCAAGGTAAAGGTAAGCAGGGGAAGTGGGTGGAATGTGAACGACGAGAGACCAGCAACACCAGGCTATAAAAAAACCAAATTCGACGAGGCAATGCAATCAATTGCTAATGTCATAAATCACATGAAGATTGACACAAAAAATCAAAAACTCAACATTACTTTCGGAGGAGACCTATACGCTGCCAGTGGAGTCGGAGCTTCGGCAGCACAATGCACCTCACTTGCGCGAGCTTTAAACGATGCTTTTAGTCTTGGTCTGAACGCCGAACAAATTAACGAAGCCGCATACGAGGGAGAAAAAGCTTATCACGGCACCCCATCCGGAATTGACAACACCGCCTCAACATTTGGGGGTTTAATATGGTTTGTAAAAAATCTAAGCGGTGGAAGTAATACAATGGATCTCTTAAAAGCTCCTGAAAAAATTCCACTAGTAATTGCAAATTCAGGAATTACAGCATCAACAACCGAAGTTGTGGCTGATGTGAAACGCCTAAAAGACGAAAATCCTGAAAAATTTAAATACTTATTTACTCAATACGAACAATTAGCTAAACAAGCAAAAGAAGCACTCCTAAAAGGTGAGATTCCTTTAATCGGCGATTTAATGAATAAAAATCACGAATTACTTCAAGAAATAACAGTATCAGGACAAATTAACGATAAATTGGTTGAAATATGCCGGAATCAAGGTGCCATTGGAGCTAAAATGACGGGTACTGGCCGAGGTGGTTTAGTTATAGCGTTAGCAGATTCAGAAAGCTTACAAAACAAGATCGCTCTAGCAGTCGAAAAAGAAGGATACGAAGTATGGAAAACCATAATTGGATGAGTGCATGCCTTGAAAAAAGAGATTATTCTTTTAAAACTCGGGGGAAGCCTCCTTACCGATAAGAACAAGCCATATTCCATAAGAAAAGAAATAGTGAGAAATGTTCTCTCCCAAATCATTAAAGTTTATAAAAAGATAATCGTTATCCACGGAGGAGGATCTTTTGGACATCCACCAGCGAAAAAGTATCAAATTTCAGGAGGATTAAATTCTGCGATATCGAACCAAATATTAGGCGTAGCAGAAACGCATCAATCTATGAATTATTTTAATTCTTATTTAGTTAATATATTAGTAGAGAATCGGTATCCAGCGATAACCATGCAATCGTCAAGTATTTTTGTAAAGGAGGGTAATTCGATGTCCATGCATTCTCAAGACATAATCGAGACAATATTAAACCTTGGTTTAACACCAATTCTCTATGGTGACGTGATCTTTGATAAGAATGGTTCTTTTTCAATCATATCAGGTGACGAGATAATATATTTATTGTGTTTAGGTTTGACTGAATATGAAGTATCAAAAGTAATATTTACAATGGAAACTGATGGCATTTATATCAAGGACGATAATAATAAAAATGGGCATGTATTGCTCAACGATTGTTTTGCTCGAGAATTAGATTCTCTTGAATTAGCGGATTTAGGACAAAAAATAGATGTCACAGGTGGAATTAAGGGAAAAATTGATTTTATCAAAAAAATATGTGATCTAAATGTACCAGTTCAACTTGTAAATGGCCTCAAGGAAGATTATATTTTAAAAGCTTTAATGAATCAAGATGTGGATTGTACAAATATTTTAGTCAATGAATAATTTTTATCACATACTATCAAACATCTATTAAAAATGCCTGAAAAGAAAAGCTTCGAGATCATGGATAGAAAATTGGATCACATGAAAATTCCGATAGAACACGATGTACAACATGTAGAAAACTATTTTGAGCTTATAAAATTAATTCACCACCCTTATGCAGAATATAATTTTAATGAAATAGATATTTCTACTTCCATTTTTAACAAAAGAATATCGGCACCTATTTGTATTTCTGCAATTACAGGAGGACACCCTGTAGCCACAAGGATCAATAAGATTTTGGCTACTGCTGCTGAACAGGAACAAATAATAATGAGCGTGGGAAGCCAGAGAGCTGGTATTGAAGATCCAAACCTAATAGATTCATTTAAAGTTGTTAGAGATATGGCACCCACCACTTTTATTATCGGAAATATCGGTATAGGACAAATTAGTAAATCCGATTTCGAACCAGAATTCTTCATAAAATGCATAGAAATGATTAAAGCTGATGCAATGGCAATACATTTTAATTCTTTACACGAATTATTACAAGATAATGGAGATATTTCGTATAAACTCTTCGAGGAAAATTTTGAAAAAATAAAAAAAAAAACTAAGATTCCCATCATCGCAAAGGAAGTTGGTTCGGGATTCGATATAGAATCGGCCAAACGATTAGAGAATATAGGATTTAATGGATTTGATGTTGGAGGTGCAGGTGGTACTAGCTTTGCCGATATCGAATATTATAGGAGTAATAAAGTCAACGAGAAGTATACGAGAAACCCCGCAGTATTATTTAGAGAATGGGGAAATCCAACCCCTGTAAGTGTCTTATATGTTCGATCAATTTCAAACTTGCCTATTATTGCAACAGGTGGATTAAAAACAGGAGTTGATATTGCAAAAAGCATCGTTTTAGGTGCTGATATAGGAGGATTCGCAAGCAAATTCTTATTTTCCTCTTGGAAAGATTTGGAAAGCGGAACCGAATCTGAAACTATCAAAGAAATCAAAACGTTAAAACATGAGTTACAATCTTGCATGTGGTTGCTCAATGTAATGAATTTGCGCGCTTTAAAAAATAATCGAAAGAAGAGAGTATTTCTGGGAAATTTATATCAATGGGAAGAACAAATTCAATTCTAAAAATTTGTAATGATGTCAATTTAAACCATTTTTAATATAGAATTTAATAGAATTTTAATCGTCCCGATTATATTTTCAACTATTTTTAGCCAATTTTCAAGATAAGAGGATAAATTCTTCACAAACTTTTAAATATTTATGATCATAATTACTTACAGAATCCAAAAAGAGATGTATCAAAAATCAATTGTAATTTAAGATGGTATATCACGAATGTAATAAATAATAAAGGTGAAAGTTATTTCTATTGATTGGGAAAAAGCTCGGAGCAAGCCAAACGAGCGACAAAAAATTGAGGGAAAGGTACTCACAGATATAAGGCTCAAGATTGACGCTCTTGAAAAAGAGGTCGTTTCCCTTAGAAAAGAGTTGGACCTTAGAAACACAAAGATCGTAAAAGACCAAATTTTTTCACTCAAAACCAGCGAACATTTGGATAGCGTTTTAGAATTATATAATTATTTAAAAATCCAGCTTGACGAAAGAGGAGATACATTAGAACACTTTAGAACCAATCTTAAAGAACAAGATAAAAAAATGAGCCTTGCGAAAAAAGAGCAAGATGTTTTAAAAACAATGAATGCTAACCTGCAAAAAAGCTTGATCAAGCTTCAAAAAGAAAACATAGAGTTAGATTCAATGTTAACCGAGCTAAAAGCAGAAAAAGAGCACGAGATCGAAACTGCAATTTACGATCTAGTAAAAAAAGTTGCACAAAAAAATAAAGAAATTGAAGAACTCCAACACGCATTAGCTGAAAGCGAAAATAAAACCAAAATGGTCAACGATGGACTCGAAATTACTATTCAGGATCAATTAAAAATCATCGATAAATTAAGAGCTAATTTGACGAAAAGGACAAACGAGCTCTTGGACATTAACAAGAAGGTCGCAGAACTCGAAGAGAAGCTCTTGGAAAACGAGATGGTTGGAAAAATTATTTCAGGGATAAAACAAATTCTCTTTGAAAAGGGTTTTCTCTCTGATAAGGAATTTGAAACAATATATTCGGATGCTGCAAAAGAACAGTTTATCGCTAATTTATAATGCACGATTTGAATATTTGTTTTGTTATTTTTTGATGTCCTATCATTAATATAATATGTCTTTTATTTTTATTAATAAAAATTTGGAAAACTAATTTTTATAAAAAATGCAGAATTAAACCACAATATTTACTTATAAATTGCATTTTCTTTTTCGTGATGAAAAGTATCGAAGGAATATTTGTCGTTGATAAAGTGGGGAAAGTAATTTTTCCTTACGGTGAGGAATTCGAGTCACTAGGAAAAAACGATAAAGAATTATTATCAGGTTTTGTTTCAGCTTTTCAATCGCTTGCTCGAGAGTTAGGAGAAGAGGAAATGAAAGAGGCTCGATTAGGAACCTCCAAGCTTTTTTTTACTAAGGACAGGATTTCAGAAATCTCTTTCGTTATTAAGGCAACCATATACTCCAGGCAAAAAAAAATGTTCCAAATTCTTGAAAAGATTAAGAATTTATTTATCAATACCTTTATTGGACACATGCACGAAGAAAATGAGGCAATTAAATATTTATTAGATTCGTTTTCTATCAATTTGGAAAAATTACTTAGCGAGCAACCAGACACCAAAGTTAAAGGTTTTTTTGATGGTTTGTAATTTATAGATTTTTTACATGTTTTGTTTATAATTTCATTGTTTTGATAAATGATTTTTTTGATTAGAATTTTAGATGAAATTGACTAATTCAAATCGTAAATTAAGAAGAATTAAATAGAAAACTACTTTTAAAACGCTTTATTATATAAATTACGATTATAATGAGCGAAAAAAATAACTCCTTTGATGTTCTTGTTATTGGTGCGGGACCAGGCGGATCTATTGCGGCAAAAACCGCAGCAAAATACGGTTATTCAACCTGTGTTATTGATAAAGCAGAAATAAGAGACAATGGTCGCTATAAAGCGTGTGGTGGCGCCTTAGGATGGGAGCTAATTGACGAGATAGGATACCCAGAAGATAAAATAGCTCGAATTGTAGAAAAACTGGAATTGCATCATTCTGATGGAGAAACATATTTTAAAGACGGAAAAGGTGCGGTTATTTGGCGAAGCGTATTCGATAAATATTTGCTTGATCTGGCTGTAAATAGCGGTGCGAGGATTCGTGATAAGGAACAACTAGTAGATATAAAAAAAAAAGAAAACAAATACAAAATATACACGAAAAAAACAAAATTTCATGCGAAATATATAATTGCCGCAGATGGTGCTGTATCAACAACATTAAAACTATTAGATTGGCCATTCTTTGAGAGCTCAAATATATGCATCACAACAACCCATGAAATGAAAACATCAAAGAAACATATATCTGAAACTCTAGGGAGTGATAGCGTTCACTTATTTTTTGGAAAAAAATTATTTCCAATAGGATATTCTTGGCTCTTTCCAAAAGAAGAAATTATAACAGTAGGATGGGGTAATCAGATAAATCTCGTGAAAAACGCGCGGACCGAGTTTAATAGATTTATTTCGCTTCCATTCGTAAAACAAGCTTTAATTAACGCATCTCTCCAATTAAGGATGCATCACCTCATACCAATTGGATTGAGACCTATTCTTTTCAAGCAGAACGTGTTTGCTGTAGGAGATGCTGGCGGATTGGTCGATCCTATTAGTGGGAAGGGCATTCCGTACGCAATGATGTCGGGAAAATTAGCAATTGAATCAATTAAAAAGTGTGAGGACGAAGATATCGAAATTGAGCTTGGAAAAACATACGAGAAATTTCTTTCTAAAAAATTTTTATCGATGTTAAAAAAGAAAAGACAATTGAGAGACAAGATATTTCGTTCCGATGATAACTTGAAACTATTTCTTTCGTTATGG
>JAFGGO010000121.1 GCA_016930515.1 Promethearchaeota archaeon | reverse complement strand
GCCAGAAAAAGCAA
Source organism: Promethearchaeota archaeon (assembly GCA_016930515.1). Lineage (GTDB taxonomy): Archaea > Asgardarchaeota > Lokiarchaeia > Sigyniarchaeales > SOKP01 > FT1-020. Next base: position 10,756 of record JAFGGO010000121.1, on the reverse strand, counting down.
ATCCTCCTGCGTGCTTTTCTTGTTCTAAAAATTTTGAGAATTCTATCGACACCCTACATTATTGTATTTGCGATATAGCGATATGTTCAAATTGCATTAATTCAGTAAAAAAAAACGATTCAGTTTGGATATGTCCGAATTGTAAGGCAGAAAATTCGGTTGAAAAAAGTAGATTAATTAGAGAATAATATTTCGATTTTTAAACTCAAATATCGCGTTATTCCCTTAACAAGCCAATGATGAATATAAATTTGGATGATTTAAGTTTATTAAAAATGAAAAAATCTGAGGAAGGCTGAGGCTTATTTGCGAAAGAGAAGGGGTGCTAATGCCCTCGCTTGAAGAGTCTAAAAAAAATACTTGTATAATTTATATCGTTTCTCAAATATTAAGCACTCTAGTTTTATCATTCATTTTATCAATCGTCATTACTTTTTCGAATTATTTATTAACTAGTTTTTTTCTGACCAATACGATATCAGTGCTTAAATTATGCTTGGTGGCTAGCTTCCTTACGCTTTTAAGTTCAATCCCTCTAATTGGTCTCTATTTTCTTTTTTCCTTTCCATTCTGGTTTATCGAAGTTGTTCAAACCCTAAAGATAGTCCCTGAATTAAATGTTTGGATAACTTTTTTTGCTTTCTTCTTTCTTGCTTGTGGTTTTTTCGTGGATAAAATTTTTAAAATTAAGAATCATATAATCCTCCAAGAGAAATATCATGAACTTAAAAAGAAATCTCTTCAATTTCGTCTCGTAATTTTACTTTTATTTACCATACTCGAATTGTTTTTCATTATCATTTCTGAATTATTCTTTCATAATTGTATTATTCCCATTATCTAAACTATTAAAAACTTTAGAGTTTTTATTAAATTAAACATATACTATTTCATACGAAATCATGTCAAAAAATAACATTATATCAAAAGTTGTGGAAATAGAAAATTGCAGCAAGGATGTTTTTCTCAAAGCCCTTTTCAAGCCAGGGATCTGGGAAAAATGCGCTCCTGTAAAGAAGATCGATATAGAATTTATATCTCCCAATGTTTTTCGGAGTAATATAGTCGATCAAGTTGATGTTGTAAATATTCCTGTGGAGTTAACCGGTGAATTAGTTATGAACGACAAGGGCGAGGAACAAAACAAGGGGAGATTGATAGAATTAAATGTTCGGAATAACAAGGATGTTCAAGCTTTAGAAGGGCGTCTCAGAATAAAGGCGTTATCCCCTACAAAAACAAAAATTGGCGTCTATATCGATAATTTAAAGGTAACTAACGACTTTATGAATTTATTGGGGAAAAATGCTGCTGAATTAGTGTTAAGAAATAAATTAACGGCGTTATTAAGGAATTTAGAAAATTATTGCAAGACAAGCGATCTTAAACAGTTATTATGAGATAAACTCTCAAAAGAAATATATGATATGGACCCTTTCAATCAATGACGCATTTTAATAAAAAATAAGTAAAAATAATATAATAGAAAATTTTATTATCAATTTTAAAAATCGAGTATTGGGAGCCTAAAGCATATATGAACATTTGGATAATGGATAGCAATTCAGGAGTTACGTTATTATATAAGCCTTATAAAGAATTTTCTGTTAATGAAGATCTCGTATCGGGACTCCTTACGGCATTAAATCAATTTACTGAAGTAGAATTCAAGCAAGGTATCGAATCCATAGAAATGGGTGGCTTGAGGTGGGTCTATCTTTCAGATAAAACTTCAAATCTTCTGTTTATTGCGGCAGACGACAAGGCCGTTGGTTCAGAACTCATCAGGTCAAGATTGAATGTCATTAAACACGCGTTCTTAGAAGAATATGTCAGAGACGAAGAGTATTGGGCTAAAAGTTGGATTGGTAATACGGATATTTTCGAACCATTCAAACAAGTAATTGACGAGTATTATACACAATGGAAACAAGCAGAAGTCGTAATGGATGTAGCAGAATTCTTTGATCTCCTAGGTATTTTCCAACAAATATTAAACTTATTACAAAATGTAATCGAGGGGCATCTCACTCTCGTTAAAAAAGACATGATTTATTCAAAAATCGAACACATGTTTAAAAATTACGCAAACAATGATTATGTTCAATCTAACGAGGAATTAAAGAAAATAAGCTTTAATAGAAATAGCGGTATTAATATTATCAACATTAATCCAATGAATTGCGACATGGTCGTCGTTGAGAAACAAATCGTCAATTTAGTTAAAAGAGTTACGGAATTAATTAAAGAACACGTGGATGACACATCTCGCGTGAATTACTACATCAAAGAAAAAATCTTTGATTACATTCTTAATAATTTCTCCTTGATAAAAGAGCTCGAATTGGACATACTTTTACTCAAGCTATTTTTATTATAATATTTTCCTCTCTTTTCTTTTATCATTAAATTCTACTTAGTGTAATAAATTATTATTTTTAGCTTGAATTCTCTTTATATTATTTCTAAAGTTATTATTACTGATTCAATTTTATCTCTTTTTTTAAAAATAAAATATATATTGCCTCTAATAGCAAATTATGAGATTAAAGAGTAGTATTAAAAGAAAAGTTCAAGATTTATTACTTGTAATTTATTTTACTAATTAAAATTTATTCACGGTTTTTCCAGAATGTCGGTCGAAAACTTAATCTCCAATTTACCAATTCTCATCACGATGTTTGTGTTTTTCGCGCTCATAATAGCGAGTTATTCGATTCAAAAATTAGATTTCGTTGCAATATCCTTATTGTGTTGTTTCGTTGCTGCCGCTATTACGGGGTTCATATACGGAACAACCTTCGAAGAATTCATAGCAGAGGCAATAGAATGGCAAGCAATAATAATCATATTCAGCATGAGCATCATTACCAAAGTAGCCCAAGACTCCAACATCTTGGAATTTTTGGCAGTCAAGCTTTTTAAAATATCAAAAGGGAATCCACGAACTTTTTTTTACTTATTATGTGTTATTACAACACTTCTCGCTTCGATCATAAGCGATGTGGTTGTAGTATTAATACTTGCTCCCGTGGTTATAAGATTGTGCCATTTTCTAAAAATACGATCAGGAACATACCTATTAGGCATGACCATTTGTATCAACATTGGTAGCATCATTACTCCTTTTTCCAGTGGAGAAAATATTATCATTTCCACTCAATTCTTCTTGAATACGGAGTATTTTATCAAATATTTTTGGATTTTTTCTTTTTCTCTCCTCTTCTTAACTATATTTCTCATAGAGAGATTTATTTTAAGAAAGGAACCAAAAATTGAAGATCAACAGAAAAAGTTTGTCCTCGAATTAATTGATACGGATGTTGTAGTAAAAAATCGAACCTTATTCTATTTCAACAGCATTGCTATAATCATAACAATCATATTATTTGCTGTATTGCCATGGTTGTTTCTTGTAGCAGCAATAAGTGCTCTTGTAATGGTTCTTATTAATGCAAAATATACCAAAAGCAAATTAAGTGCAATGCTTAAAGATATTGAATGGGAAATCATCTTCTTTTTCATATCGTTATATGTCGTTATTCATTGTTTATTAGTCGCAGGATTTCGGGACATTTTTACCCTGATATTTGGTGGCATCGATATAGCATCTCAAGATCCTTTTTCGGCAATGATAACATCTTTTGTAATGTCTTTAATAATTCTTTTAATCGTTAGCGCCATGTCAGGTTTCGTTGCGAACACGCCCACAGCGCTTATATTCATCCCCATCGTCCAGACGCTTATCGGACAAGGCATCCCTGCCGTCCCTCTTTTCTTCGCTTTCATAATTGGAATTAATCTCGGAGGAAACTTCCTTCCTCAAGGGGCGGCATGCGATATGATGACGCTAAAAATCGCCGAAGATAATGGGGTTGAAAATTTAAATATCAAGCGATTGACTAAAGTTGGTGCTTCTTTTGCGGCAATTCATATAGGAGCATCCATATTATACTTGCTCGTATTAAATTTCCTTACATTTACATTTGGTTTAGTCTAAGATCTAGATTACAAATCAAATTGATTACAATAAAATTAAAATAAAGTGCACAATATCAATTACGGGAATTTAAATAATATTTCTAATAAATAATAATAGTGAATATAATACGCTTGATATAATATTAATTCAACACGCTGAGACAGGAATTAATCTATTAGAATACCGACAAGATCACACTCAATTCAAGGAAGAACATGGAGATATATTTAGTGGATTTCTTTCAGCGATCCAAAAAATATCCGCTGAATTAAATATCGGAACGGTCGTATTAATATCCACTATAGGTCACAAGGGACATAATTGCATTATTATTCCTGATGATGTAATCAATATCATCATTTTAGTAGATCAAGCAGATCCTATAGATCTTTGGAGGGAAAAAGGCGAAAAAATAGCCAGATCATTTATTAAACAATTCACAAGTAAATTCGATCCTTATAACGTGTCTCAATTTAAGCAGTTCTCGCATATATTAAAAGAAATGTGCATGGATAACCCCTATTGCGACTAATATAAGGAACTCAACCGTGTTTTTCTTTCCATTTTTTCAGTTTTTCTTCAGGATCGTCCCGCATTTTGCACTTATGATGTATTTGATCCTGCATTTCCCATTGTTTGTCTAATTCGTCGTCAATATTGTTATCTTTTTCATTTTCACATCTTTCTCTTTCAGACATTTGATCACTTCTTTGTTTGTGCTTGAAATGTAGACCATTTCTTTTCTAAGTTATCGTCGTGAAGAGTTTCTAGGAGATATTGCGTAAATTGCTCTCCTGTAGCGCCGTTAGACCTTCCGGTCATTTTAAAATCTTTTTCGTAGACTACACAAATGTCGAGTGCCATATCTAATTTTCTCGATAAATTTACATATCCTATGTGATTTAACAAGAGTGAAGCTGCCTTGATCATGCTAGACGGGTCTGCGAATTGAATTCTGCCTTCTTCTACCATTCGAGGTGCTGAACCATGTATTGCTTCGAACATGGCGTATCGTTTTCCTATGTTAGCTGATCCTGCAGTTCCTACACCACCTTGAATTTGAGCTGCCTCATCGGTAATGATGTCTCCGTAGAGGTTAGGAGCCACTAAGACTTTGAATTGGCTCCTTCGAGCTGGATCGATCAACTTTGCCGTCATTATGTCAATATACCAATCGTCCCATTCCACTTCGGGATAATCTTTTGCAACTCTTTCGGCAATACTTAGAAATTTACCGTCCGTAGTTTTTACGACATTTGCTTTTGTTACAACTGTTAGCTTATTGATGTTATTATTTTTTGCATACTCGAACGCTAGTCGAATGATACGTTCCGATCCTTGGGTCGTGATAACCTTGAAATCAACAGCTAGATCGTCCGTAACATTTATCCCCTTGGAACCTAACACATAAGCTCCTTCAGTATTTTCTCGAAAAAACATCCAATCTATGTCCAATTCAGGAACTTTTACAGGTCGGACATTAGCGAAAAGATCAAGTTCCCTGCGCATTGATACATTAGCACTTTCGATATTAGGCCATTTATCTCCCTTTCTAGGGGTTGTTGTTGGACCTTTCAAGATTACATGACAATCCTTAAGTTCTTCTAGAACATCATCGGGAATAGCTTTTAAGACTCTTGCACGGTTTTCTATCGTTAAACCCTCGATTGTTTTAAATTGTACCTTATTGTTCTTTATTTGTTCCTTTAAAAGAAATTCCAAGACTGATTTAGCGTGTTTTGATATTTCAGGGCCAATGCCGTCACCTCCCACGATTCCGATGACAATAGGACTGATAGTAGAAAAATCCATCCAATCTTTCTGGGAGTTAAGTTGCTCTATTCTGGCTAATTGCTCGATAATTATGTTTTCAAAATGTTTTTTTGCGTTTTCAATAAATTCTTTCATGTTTCACGAATTCCTATTCATTGTAAATTATTTCAAATTCAATAAATTGCCATATACTTTTGAAATTTACTTTTTTACAGTTTATTAGTTAGTATTAACTGTTTAAGATTAGAAATAATTTCGAATATATTCTAACAAAATAAAAGAAGTATAAAAAAAGAGGAAATTATTCCTCGTGGTTGTTAAAATACATCAATAAGCCCTTGGCAGCTTTTCTTCCAGCGCCCATAGCAGAAATGACCGTGGCGGCACCAGTGACGATGTCACCTCCTGCGTACATGTAATCGAGGTTGGTTTTCCCAAGATCGTCCGTCGAAATATATCCCCACTTGTTAATTTCCAACTTAGGATAAGAACTCGTGAGTATGGGATTGGCGCGAGTACCAATAGCTAAAATTACAAGATCCACATCGATTTGATATTCTGATCCATGTATTGGTTTTGGACTCCTGCGGCCAGAATCGTCGGGCTCACCCAATTCCTGCTTGATCACTTCCAATTTGGACACATTTCCGTTATCATCTCCGATTATTCTAACGGGGTTTGTTAAAAATGTGAACTTTATGCCTTCTTCCTTGCCGTGGTGATATTCTTCTTTTCTTGCGGGCATCTCAGCTTCGCTCCTTCGATAGATGAGATACACTTTCTCCGCACCAAGTCGTAACGCAACCCGCGCTGAATCCATTGCCACATTTCCTCCCCCAACCACTGCAACATTCTTTCCGATTTTAATAGGTGTATCGTATTCTGGAAACTTATATGCTTTCATGAGGTTGGTTCGCGTGAGGAATTCATTAGCACTCAACACACCATTTAATTCGAGACCAGGCATTTTCATCATTATCGGTAATCCTGCTCCTACAGCCACGAAAAAAGCTTCAAATCCCATCTCTTGCAAGTCTTCTATGGTTAAAATTTTTCCTATAATGGCGTTGTATACAAACTTCACTCCCATATCCTTGAGCGTATTTATTTCTTCTGCTACGATCGCTTTTGGTAATCGGAATTCTGGAATTCCATAAACGAGCACACCACCTCCCTTGTGGAACGCTTCGAAAACGGTTACTTCGTATCCTTGTCGAGCCATATCCGCAGCAACCGTCAAACCGGCAGGACCAGAACCTATGACCGCTACTTTCCTACCATTTGGGACTTTACATTCGGGACAAGAACGAACGGCACTTTGTCGCTCCCAATCAGCGACAAACCTTTCTAAGTTTCCGATGGCAACTGGTTCGTAACATTCGCCTAACAAGCAAGCTCCTTCGCATTGTACTTCTTGAGGGCATACCCTGCCGCACACTGCGGGAAGTACATTATAATCCTTAATGGTGGCAATCGCTTCTTGGAATTTTCCTGCCTTGATTTGTTTGATAAATGCAGGGATGTCTATGTTGACCGGACAACTTTTAACACATTGAGGGTTATTGCATTGCAAGCAACGCTCGGCTTCTTTTATTGCCATCTCTGAAGTGTATCCAAAAGGAACCTCCTCGAAATTTTTTACTCGTTCTTCGGGTGGTTGTTCCTTCATCTTGATTCTCTCGATTTCTTTATAATTCTTAAGCTTAAATCCGGCAATTCTACTTAAAGCCTTGAAATTCTTATTTTCCTCATCAAGTTCTTTTTTTTCTACGAGATGAAGTTCCAAGGCTTTTTTAAAAAGATCTGCACCCTTCTGTGTTCTTACGATAACGGTTGACCACCCAGGATCGGACCCGATGGAACCCACCGAAATATCGGCTTGTTCTGCGGTTAGATCGTCGCAAAAAAAGCAGCCCAAGCGAGGATATGCGTGTGCTTGTTTCAAGGGGATGTCTGAAACCTCGTTATTCTTGCTTATTACAAACATGCGCCCCTTATTAATGTCCATTTTTTTCACGTCTTCGGGATTCTTCTTGAACTCCTTCTTTACGAGATCAACAATGCTTTCATAATCAAACGATTCCATGCAAAACAATCCTATCTTGTAAACAATATTGTCATAGGTTGACTTACCAAGGGGATAATATGTAGATTTTTCAAGCGCTTCCATCATGCAGGGTGTACCGACGACGGCAATTCGATCATATTTCTGAATCGAATTTAGAACGCTCAGAGAATGAGCGTTGGCATATTTCGTACCCGAGGTCTTTATAAGGTCGTTTTCGCTTTCGATTATAACGGGACGTGGTTCAAGTGGTTTATCCGAACTTTCCACGGTTAAAGCTGCGTTTATCAACTTTTCTTTAAAAGCGGTAAGTAGCAATGTTGTCACGATTCCCCCGTCTTGAATTTGATCTTTTAGCGATTCTTCGGTAGTTCGCGCCGTATAAACACTACTAAACGAGTTTAAAGCTGGAAGATATTTTGAGCCTCTTTCTGGAAATCCCTCGTGAGTTTTGAGTGTTTTAGGAAAGAAAGTCCGAGGACAACACGCATAACACAAACCACAATTTACGCAGATATCTTCGTCAAGTTCGAGGGTATCTCCATTATATTTTATCGCACTTAAAGGGCAAGTAGAAACGCATAAACCACAAGCACAACAAAGATTTGCGTCCCGAACCATTGCAATCGTCGGAAAAGTACCTTCAACCTTGGATAACTTACCTTGCTTTTTGAATACATTTGGTTTTATGTTTGCTTTTTCTAAAACACCCAATTCAGATAAGTATTCCACATTAAGCAAAAGTTCTTGGGAAGAAAAACCAGTTTCGTTCGCTAATCTTTCTTCGTCGAATTTTCCTATTTCCAGTATTTTGTTCCTTATTTGTTCTCGTTTTTCTTCAGCAACCTTTAAAGATTCAATGAAGGTTTGAAAGGTCTCTTCTGTATATTTTCCATTTTTAATAATTTTATCTTTATTATATTCTAAAATATTTACCAACACGGATGTCATTTTAATGTCCCTCCTGAGCATATTTCTTAAGAGCTTTGCATTCGTGATCGTATTTTTCAAGCGATACTTTTTCTTCGTCCACCATATAGCGAGCGCGCTTTAAAAGATTGTCGAAATCAACTATATGACCATCGACATCAGGACCGTCCACACAAGCAAAATATATATCTCCATTGGTGGTAAGAAACCTACAACCTCCACACATTCCTGTTCCGTCTACCATGATGGTATTCAATGACACGAAGGTTTTGACTAATGGAAGATCACCTTTTCCGTTTGTTGTTAATGTTACAAATTTCATCATGATCAATGGACCTATGGCAATAACATGTTCGATTTCTTCTCTTTGAATGATTTCTTTTAAAGGTTCAGTGACGACGCCTTTTCTTCCTTCGCTTCCGTCGTCAGTACAGATTATAAGGTCGTCGCTAACAGCGGCCATTTTTTCCCTCCAAAAAAGTAATTCCTTGTTTCGTGCTCCGATTATCGTGATGATTTTATTTCCCGCCTCCTTGAGTTCCTTTGCTTGAGGATAACAAGGTGCAATTCCAACCCCCCCTCCAATAATAACGATAGGTTTATCGTATTTTTTCACATGTATCTCGTTTCCTAAAGGTCCAACAACATCTAAAATCTCGCCTCCTTGGGATAAAGATGCTAAATGTTTCGTACTTTTTCCTACTACTTGAAATACTATTGTGACTGTTCCCGCTTCTCTATCGTAATCGGCAACGGTTAAGGGAAATCTTTCGCCAGTTTCATTTATTCGTAACAATAAAAAATTTCCTGCCCTGGCTTTTTTGGCAATCAATGGCGCTTTGATATCCATTTCAATCAACGAGCCGCTATTTCCTAGTTCTATTTTCTTTAAAATTTTATATGGCATTTTTAGAATTTGATCGAATAATTGATACTGTTTAGGTAAATAAAAAATACAATATTTAATTTGTTATTTACTTTTGTAAGAAAGTAATTAAAATACAAACGAGAAATGAAATAGGATGCGATTATTTTAATGCAATGGAAGATTTTCATTATTAAATACAGAATTAGAGAAATTTTTGATCAGAAATGAATAATTGGGGAAAAATGGATACCTGGGAAAAAAGGTTACAATTACTTCTTTTACTTTCGATCTTTTTTGTTTATTTGGTCATCCAAGGAGTAATTGAAAACGATCCTGTTAAAATTTCCTTTTGGGGAATATTTACCGTTTTATATATTTTAAGTTTGACGATTGCCATTTTAGTACGGCATTATACAAAAAAAAGTCTTGTTTAAATATCTTTTTTCTTCTTCTTCATGAAATCGGGAATCAAATTATCAATTCCCAATCCTTTAATGATATTATCTTTTGCATCGGATCCTATTGTGAGAATATTTAATACCTTTCCAAACGCTTCAGTCATATCAATAACAGCTTTAGTTGCGGAACTCATGGATTCATTAATCGTTTTATTCAAATCTTGAACTTGCTCGGCAACTTTGTCAATACCACCTGATAGGTTATTTACCATGCGTGATATGTTTCCAGAGAGCTCTTTAAAGTTTGAATTCAAGGTTTTAAGCTCTTCATACAAGTCTGATAATTCTTTTTTCATTTTTAATATCCTAAAACAATTATGTAAAGCTAAGTAAACGATCCTTCTTATGTAAGAACATGTAATTGTATTTAAACTTGAAGGATATCACAATCTTAGAAGCATTATGATTCAAAATTGATACTGATTCAAGAAACTATTTCATTATAGTTGGATCTAACAATTTTGCGACTTATTTTTTTTACTTCTATTAATGCATCATTATGCATCGAAATGGTATAATTAATTCCTCAGGAAGCATAATAACAATTTGAAGAAAGAACATGATATTATTTGATATAATGAACGAATCAATGAGTTTACACCATTTCGGATATTTTTTTTATTTTTTTTTCCATTTAATATTTAATAAACCGAAAAATCCATTGGAAATGCTTCATTCCT
>JAFGGO010000120.1 GCA_016930515.1 Promethearchaeota archaeon | reverse complement strand
GATATTCAACATAATTTCCGTCGTATAATAAAAAGTTGAATAATTCTCTATCATTGTTTTTATGAGGTGGTTTGCTCAAGATAGATGTGCTTTTTGGTGAAGTTAATTCAAAATCTACTTTTTGATAACCCCGTACCTTAAAATCTCTATCAATAAACATTTGAAAATGGTGTTCGCATATGATGCCCCTAGGAAGGGATATCGTGGTTAACTGATTTGAATTCTTTACAATAGACTCGGGAATTTTAAGTTGTTTTTGAGAATTACATATCGGACATCTTATCGATATTTTTCTAACTTGCTCGATTACCGTCGTCACGAAGAACTTTCTTGAACAAGATATAAAAACTCCCCTATTCAACAAAAAATTATTAAAAAAATAAGAAAGAATAGAAAAAAAATAACCTATATGTAAATTATCCTTGCTTGTTCTCGATTTCTTTCAAGTGCTTTTCTACATTTTCTATCTTATTTGTCAATATCTTGAATTGCCTCTCAAGCGATTTCAACCCTATAGCAATTCGGTCTATTTTTCCTTTTTCCTTGTCGATGAGATCTACTTGATGCTTGAGCTGTAAGATGTAATTATAAAGAGAGAAACAGAATTCTTCAAATTTTTCCTTGTTTGAAAAATCAACTTCAAGACCAAGTGCCCTATTAAGGTCCAACTTGCTCAATTCTGCCCAGCTTACTTCGACAGATTTGATGGGCACGATTTCCACACCATATTCTTTTGATAAACTAAGCTCGTATTGGCAATCCTTGGAATTTATCGAAGTTGGTGTGGCAATAAAAAGAGTGAGTTGGCTTTTAGGAATGTATTGGTCCATAAACTCGTCAATATTGCTTACCAAATCTCTTTCGCAATAGACTGCCTTCTGGACTTCGAGTTGATCTTCCAAGTACTTGCTCAACATTTCAATGTTGCACGGTTCAAAATCTGCTACTGCGTGGCTGATAAATACTTGAATCGAGACTTTTTTCTTGCAATATTGAATGATCTCGGGAAGAGTCTTTTTTGAAATTAATAAGTCGTTGCCTTCAAGTGGGTTGTTAAGAATGCTGAAATCTATCAGGGATGTTAGCTTATATATGGAATACGGTAAGTATTTCAAAGAATTATTGTTTAAATTCAAAACCTCTAGTTGAGAAAGATTACTAAATATATCAGGGACTAGTTCGAGTTTGTTGTTTGATAAGTTTAAAACTTCTAGCGAATTCAACTCTCCAAGGGCCATCGGGATGGATTTTAGAGAATTATTTCCTGAAATGCTGAGCCTTTTTAGTAAGTGCAAGTTTTTAATCGATTCGGGGATTTTTTCCAATTTTGTACATCTCAACACAGTCAATGAGGATAAAAAGGTTAATTCTCCTATTGACTCGGGCAATTCACTCAATCTGGCTCCTTGAAGGTATAAGCTTATTAGAGATTTGAGTCTTTGAAACTCGTTTGAAAAGTCATTTATAACGAGTTGCTTGAGATTTTTTAAATCGTATAACGCTTTAGGAATTTCAGATAAAGTAATTGGTAAAGAAAGGTGTTCGATTGTGTTTAGATTTTTAAAAGATTCGGGGATGACTTTAATGATTGTTTCCGATAAATCTAATGTCTTTAATCCTGATAAGGATTCTATGTTAGTCGAATATTCTCTTATGGGATTGTTATTTAATAACAAAGCTTCAAGATTTTCGATTTTCCCAAGATTTTGGTTTATTTTATTAATATTATTTTTTGATAATATTAAGGTCTTTAAGTGTTTAAGTTCTCCCAAGATATTAAGATAATCTTCAGTAATGCTCCATTCTGATATATCTAAATAATTCAAGTATTCTAGTTCTTTTAATTCTTTAAAAACATCATACGGACTGATTTCGGGGTTCAATGTATTATATTCTGCCATTTTTTGCCTGTAATGTTCTTGTCTTGCAGCTTGTCTCTCTTGCGGCGTTCTACCGGCCATAAATGTGCTCATTGGATTTGAAGCGCTTTGAAACGCTTCGTTTTTTTTTCTCATTATATCGTAACAGTCGGCAAAGATCAGTTCCCACTTGTTCAAATCGATTTCTCTTATATATTTAAATTTTGAGAATTTAGGTATCAATTTTGGAATTTTTAAAGCTTTTTGGCTGACATTTTCAAGGCTTAATCCCAAGCCAAACACGTGGTTATCTCTTACAACAAATCCGAATTCGTGTTTTGTAATTTCTTTCAATTGTTGGGTTTCCTCGTCGTAGACATAATCCTCGCGAGTTAAATTATCAATATTAGGGAGCGTCCTTCCCATAATTTCCTCAATCTTTTTTAAAACCTCGATTTCCTCGATTGGTAGGGAGATTCCTCCGTATTCTTCGGTCATGTTTATCGTATCTTTTTGATTTTTGTGTATTTAAAATCTAGAAAATTGCATTTTTATTAGTAATATCTTGAATTAATTAAACTTTTACTATATTCAATTAAATATATTAGAAAATTATGCTAAGCTTCGAGATTATATTAGTAGAACCTGTTTAACTTATAAAGTTCTATTAAGAATCGTATAAAAATGTGATAATATCCGCTAATTTTAACAAATCGGGCCGATAACACCATCGCCGCTATTCCATTGCCAGTGAAGGCTGTGGGATCTACCAGCTTTATTAAAATAGGAATATACCGATTCATCATCCCAATTCCAATAACCATTAGGAAGCTCGTGTCCCGAGATCTTCCCTTCTTTCTGATATTTATAGAGGGTAAATATAGTTTCCTATAATAATCGACTCATCTCCAGTTTTTATCTGTAATATACAGATTTTTAAAGGTAATAGGTTAAAAACCTTTGATTTACTATATTTTATTCTTGAATATAGTGCGAAAGATCTAAATCGTTTCCAGTAAGACCCCGAATTCCCCAATTATGGGATTCACGCTCAAGAAAGATTATTTCAATATTATTTAGCAAAATCGTTAATTCACTCGAAATTCGCCTCATCAACTTGTAAACAAACTTTTTTTTGGTTTCTTTATGTCTTCCCGTGAAGATCGTGATTTCTAATATTCTATAATCTTAAATTCTATTTTTTAAATAAAAAAATTCGTCCTTGTTTAGGGGAAAAAAACCTTTGGAACTTTTTTTATCGGTAATTCCAGGACTTTTACTAAGCAGGAGTGAATGATATCAGATAATATCGCTTTAATGGATTTAAGCTTTTAATCAACTCCTTTTTACTTGTACCATGTATAAGAAATCTCTATTTAGCAATTTATTTGGTAATTTCTTCCCTTTTTTCTTTCTTGTTTAAGTAAGAGAATAATATAGGCGATAAGACAGAAGTTATGATGGCAATCAGCACGGCCGATTCGAATATAGTCTTCGATAAAAAACCTCCTAAGTATCCGATCTCTGCCGATGCGATGATCAAGCTTAGCCTTGACGATTGGAGGATGCCGGAAGCAATACTCGCTCGCGCACCGTATTTTTTCCTATACAAAATGTAATTTGGAAGGATCTTTACGAAAAAAGCGATGCCTATTAATGTGAGGCCTAAAGCTATTGAAATCCAGTTTGAAAACAACTCCTCGATTTTCATTTCGGCACCCACCATTATGAAGAATATGGGTATGAAAAAACCATAACCAATACCATGGAGTTTTTCGTGAAGTTCTTTAGCTTTTTGATACGGGCTTATGAGCGATATTAAGATTCCCGCTATAAATGCACCTAAGATCATTTCTATGCCAAAAACTTCGGATAAAAAAATGAAAATTATTAACATGAACAAGGAACCAGTGACTTTTATTTCTGTTGTGGATTTTTCTTTTACGACGAGTTTGGAATACCATTTTGGATGCTTTTTTAGTATCTTAATCGCTTGAAAGCACGATATGAAAATAATAAACACCAAAGGAACCAATAAAAATTGGACGAGTATGACGTCCTGAGCGAACAAGGCTGATAATATAGTGATGAGCACCATTGAAACGAAATCAGCAATTATAGAAACAATGAGAATGGACTGTCCGTATTCGCTCTCAGATAATTTTAGCTCAAATAATATGGGAAAAACGATTCCGACCGATGTTGTAGAAAACATTACTCCCAAAAAGAGAAAATTCATCGGTTGGTGGAAAAAGGCAAGCAAGATCATTAAGGAAATAGATAAGCCCAGAGTCAATAAATAAGAAACGACTCCAATGAGATATGGTTTATTGCTAATATCCAGATCTGAAAAGTTCCAATGCCTATGTACTCGATGTTTCATAATTCTTTGGTTGATAGATTTTGCAATGATTCTTTCCAATTTTGGAGCTTCTTTGATACCATTATTTTCTGGAATGAGTTCCTTTTCTTCTTCCGTGAACCTTTTATTTATGTATTTTTCTTTAACTTTTGCTTTAATAGATTTTTTTATTTCGGGATGTAATAAATGCTCGAAGTCAACTTCTATACCAGATAGAAACATCAAAAAGGCAAATCCCAAGAACCTGAGAAACTCTAACCACGGATCGTCTTGTTGAATGATATTAAATCCCGACTGTCCAATGATAAACCCAACTACTAGCTCGCCAATGACTATTGGTATCGAGAATTTTTTTATTTTTGAAATTACGATGGGAATCGTAAATGCGAAAAAAACGACTATTAAGAGTGGGACATAATGCTCGAATGTCATGATCCACAAATAGTTGTGCGATTTAAAAATATTTGTAAATAATTGATTATTAAAAACGGTTAATAATATTTACTTTAAATTTGAAATGAAGAATTTAGTTTCAAGAGGTGCTGTTAGTGTAATCATTTCATATGCAATATGTAATAATACTATTATTCTTTAAATATTGGTTTTATCTTGCTCGTCATGCTTTAATTTGTCGGCGTTTTATTGATGCTATAAAGCTTTCAAACAAAAAATAATAAATTCATTAATTTAAATATTCAATCCAAATAAAACAATTACGAGGAGTTAACAAAAAATTAGACAAATTTAGACTTTTTGAAATAAGGTACTATAAAAACGATCAAAACATATTTTTATCATGGATATTTTTACTCACGCCTTGTTTGGTGGGCTTCTTTATCTCGTATTTATGAAAGATGTGAACCTCCAATTCTTCTTTTTGGCAGTTTTCTGCGTGATCTTGCCCGACTTGGACATATTTCTCGGACCTTTAAAACGAGTATTTAAATCAAAATATCTCCAACACCGTGGTGGTTCTCACTCGTTTGTGATCGGAGCATTGATTTCTCTAGTCGTGGGAGGTGTTTATTCTTTAATTTTTCGTCAACCCTTTCTTTCTTCTTGGATCGTGGCTATGGTGTTTTATGGGCTACATGTAGCAATGGATTTATTGACCACGACGAGCGTCCCCTTCCTTTTCCCGATTTCTAAAAAAGAAGTGTCATTTAATGCTGAAAAAGCGGGTAGTTTGTTCACTATGATCAATTCACTAGCTTTTCTGATCTTAATAGTCGTTTTATTTTATAATTCAGTAGATTTTATCGTTTATATTGTCTTGATAAATGTGTATACCGCTTTATTCTTAATTTATTACGCTTTTCGTATTCTTTCAAAGATATTCGTTTCCCTGCGCCTGAACGATGGCGAAAAAGTATTTCCAGGTGTTTTACCATCTTATTTTACCATTTTTTCCAATAAAATTGATGATAAAGAAATAATTTCATCCATCGAAAGAATCAATCTATTTTCCAAGAAAAAAATTATATATAATAATTCAGTCTTATTAGCTGAAAACGAATTAGAATTGTTTAATAAGGGATTAGCATGGTGTAACGACGATTATTATTTTGCTAAATGGACAAAATTTCCCGTATTTATTAGAAAACAAAATAAATTTATTGTTAGATTGTATTTCGTGGAAATTATGAATCGACAAAGCTCATTATATGTTCAGCTAACATTTAATCATTTAGATAAGGACTTATTATCAATAAAACAAGGTCGCGGGCGATTTTAAATATTTATTAAAGCTTGAGACTATAATTCCTTCTTAATTCAAAATTGACAAAAAAACAATCGTTTTTTACTTAAATTTGTATGAAAATTATTCTTAATAATCAGGATTATTTGCCTTAATATCGCTTTCTATAAATTCTCTTACCTTGCTTATGGTGTATTTCCTGAGTTCTTCTTGATTAATTGCAGATAAGCTTGGACTAAGTGGTTCTGTTATGTCATAGCGAAGCCTGATGTCTGCTTCGATTTTAGCAGTACCAAAAACGACTGAAAATAGGAAATACATCGTTTTTTCGACATTCGAAAGACTAAGATTGTTTTTTTTAAGGACATCTTTTATCTGTTGAATGCCGGTCTCGAACAAATTAAATCGCTTGTAATTCTTTTCTAAAGGTCCGACTTTATTAGAACGAGGTGCGTTTACAAGAAACATCATTTTAAACCTATTATAATCCGCTGCTGCAAACTCTAAAAAAAAGCGCACCCACGCGATAAACAGATCGACCACGCTTGCTCCCTCATTAGTATCGATTAGATTTTGTAATCCTTCTTGATATTGCGTGAAATAACGCTTGCGAATGCCGATCCATAACTCTCTCTTGCTCGAAATGTAATTGTATACAAATGCTTCTGACATGCCCAATTTTCTCGCTAAGGCTCGCATGGAAAAGCCTCCGCCACTAATAAATAACTCTTTCCCTGCGTCAAGAATTCGCTCGTATTGTTCGGCTTTCTCTTCTTCGGTTCTTGCTTTTGTTTTCTTTTCTTCCATTTTGAACAAATAATATTTTAAATCCAACCGTTTAACAATGTAAATGAAATAGATATTACATTTAAATTTTGACTGAATATAGTTTTAATTATTTTTCTTAGAATTGCCTTAATAAAGAACATTCTTATTAAATGTGTAATGATAAGATGAAAAGGATAGCACTCCTATAATGGTTAAATATCATATTTTTTTATATTTTTTAAAAATTCTGAAGCAGAAACGCACTTTTCTTCAGATAAATCTAATAACTCGTTTATTTCTTCCGCAGTAATTTCTTTTTTTTTTACGAGTTGGATTGAAGTATAAAGAATTTGTAAAATATTTCCTAACTCATGTGAATACTTATCTTTAAGGGTTGCGTTTATATTATATCTCTGGTTAAATTCGATATGGACGATAAAAACGAGTTGAACAGTCGATATGAGAATCGAATAGGCGTAATTAAATATGGTTAAAGCGGGATCGTCACTATTGTACAACCCGAAATTATACCCTCTTAAATAAATGATCAATATAATGGGAATGAAACCCAATAAAAGTATTAAGAACACAAAATACCATCGGGCGCTATTACCTATTGTATTCTTAAAGGTTTTTAATTTGAATAATGGGACGAGCGCATACAGAATGGAAAAACCGTTTATGAAGGTACTGCTAAAACGGATGGATACTGAAGGGTCTTCAAATCCAATATAAAGAAATGTTGAAATTGTCGTTAAGATGATGATTACAATAACAATAACTCGTTTTCTTATTTTAATGAAATATTCAAGCATTGTCGTGATAACCACTGATGAACCTATTGAAATGAAAATGCTGTTTAAAAACAAGAAGAATTGAGAATATTCTATTTGTGTTAACATTGCTGCAATAATGGGACAAAAACCTGCAAGAATTTGAAAAACCCATCCAATCGAGAACCATGCAATCCTTTCATTCTTAGTCACGAAATAAAAATCGATTGATGCCATCAAGGCAAGGATTCTGATTACAATTAAACTGAGAAGCCCTAAATAGATGATATCGTTCATGGATTTTTATGCTAATTTTTTAAATTTAATACCTAATACAAAGCTCATAATATAAACTTTACCATGGATTAAATCTCTAACAATTTAGATGCGTTCTAATGAATCTAATTGATAAATAAATTGATTACTTTTAATAATATACGGTTACTCTCATCATTTCGTTGCCGTTTCTTATAAATTCGTAATTCACCTTCTCGATTGAAATATTGAAACCTAAATACTTTCCATCTTCAAGAAGTTTTTCGACATATTTACTTTTTTGACCCTTCAAGTTAACGAGAGGAAATATTCTTACCTCGTTCGACGATATTCTAAGCATTTCCTTAATCGTTTTCAAGTGAAACTCGTAATCAAAAAAGTGCTCGTAGATGAATAACAGGTGCGAAGAGAGAACGATGTCAAATTGACGATCCTTAAAACCAGTCTCGGGCATTTTTCCTGCGAGATATTTAAAATTATTACGCCTGTAATCTTCCAAGAAATATTTATAGGCTTTTTCTCTTTGTTTTTTCAAGGCGTCTTTCGTGCGAAATATATCCCAAATATACAAATGTTCAACACCATCAAGTTCGCGAATAACCTTTTCCAAGTCGATCTTGCAGCACTTTTCAAGCGTGCTTTGCTCGTGCTCGTAGATTGGATCTAAAGCTACAGCTTTTAATCCTTTATTATTTGCTTCAGCACAAAAAGAACTCACACCCGCCCCAACATCCAAGATTCTCGCTTTGGAGGACGAAAAATCCTTAAGACGGAACATTTTCTCGTATTCTTGGTAAGTTCTTCCTATTAAAGCGACTTTATCTAAATTAATGCACTCTTTCATTTTTACGAAGTCTGAATATATTTATTTTAACAAGCATGAGACTATGTCTATATTAATATCCTTCAAGTGGCCATTTCAAGTAAGAAATTATCATGTTTGCCCGAGAAAGCTCTCCTCCCGTCATTTTGCCAATGAGACTTTCCCCTCCAAATAACACTTTTAAGAGTCTTTTCATTTTTCTCGCAGGTTTCAATTCGGGTTCTAATTTTGCATTGGCCTCGTGGATTTTTTGATGGAGATCGTGTATTTCTTGGATCCGAGTCCGTATTAGCTCTCGTCCAAAAAAAACTCCCCTACCTGAAACGAACATTTGTAAATCTTGTATTCCATCAGTAAATTTGTATAGCTTTTTTAACGATTCCACGATAATCTTGATGTCTTCTTGAATCTCGCATGTGTGTCCAAAAAGCATTTGGTATTGTGGCTGCATCATATCTCCCAAGAAAGCCCAACCTTTTTTTTTCTCGATAAATGCGTGAAGATCGGGAGAATGGCCCGGCATGGGAAGCGTGTCAAATAAAAAGCCTGATGGTGTTTCAAAGTGAGTTTCATATGGTATCGCATCAAACCCAATGACTCCGGTCTTGCCCCATGTCATTTTTCTATATTCCTTATAATCCCAACCCTCTTTTAATAGGGAAACTGATTCCAGGGGGCAATAAACAGGGATTCCGTATTTTTTGGTTAGAAAATGACCCGTCCCCGCGTGATCTTCGTGTGCATGGGTCAGATAACACGCAACCGGAAATTGCTCTTCGGATAAGCCTTGGAAAAAATGATCTAGTTCCTCAACGCTACCAGGTGCTCCGCAATCAATTAACACGCGATCTACTAAATATAACGAAGTCCAGAACGGTCTTTCCATTATTGAGTCATTGCTGGCCCATTTCCATTCCAAAATCTGGTTATTAACATGTCGCTGAACATCTACTACTATTAGTCAAATCACCTATTTTATTTTTTAATAATTAGTTATGATAAAACAAACATATTAGTTTTTTCTCCCTACTTTAAAAGAGATAATTGAGATTTAAAACCTCCGTAAACACCAAAATTATAGTATTTAAGAACCACATCAACATCTTTGTACCCAATTTCCTCCAACCATTTTAAATGGTCAAAAATTTTCGCAGGGGAATCCTCTTCGTAATGCTATTCGAGAATCGATCGCATATGCTCCTCGGGAAACGATTTTCTTAAAAAATCCGTCCATTCGGTAAGATATTGTTTTTGAACCGAATCGTTGGAACCCAATAGGTTATCAAAATTTAAAAAAACACCTTTATTGTTTAAGCTATGATAAATTTTTCGATAAATACATTTTTTTTCATCGTCAGAAACAAGGTGGTGCAATGCCAATGAAGAGATTATGACATTGTAGTTTTCTTGAAAGGAAAGTTCGTTGAAATCTTGTATGAGGAATGTAATCTCGTCGAATTCCTTGAGTTTTTCGCGAGCTTGTTCAACCATTTGTGGAGAATTATCGAGGCAGGTGATTTTGGAATTTGGAAAGGCGAGTTTTACTTTTCGCGTTAAATTACCCGTTCCACACCCCAAGTCGAGAATTCTAATATTTTCAGTCGGGTTAAAAGGGATTGATTTTATTGTAGTGTTAAGCATTTTTTCGTAGTATGGTATTAGTCTCACTATATCAAAATCGTACACTGGGGCATCCTTATCAAACCTTGCTCGGATCTCGTCCATTTTAAAACATTTATTCGATTTTTCCAGGTAATTAAGTGTAACTTTATCTGTCAATCGTTCTGTCTTAAAAATGGAATAACCCATTTTTTATATAGATGTAAATTTTTCTCGCTTCGTTCGCCTGTAAATAATTCAAATCTTGTCCAATTTTTACAGCGGGACTCTATCGAGCGCATTAACTCCGTCCCTATCCCCATATTTTGGTGATCTGGATGTACGATGAGCTTTCCGATAAAGCAAGTTCCCCGTTCCTCGTAGGCTCTTACCGAGCCTATTATTCTCCCGTTCTCTATCGCTTTTAGCATGATTCTTGAAGGATATTCGTCTTTCAGATCGTCGAAAGTTTGATGCAATGGTGGAATAGTAAAATCGTTGTAAATTTCTGCTTCGCTTTGATAAGCAAGTAGTTGAAGTTGTAAAATCTCGTCTAAATCCTTTATTTTTGCTTTCTTAACGATCATGTCAAAAATATTAAACGGTTTTAGATTTAGAAAATACTGATTAAAATAAATATATTCCATAAAGTTATTTTTAAACAGATTAGAAATGATTCAAATCATTAATTATATAAGGAGAACAATTCCATAATTTTCTCAATATCTGTAATCTTTTTTTGTATGAGGTGCTTTTATCAAAAGATCCGCAATTTTATCCCATTCTTTTTCGATACTATCATTGAATTATTCCAATTTTATCATTTAATTTTATTCTGAAAATCTTTCCAAAATTTTTCATTTTCTTTTAAAATCTCAATATACTCCGATTCCGTCAATATTTTATCAATAATTAATTTTAAATTCGAACTACATTGTTCAATATGCCACGCAACTTTTTCTTTCGAAAAAAATGATTCAAATTCTTTGAATGCTATGGGAAATTTTTTAAATATATCTTTCCAATCTACTATTGAATGAAAATTATTCGATTTTATCATGCAAGCAAACCGTAAAAGAACAACTTTATCGGAATCGTAAAAATCACTTGCTGTCAACCCATAACTATCGATATCAAT
>JAFGGO010000119.1 GCA_016930515.1 Promethearchaeota archaeon | reverse complement strand
TTACTTTTATAATAAATCTCTATAATGTATCAAGCTTATTTAACATCTCATTCGGTTAATAATTGTCTTAATAAAAATTAATAGTAATGCTACTTTTAAGCAAGTAAGAGAATAGTATAAAAAACCTAAAATCATGGTTATTTACAAGAATGAGCGCCCAGCTATATTGATGCTAAAAGACGGACGGTTCTTCCAAGGCATTGGTTTTGGCGCTTCTAAAATCGTGACCGGGGAATTAGTGTTTAACACGATGACAGGGGCAGGATACAACGAAACTCTAACTGATCCGTCCTATAAGGGTCAAATCGTCGTCATGACGCATCCGCTCATCGGCAATTATGGTGTTCCAGATTGGGAAAAAGACGAAATGGGCGTTATCAAGCATTTTGAATCTGATTCTGTTAAAGTCGAAGGTTTTGTAGTAAACGAGTGTTGCGATCTACCGAGCCATTACGAATCCAAAAAAACTTTAAACGAATTTCTCTTCGAACAAGGAATACCTGGTATCGAATGGATTGACACGCGAGCCATCACGAAAATATTGCGAGAAGAAGGCGTCCAAATTGGATTGCTTGCTGTATACGACTCAGGACAAACTCCCAATATTGAAAGTTTAAAACAGATTGTCTCTGAAGCAAAAGATCCTAACTTGAGAAATCTCGCAGGAGAAGTATCGACTAAAGAAATTAAAATATATTCCCCCAACCATCCAAGAGGTAAGGTAGTGATATTGGATTTAGGAGTGAAACTTAATATTGTGCGAAACTTTCTCAAGCGAAGAATAGAAGTCGTTATCGTTCCCTACGATATTAATTTCGATCAGATTATGGATTTTAAGCCAAACGGGGTCTTTATATCTAACGGGCCTGGTGATCCTTCAGTGTATCAGAGCGCCGTTCAAGTGTGCAGGAAACTAATTGAAAACGATGTGCCCACTTTTGGGATTTGCTTGGGCAATCAAATAATTGGATTAGCGGCTGGAGGAGTATCGTACAAGTTAAAATACGGACACAGGGGAGGAAACAAGACTGTTATTGATCTTGATACCCAAAAGTGTTATATCACTTCTCAGAATCATGGATTCTGCGTAAAGAACTTTGAAAAGCAAGGCTTTAGGGAATTTTTAAGAAATATTGATGATAAATCAAATGAAGGGCTCGTGCACGAGACTAAACCCGTCTTAGCAGTGCAATTTCACCCTGAAGCGTGTCCCGGCCCTTTTGATTCTTTATATTTATTTGATAAATTCATGGAGCTAATGAAAATCTAATCATGCCACTCGACAAGACCATTAAGAAAGCGTTGGTATTGGGTTCTGGAGGAATAAGAATCGGACAGGCTGGTGAATTTGATTATTCCGGGAGTCAGGTGTTAAAAGCACTTAAAGAAGAGGGTATAAAAACCATATTAATTAATCCTAACATTGCAACAATTCAGACCGATCCCGAATTATCGGACAGGGTATACTTGCTTCCCATTAACGTGCGCTATGTTGAGGAAATAATCAAGAAAGAGAGACCGGACGGCATATTGTTGGCGTTTGGAGGCCAAACTGCCTTAAATGTTGGAGTGGAATTGAAAGAAGAAGGAATTCTAGAGAAATATGGCGTGCGGGTACTTGGAACTCCAATCGAAGCTATCGAAAAAACGGAAGATCGAGACTTGTTTGTCAAAGCAATGTACGAATCGGATGCGAGGGTATGCAGGAGTCAAGCAGTTACCACTTATTCTGAAGCAGTAAAAGTCGCAAAGAACTTTGGTTTTCCCTTGATGCTCAGGGTCGCGTATACGCTCGGAGGAAGGGGTTCAGGTATAATACATAACATGAACGAGTTCGAAAAAATGGCTAAGAAAGGATTAGCCCAGTCAAGAATAAACCAGATACTCATTGAAGAAAGCGTGTGGGGATGGAAGGAGATAGAATACGAAGTCGTTCGAGATTCGGTCGATAATTGCTTCATTAATTGTAACATGGAAAATTTTGATCCCGTTGGCATTCATACGGGCGAAAGTATCGTGGTTGCTCCTTCTCAAACGCTTACTAACGAGGAGTACCAGATGCTTAGGTCGGCATCCATTAGGGTTATCAGAAACTTAGGAATCATCGGAGAATGCAACATACAATATGCCCTTCACCCAACTTCAAAGGAGTTTCGGGTCATCGAAGTAAACGCGAGGTTATCGAGGTCCTCTGCGCTCGCGTCTAAAGCCACGGGTTATCCCCTCGCTTATATCGCAGCCAAATTAGCAACTGGTTACACCCTTCCCGAATTAAACAACAAGATAACGGGCATCACTACCGCTTGTTTTGAACCTGCATTGGATTACTTGGTCTTGAAGATTCCTCGGTGGGATCTCACGAAGTTCCAAAAAGTCGATAGAAGAATCGGCTCGCAAATGAAATCGGTTGGTGAAGTTATGGCGATTGGGCGAACATTCGAGGAAGTGTTACAGAAAGCCATTCGAATGTTGGATGTCGGCATGAAAGGATTGGTTGCAAACGATCTCCCGCCTATCGAAGACTTGAACGAATTAAAATATAGCTTGAGAAACCCAACGGACTTAAGAGCTTTCAGGTTAGCTGAGGCCATCAAGAAAGGCATTTCAATAGACGAGATTTACGAATTGTCACGCGTGGACAAGTGGTTTCTCTATAAACTACAAAATATCGTTAATATCGAGCATCAATTAGAAAAACTTGACTTGTTAGAAAGTAAAGACGAAGATAAGAAATATTGGTTTATAAGAGCGAAAAGGTATGGATTTTCAGACGGTCAAATCGCACAAATCATGAAAATAAATTCGATTATCGTAAGAAAACTCAGAAAAAATTACGGTATTACACCATTTGTAAAGAGAATCGATACATTAGCGGCGGAATGGCCTGCAAAAACGAATTATTTATATCTATCATACGCTGCGAGCGAGCACGATGTCGACTTTGAAAAGGAAGAACAAGCACATCTTAAAAAGGTTATCGTGCTTGGTTCCGGAACGTATCGTATTGGCGCTTCTGTCGAGTTTGATTGGGGCTCAGTGAATTGTCTCTTTGGTTTAAAAAAATTAGGTGTCGATCAAGCCATCATTATTAACTACAATCCCGAAACAGTATCCACGGATTATGACATATCAGACAAGCTATATTTTGAGGAATTAAGTGGAGAACGCGTGATTGATATCTGTGAGTTGGAAAAGGCTTATGGTGTGGTTGTATCGGCCGGAGGACAAATTGCTAACAATCTTGCAGCCAAATTTTCAAAATATACAGATTTTTTTGGTCAGATAGGGTTGAATATATTAGGAACGCATGGCACGAGAATCGACATGGCGGAGGATCGATCGAAATTCAGTAGTCTTTTAGACCAATTAAACATCAAACAACCCCAATGGGCGGCTTTAGTAAATAATAAAGAAGCACTCAAATTTGCAAAGGATGTTGGATATCCCGTATTGGTACGCCCGTCTTATGTTCTTAGTGGTGCTGCAATGAGAGTTTCTTACGACAAACATACGCTTCAAGACACATTAGATTTAGCGGCCGCAGTATCAAGCGATTATCCCGTTGTAATAACTAAGTTTTTCACGGAAGCTCGTGAGATCGAGTGTGATGGTGTATGTGATGGAGAGCGCGTTTTTATCGGAGCAATCGTCGAACACATCGAGAACGCTGGAGTACATAGCGGGGATGCTACCATGTCCATTCCACCCCAGACTGTCTCGGCAAAAGTTATCAACGAAATAGAAGAAAACACGAAAAAAATCGCACTTGCACTCAAGATCAAGGGACCCTTTAACGTGCAATACCTAGTAAAAAACGAGGAAGTGTTTGTCATCGAGTGCAACCTGCGTTCGAGCAGGAGCATGCCTTATGTGTCTAAAACGCGTGGTGTTAACTTGATGAGATTGGCAGCAGAAGTCATCATGGGGGAAAAGATCCCCGAGCGACTTATGGACCTACCGTACGGGAAATATGTTTCTATTAAGTCACCCATGTTTTCGTTCATGCGTCTCGACAAAGCAGATCCTATCTTGGGTGTAGAAATGGCGAGCACGGGAGAAGTTGCTTGCATTGGTGAAGACTTTTCAGACGCCCTGATAAAGTCTATCGAAGCAACGGAGCTAAAAATTCCAGTAAACGGTGGAAATGTTCTCATTTCAGTCGGTGGCGACGAACTCAAGAAACAAGTCGTTCCTTTAGCAAAAAAATTAAAAGAAATGGGATTCACTATTTTCGCCACGGAAGATACTGCCAAGGTCTTAAAAGAAAACGAAGTGTGGGCAGTGCGTCTCTACAAAGTTCACGAATACGGCAACGAGCCAAACATCATGGGGTGCCTGCAGAACGGAGCCATTGACATGGTTATTAACATTCCATTACCGACAACGGTGGAGCAAAAATTCATACAAATCATGGAAGACGAATACATGATAAGGAGAATGGCCGTGGATTACAACCTTCCCGTCATCATTAACCTTCAATTAGCAAAAGCTGTCATAGACGCCATCGAGAAAGTTCGTAAGAAAGAAATTTCCATCAAGTCTCTTAACGAATATCACGACACGCTAAAAGAGGTCTATTGGTGAAGTTGAAAAATATCTCAGAACTTTTCAATATAAGATATCGATCAATTATTTTGCGATTCAAAATCATTTTTTAAGTAATTTATCCATAGAAATATTTCCAAAAAATTCGATCTCGGGTAATTTTATATTTGATCATTCTATAAATTTACCCGAATTGTTCTTTATCGTGGTTTCTTCCCATATCATAAATAATTCACGAATCAAGATAAAAATTAACTTAAAACCAATGAATCCCAACAAGCTTAAATTATAGCATTCAATTTATAATATAATGATCTCAAAAAGTAATACTACTCGATTGCTTGAACTCGCCAATAAACCATTGGCCGAAGCCATCGTAGCGAATGCTCCCGCAATCGCAATGGCAAAAGCAGTAGTATTATAGAGCAAGATCGCTATTCCTTTTACCGACTTTTCTTTAATAACCATCTTTACCGTTGGGAATATCGTCTTGTTCGATCAAGCGTTTTATTAAGAAGAGATCGCGAAAGGGTGGCGTCCTTGTTTTCAGGTCATTAATAACCACAAAACAAAAAAATAAAAAATAGAGTAAATAAAATGGAAACGAAAGACACGCCTTTGGATTTTTATAATCTTACCTTTGGTTTTTATCAAACCAAGGATATGTTCGTTTCGGATTATAAAGAGGGAAAGTGGGACGAAGGAAAGTTAGTCCCTCTTGGCGATATCAGTTTATCGCCAGCTGCCTGCGTCTTAAACTATGGACAAGGGATCTTCGAAGGATTGAAGGCCTTGAAAACGAAAAAGGGGGATATTGTTTTGTTTCGACCAGAAGAAAACGGAAAGAGATTAAATCAAAGCGCCAAGCGCTTGTTAATGCCACCTTACAATGTTGATAGGTTCGTCGAGAATGTGAAAAAAGTCGTGAAAGCAAACGAGTTTTTTGTGCCACCTTACGATAGTGGTGGTTCCTTGTACATTCGTCCGCTCATGATGGGAAGCGGCGCCATGCTTGGAATCGCTCCCGCCACGGAATTCAAGCTTGTAATTTTCACTTCGCCGGTTGGAGCGTATTTTCCCGGAGGTTTCAAAGGAATAGACATTGAAATATCTAAGAAATACACGCGAGCGAGTGCAGGTGGAACGGGATTTTCAAAAATGGCCGGAAACTACGCCGGCACTATGATGCCTGCAAAAGAGGCAAAGGAAAGGGGGTTTTCCCAAATATTATTCTTAGATTCGGTGAAAATGGAATATGTGAGCGAGGTGGGAGCCGCTAATTTTTGTGCAATCGTGAACCAGACATTAATCACTCCCAAATTTGATGGAACCATCTTGGAAGGCATCACGCTCAAATCAGTTCTCACGCTTGCGCAGAAAAAGCTTGGATTAAAGGTCGAACAACGGGACATTTCTTACAAGGAATTATTTGAAGATTCCTGCACGGAAGCTTTTTGTACGGGTACTGCTGCGGTCATCACCCCTTTCAATTCCGTGCACTATGACGGAATGACCAAGATATTTAATAATAAAATTCCAGGGAAATATACTACCAAGCTCTACGAGTACCTTACTAGAATTCAACGCTTGGACTTAAAAGACGAGTTTGGATGGATTACTAAAGTGTAACTTACATAAATCTTTTTTTTTAATAATTGAAAAAATATAATATCTTTAGTCAATTTCTTGACCGCATTCTGGACATGTATCCAATAATGTTCTGTTCCCACAATACGGGCAAAAATCGTATAACTTATTTTGATGAACAATAGGATTTATTTTCTCTTCCGTTTTAGGGTAAATTACTTGTTGGACAGATCTAGAAAGAGGTTGAATAAAGGATTGATCTTGAGCTTGAATTTGTTGTTGAGAACTTGCATTTTGGGTCTTTAGTGGTTGTCTCTTATTGTTTGTTGCCATTGCTGAGACGATACCCAAGAATACGAACACGCCTCCTATATATATAATAAATTCGCTATTGATGATAATCACATCAAAAACTATCATTATAATCCCCACAACAATAAAGCACGGAGTGGGATCTTCGTTTGCTGCGATAAATATCACCTTCAATAAAGAGCTTTTTAATTTAGTAACAAATTAGATAAAGAACGATTTTCCAAAAACAAATATATAAATAATCGGACTTTAACACGAATAAAATACAAGGAATTCCAAAACTAGCAACAATTTATATAAGTTAATTATTGTCAATATTATTGTAAGAAAATATTTTTTTTCATTTTTCAGGTGATGGAAGAACTTGACTAATAAGTTTAAATTATGCATTTTTGGAGATTCAGGAGTCGGAAAAACGACTTTTACACGCAAATACCTCACGGGCGTGTTTGAAGAGAACACAAAAACAACCATAGGAGCTGACTTGGCCGTGAAGTACTTCGAGCAAGAGGGAAAAAGCGTGGGATTGCAGATATGGGACTTTGCGGGCGAGGAGCATTACAAAGTACTGTTTCCGAGCTTTGTTCAAGACGCTAAGGGGGGAATCTATATGTTTGACATCACCGACACTAATAGCTTAAAAAAGATCAAGGATTGGTTGTCGTTTTTCCAAAACAAGGATCACGATTTATGGGCACCCATCTTGATGGTTGGGACGAAAATAGACCTTTACGAAAATCGTGAAGTCGACGCAGAAGATGCTCTAGATATAGCTCGTTCTAACGGTTTATTGGGCTATATAGAATGTTCCTCAAAGACGGGAGAAAATGTTGAAGAAATCTTTAGTGCCATCACGAAGATAATGATGCAAAAGGCGGGTCTTATCTAAAAGTTAAAAAATAACGCTTATTTTCTAATATTCAAAATAAATTATCGCTTATTTCAGAATTATAAATCATTGAAATAAAAATTTAATCCACATTTAAATGAACGCTTAGGGAGTGAATTTTTTATTTAATACAAATTTTTATATAGAGTGGTAATGCGGAAATTTATTGGAGATAATAAGGTTTTGATGTAAAATTAATTCTCAAAAATTAAAATTAACTTAAAATATTGCTTAAAGGGCTTATTGTACTGCCCTTATTTAAATAATCACTATCAAATGTTCTTAAATAGTAACGATTTATAATAATATGAAAAAAAGCAACCCAACTATTGCAATAATCAAGGGTATAATTTTCTTGTATTCCATCTTAATCGGATTAATTAATTTTTTTTATTTTACGATTGGTTTGAAGTAGTATTTAAATGTTCCTTAAAATGATCGTGAAACAATACGAAAGCATCGTTTTATAAATCTTTATTTAAGGTGGTGATGATTTAAATAAAGAGTATTAGAACGACTACTAGTTATATGAAAAAAATTTAATTGTTAGAGATAAAAATAACTAATTTTGATGTTTCTGATATTGTGTTATCGTCGTTAAACAAGAACAAAAATTCCGAGCAATAAAAACATGCCTTTAGTAGAAATGTGAAATGTTAAATCCATTATTGAGAACATTTTAAATGTTCGTAATAAAATTTTGAAAAAAAATCAATCATGAATGTTTATAACATGGAAAAATATTTTTTAGTGAGAAATTTCTATTTCTTCGAGTTTATATCTCAATGTATGCTCGATATCAAGCACGCACGAACGCATGAGCGTGTTTTTACCGAAAAAGTACAATAAAAGCTCATTATCGGGTTCGTCTTTCAAATTAATACTTGTATTGATTACAACACCATGTGTTTTCTGTCCCGTGTTGATATAATCTTCGAGATCGAGGCCTTCGGAAAGATCAAGACCTATAAACTTATCTCCGTGAGGAATTTTTTCTTGCTTGAGGAAAAGGAGGTATTCCGTGATGATTTGTTCCACACTTAACTCTTGCCTGTACTTGGAGAGCTGATAGGTACCGTTAGAATACAGCAAGGTGTTATTAGAGCTCGTGATCGAGTATGCATTGATGCTGTTTTCTCTTTTCAAGAGGATTGGGTCCAAAATTTCCTTGATCGTCTCAATATTTTTATCAACAAGGACTTTTAATGGGACATCGTTTATGATATCAAGGATGCGCCGGTCCAAATCTCTATCCTTGATAATTTTTGAAGTATCCTTAAAATCACGGAATTTAAAAAATCTGTCGTAAATGTAATGGATCTTGTTTTTAATCGCCTCGTCAATGTGGTGCTCTTCGTAAATCATAGCGACGAGAAGGGTGTTATTATCGGAGTGTTCAATGCTTTCGACGATCATCTTGTTTTTTTCGAATCCAACCGTTTTTAAGGGGAATGTCAGCTCTAAAGAAACATCATATAAAGCCCTGCAAAAGCCAGACAATAGATCTCCGTCTATCTCGTTTCCGTCTTGGCTCAGATAGTAAGAGAGTATGCCACCTTCCCCGATCAAAAGAAATTTCCGTATCATGAGAAGAAAGTACCAATTAAAATGCAATACTAATTGCACTACTAGTACTAACAATTAATATATTAAATTTTGTATTAAAGAATTTCCAACTGAACTAATAAATTTTTAAAGAATCGAGTCCCAATCTCACGCATTTTTGATTTCACCACGAGATATTGTTCTCTCAAATCATCAGAACGCATCAAGTTCAATTCTGGAGCCTTTTCAATCCATTCTTCAAGTAATTCGTTTGTTAGTGCAAAATGATATTGGGTCCCGTAATTGTTTGGTTCTATTTTAATTGCTTGAACTAAACAAATTTCGCCCTTTCCTAAAAGTTTTATATTTGAACTTAATTCTGCCGTTTCTCCGGGAAGTTGAAAAACGGGAAACTTGTCTGGTAAGCCTTTGAATAAAGGGTCTTCTCTTCCATCAGGAGTTAAGATTATTTCATACCACGCTCTTCCTTTTTTAAAACCAATTTCTCTCACTGGACTTTTACGAATCCTCCCACTGGCAATTTTAGCAATAAGTTGCATGCTAAGGCAAACACCAAAAAGGGGAATTCCAGACCTGAACGCTTCTTTCAAGAATTCTGTTTCTTTTATAATCTATACTGTATTGTCGTTAGCGCTATCTGGTCCTCCCATAACGATAACGAGGCGATATGAGTCGATCTTGGGTAAGTCGATGTTTTCGGAAAGATTGATAACATGGTAAGCTATTTTTTCTTTCTTGAAAACCTCTGCAATTAATCCCGGTCCTTCGTGAGAAATATTTTTTAAGATGAGGATTATTTCATTAATTTTCATTTGAAACATTTAATTTAATCAAAGACATAAAAAGAAAGAATTTTAAGATTCATACTATTTGACCGCAGTAATTTCCCCCAAATGGACGTTTCGATATGGGTTTTATTACTTTGAAAGGTTTATTATAAACGATTTCTTTTGGAATGTTGAATATTTCGCAAAATTCGTCGATGAAAGGGGTTATTTCAGCTCTTTCTTGTTCCGTGATATCGAATATTTTTGCACCTATACCCAACCTATCTTCGAGAGCCTCATCGGTTCTTAAGACGATTTTACCTCGATGTATTCCCGTGCCTAATTCGCTTCCGCATATTGGGTGATCGTTTTCGACCACATTTCCGTTTTCAAATTTTAGTCCAAGAGCAACGATCAAGCCTCCAGCCATGTATTCGCCGAGGAAGTCCTTGGCTGTTCCACCTATGACAATAACGGGAAACTTATGCTCGTATTCTTTGATGTGAATTCCGACTCTATAGCCCACATCTTTCTTCACATAAATCTTTCCTCCTCTTGCAGATAATCCGATAACATCCCCTCCTTCGCCATGAACGATGATTTCACCATCATTCATCGTATTTCCTGCTTGATCCTCGCAATTTCCATGTACCACGATCTTGGGACCGTCCATAAAGATTCCCAAGTCGTTACCTGGAAGCCCGTTTATCACTAGTTCGAGATCCCCCTGAAGCGAAGCTGCTATGAATCTCTGACCGCAAGCGTCGTTAATAACGATTTTTTTTGGATTTGACTTTATCGCCTCGTGTACTTCTTCGTTTAATCTCCTATAATTAAGGGGCCTATTGTTTGGAGCAGCACTAATTTCTATTATATTTTCTTCAACCATGTTTCTCACCTATTTAAATATTATTTATGAATCACTCACCTGCGTGTTTTACACCTAAAATATCTGCGATTTTAGGATTTGGACCGATGTATCTCAATCTATCGCGATTTGACCGCAAGGATTCCACCGAATCTATCCCCATTGCCCCTAAGACTTCCTTGAGCTCTTCGTTCCAGGAATGGAATAAATTGATGATTCGGTTTCGCGCCACATCAATGTCTAATCTTTTTACCAAGTACTCCTGTTGCGTGGCGATACCCCACGAACATAGCCCTCTAAAGCACTGTTGACACACCCGACACCCCATAGCAATCAAAACAGGCATGCTACACATCGCAACATCGGCTCCTAAAGCAATTGCTTTAATCAAGTCTGCTGAGTATCGTATGGATCCTCCTGCTACGAGAGTTACCTCGTCTCTAAGATTTTCCTGGCGCAATCGTTCGTCAACCGAGGCTATTGCCAATTCAATCGGTATTCCTGCGTGGTCCCTTATGATTCTTGGGGCTGCGCCCGTACCACCCCGAAATCCGTCGAGAGTAATGAAATCGGCTCCACCCCTCACGATACCAACCGCTATGGGTGCAGAGTTGTGGACCGCAGCGATTTTCACCCCGATAGGAACTTTGTATCTCGTTGCTTCTTTCAGGGCGGCAATGAGCTGTGCCAAGTCTTCAATTGAATATATATCGTGATGTGGATATGGAGACAATGCGTCGCTCCCATTGGGAATCATCCTTGTTTGAGAAATCAAGGAGTTTACTTTCTCTCCCGGAAGATGTCCCCCATGTCCTGGTTTGGCGCCTTGACCTATTTTAATCTCAATCCCCGCAGCGTTATGAAGATAATTAATATCGACTCCAAACCTTCCCGAAGCAACCTCTGTAATTATGTTCGAACCGTATTCGTAAAAATCTTTGTGTAGTCCACCTTCTCCTGAACCAGCAAGAATGTTTAGTTCTTTGCAGGCCTGGTATATTGCCATCACGGCGTTATAGCTTATTGATCCCAAGCTCATATGCCCGACCATTATCGGCATGTCAATTTCGAAATTGGGCATGAACTCCGTTTTGAGGGAAATTTCGCTTGGATCAATCTTGCTCCTCTGAAAGTCTATTCTCGAGGGTTTTCTCCCGAAAAAGATCTTGGTTTCTATCGACTCTCTCAAGGGATCGATGGAGGGATTGGTCACTTGGCAAGCATCGAGCAGTAAGTCGTCAAAGATCGACCGTATGGGCCTATCATTACCCGTTGCGCTAAGAAGGACGCCTCCGTTTCCGGATTGGGCCCAAATGATGTTCCTGATCCTTCGATCATAGTTGCCGTGTGGTGGTAAAAACGACTCGTTTTTAACAACATGAATCGCATCCGCAGGACACATGACCACGCATCTTTGACAAGAAACGCATTTTGAATTATCTGCGATGATCCTTTCTCCGTTAAACGACAAGGCGCCGTAGGAACAATGATTGGTGCATCGCTTACACTTCTTGCAATATTCTCGATCTACTTGAACTTTAAAATAGGATGGTGTTGAGTGACTTATTGACATTTTTCTTTCAGGCTCCTGTTACTGTGAGTTTTATTTTTTCCAATGGTTTTTCAAGACCATTTCTCATTAAACCTTGATCTAGGCTTGCAATTATCGCCGTGCCACTTTTTGGGTGCCAGATTTCTTTCAGAGAGAAATCGATGTTCGGGTTAATCATCATCCTCTTGAAAGAAGCTTCTTCGCTGCTCATATAAACAGTATTTTCATCTTTAGAAACGCCAGCAACCAAGGGTCTCAATTTCTTGCGATCCGTAAGTCCAATCATCGTGGGTATAGGATCTGCAAAACCAACAACTATGGAAAAGGGACCATTCAACATTGCGGATCGATAGGTAGCCCTAATATGTTTGAGAGCAAGTGCTTGGTTTTTATTAAGGCGATCAATTTCGTTAAATAAGGGTGGAGCTAAGGCCAAGCTGGCGATCTCGATGGGAATATTGTGTTTTCTACATAATAAATCAACCAGGTAGGCAATGACTTCCGTATCGGTGTGGAGCGTACACTTGTATCCGAACGATTCTAAATATCTCATGTTCGTGCCGTAAGAGGTAATTTCACCGTTATGAACTACGGACGTGTTAAGTAGATTGAACGGATGAGCACCCCCCCACCATCCTGGAGTATTAGTCGGAAATCTGGAATGCGCTAACCACATATATGCTTTATAATCTTTAATCATATAGAATTCGGCAATCTCGCGGGACCATCCGTTTCCCTTGAACACGCCCATATCCTTTCCTGACGACATGACAAAAGCACCTTCAAAATTTTGGTTGATATTCATGACCAATTGAACGACCTGTTCATCGTCAGAAATGTTTTTCTTTTCTTTAGGATCGAAAAATACCCTCCAAGTAATTGGGGGGTTGTCCACATTCGGGGGTATTTTCGTTGGAATCGATTCTGATTGTATGATAAATCCCACATCTGATAAGTAGTTGATGACTTTAAGCTTGCTCGCCTCGTTGTCGAATAAAAAGTGAAGAGCATAATGGTCCTTATATTGTGGATATATTCCGTATGCGGCGTATCCGGCACCCAATCCATTTTCACGATCGTTTAAGATGGTTAACATGTTGGTAATTTTCCTACCATCTTCTTTTTTACCGTCTATATTGATAAATCCAGAAATTCCACACCCGTCAAACACTCTATGATTTCGAAATTCTTCCGGTAAGGACGTGTAATTTTTCCATCGCATTCTTTTTTATCCTCTTTTCCTCTTAATGTTATTTTTCTTCCTTAATTATTTTTAATAATTTTTTTAAATCCTTCAGTTCGGGTTTAGCAGATTCCAAGCCAACTCTTGTTCGAGCTGCCTTTGAATACAGGGCAACCGTACCCGTTTTTTCAAATGATTCATATTCAGTGGCAAAACCATGAGAAACCTTTCCTTTTTCGCTTGCTAGATTTCTGAGAGTAGTAAAAACATCAACCAAACCCGTTTTCATCGGACATAGCTCGTAACAAACATAACAATCAAGACACATCCATATTGATGGATCTTCGAGCACTTCTTCTAGCTTTCCCTCGAGTAACTTTCCCAAGATTTCTTTCGGATTGAAATTTGTTATTTTTGCAACAGGACAATCGTTATTGCATGCGCCACAGGAATAGCAATCGTTGAGGAATTTTAGGTCAAAATATTCTTTTATTTTTTCTTGCTTGATATGAACCTCATCGATTTTTTGAAATATCGAATCCACGGGCGTCCTGTGATATCTCTTGATGATATCTCGTATTTCAATACCTAAAGCAATGCATAACAATTCTGAATAATACAATACGGGAATATCGTAAATGTAATCAATCTTTTTTAAATCCTGCTGTAGGTGATCGAATTGTATGAAGCATTGCGGGCAACCAACAACGATTACATCTATGTTTGCGCCCTTCATACTCTCTAGCTTGTTCTGTATCATTTCTAAGGCAGAATCAGGATTATCTGCTCTGGCAAGACTGCCGCCGCAACAATCCATCTTATAAACATAATCCACGCTGGTGGCGCCCAAGTCTTCAATCAACTTATCAAAGATGTGAGGCTCCATAGGATCGTCCATCTGGATTTTATTGCTGGGTCTTAAAAAATGACACCCGTAATGAACCGCAACTCTCAAAGAGTTAAGTGGATATTGAATCTTTTCTTTGATGTTGTCCTTGCCAAACTTGTGGATGAACTCAACGAAATGCATAACATCCGATTTGCCCGTAACTTGTAGATCTATTTTTTCAAGATATGAATTGATTGTTTTTCTAAAATGCCCATCAACTTTAATTTCACTCCTGATTCCTTTTAATGTTTCAAAACATCCATTACAAGGGGTCAAGATGTGCCTGTTGCTTTCTTCGGCAAGAGCCAAATTTCTCGCAGCGGTCACGCAATAAGCCATTTCATCAAGATTTTTTATACCGTTTGGTTCTGGACAGCACGAAAACTTATTGTTTTCTGCATAATTAACTCCAAATTCGTCTAATATTTTTCTTACCGAAACTTCGATGAAAGGAAGCCGGTAGCTTATCATGCATCCAGGAAATAATGCCATATCTTGCCGAGTCATTTCTTATCTTCTAAATATTTATTAATAAATTCAATCGATAGAGTTATATTCTATATGTTCCGTATATATTAATGTATATTGTTTATTTTTTAAAAGTTTTATGATTCTATCATAACTTGTTCTTAATACTGCAATTTAACCATATTATTCGCGCTAAAACAATATAGCCAATATAGCCTCGGGAACCTCATGTTAAAATCAAATAGGTTAGACTTAAACTTTTTTGATGATTCGTTTAGAAATTCCCATTAATATTTTATAATCATTTCATACAAAAAGAAAGTATAATAGATAACAACTTGAGCTATAATATTTTTATTCTTTTTGCAGATAGTATAATATGAATAACTAATGATAACATGACAAGTGATACTAAAAAAACCGTGAATCATATAAATAATCAACTGGTAGAATTTTCCTTAAGTAGCGATCCATTCTCTAAAGCTCGAAAAAAAGGTGTTACCAGATGGATATTGAAACATGTATTTAAGGGATCTAATAAAATATTCATTACCATCGTCTTATTTACCACGGTTATCTCTTCAATGTTATCATCTTCTACTTTAATATTTGTAGGAGAGGCCATCAATCAATTCGTTCAGGGCAACTGGGATTCGCTCTTATTCTATTCTATAGTGATCTTAATACTTGGATTAAGCGCTCCTGTAATGCGGCTTTTCAACTTCATGATGAGGGAAGTTTTAGCTCAAAGGCTTGAGCGAGATTCTAGGCAAGAGTTTTATGTGAACTTATTGGGTAAGAGTCAATCCTTTCATGATCAACAAAAAATCGGCGATTTAATGGCGAGGACAACGGATGACGTGAGAACCTTGAATTTATTGATAAGTCCCGCCGTATCGCTTATTCTCGAGTCTTTTACATCATTAATAGTACCAATTATTTACATTTATTTGTTTTATCCCTTACCTTTACTCGTTCCACCTATTTGCTTTACAATTCTATTTATTATTGCCCTAAAGGATTACACGAAAAAAATAAGTCCGGTCACGGGAGCGCTTAGATACGAGTTCGGTAACATGAACTCCATCCTTAACGAATCCTTATCAGGTATTGCCTTAGTGAAAAGCACCGTAAAAGAATCAATTGAAAAGCAAAAATATTTATCAAAAATTAAAAATTACAGGGATGCTTTCGTTCTCGAGGGAAAATTGCAGGCAAAATATTTACCAATCTTATTTTTGGGCATTATGAACACGATCGGATTAGGAATTGCAATCAATTTATATTTGAATGATTCCATGTCTGTCGGTCAAATAATCTCTTACATTGGCTTGCTCTCACAACTTTCCTTTCCTACTAATATATCATATTTTGTATTTGCACTCGTCAAGTTAGCTGGAGCTGGAGCAAAAAGGTTATTAGAAATCATGAATAACGACACTGAAATAGACGAAAACATTGAAGGGACGGAAAAACAGATAGAAGGTAATGTTAAATTTGAAAATGTCTGGTTTAAATATCCTGGATACGACAACTTTATTTTAAAAAATATGACTTTCCAAGTTAAACCAGGTCAAACGGTAGCTATCGCTGGTACGACTGGTTCGGGTAAGACCACATTGACTAAACTAATCTCTCGATTGTACGATGTTAACAAGGGAAGAATATTGGTTGACGGCGTTGATGTCAAGGATTTTTCCTTAAAATCTCTTAGAAAACAAGTGAATTACATCGAACAAGACATTTTCTTGTTTTCCAATAAGATCATCGAAAATATCTCATTTGGGCGTGAGAGTTCGCGTGAAGACATAATAACAGCCGCAAAAAATGCTCAGGCAGACGATTTCATATCAAGACTCCCCAAGGGATACGATACGGAAATAGGGGAAAGAGGTGTTCAATTAAGTGGCGGCGAACGGCAGAGAATTGCCATTGCTCGAGCGTTTCTCACAAACCCAAGAATTCTCGTCCTTGACGACTCAACTTCTGCTATCGATTCAGAAACCGAGGACAAAATTCAAAGAGCAATAAGAAACATCCTTGTTAATAGAACGACTTTCTTAATCACACATAGATTATCTCAAATTCGATGGGCAGACCTGATCATCGTGCTCAAAAGGGGCCAAATAGAAGCACTAGGAACGCACGAAGAATTAATAAAATCATCAGAAGAATATCGTAAAATCTTTGTAAAACGGTTTGACATTGACGAACAATCACTACTCAAGGAGGTGAACAGTTAAATGGTCTTTTCTGGACTTGACGCTGAAGAATACGACCGTCAATACAAGGATAAAGTTCTATTTAATCGAATCAGTACTTATTTCAAGAAATATCGTAAAAAAATGATATTAATAATCATTTTATTAGTAATATCGTCTATTTCAAGCTCTTTTTTACCAATCCTCACATCAATCGCAATTCAGAACCTTGAGATTACCCCCAATTTAATCTATTTGACATTTATCGTTGTTCTCATGTTATGCATCAATCTTTCGGCATATGTGATAAACTACTTCCAACAGATCAATTCTGCTAAGGTCATCGGAAATGTAATAATGGACATCCGAATCGATGCCAACGCCGCCGTGCTTAATCACGACTTGTCTTTTTTTGATAAAAATCCAATTGGAAAGATCGTATCAAGAGTTAATCGAGATTCTGACGAGTTTGGAACTGCCGTGGATCTTACAATCCAAGCCATCGCCAACTTATTTAGCGTGGTGTTTTTAATAAGCTACATGTTTTTCATTAGCGTGTTTCTAACCTTATTATTCCTCATCGCCATTCCCATCTTTTTTTTGATCGCGTTGGTGTTTAGAAGAGTTGCGAGAAAAAAAACTTTATTAGGTCAGAGAGCTCTTGCTTCGGTGAACTCTTATGTTAAGGAAAGTTTTTCGGGCATTCAAATCGCCAAGACTTTTCGCCAAGAAGAAAAGCTTTACAATAATTTTAATAAAGTGAATAAGCAATCGTATGGAGTGAATTTACGAAGAGCTTTCGTGCTTAACGCTATTTTTCCTTCCTTAGGCGTCGTTCAGGGGATTATTTTGATGTTATTCGTGTATTTTGGAGGCTCATTGGTATTGAGTAGCGGGTTAAATTCTGGTCAATTGCTTTTATTCATCCAAAGTACCTGGTTTTTAAGTTTTCCATTATTCTCAATTGCGTCGTTTTGGCCACAATTTCAAACAGGTTTATCCGCAGGTGAGCGAATATTTGCATTAATTGACACGCAATCAAAAATAATTCAAATAGACAACATAATACCGAATAGATTGAAGGGTTCAATTGAGTTTAAAAACCTTACATTTGAATACGAAGCAGATAAATCCGTTTTTAAAGATTTTTCGCTCAAGATCGACCCTGGAGAATCGATCGCTATTGTAGGACATACTGGTGCAGGAAAGTCAAGCTTAGCGAGTTTAATCGCAAGATTTTACGAATTCCAAGGAGGAGATATATTAATTGACGGTATCAGCATCAGGAAATACGATATTCCTGAATATCGAAAGCAAATTGGAATCATCCCCCAGACTCCATTTTTATGGGCGGACACGCTGGAGAATAATATTACATATTGTTGTAAAGAGGCTTCGAGAGAAAGCGTAA
Source organism: Promethearchaeota archaeon (assembly GCA_016930515.1). Classification (GTDB taxonomy): domain Archaea; phylum Asgardarchaeota; class Lokiarchaeia; order Sigyniarchaeales; family SOKP01; genus FT1-020. The sequence goes on along the minus strand of JAFGGO010000119.1, from coordinate 22,805 downwards.
TAGACGCATTAGAGCAGGCGGGAGGTGCCGATTGGGTAGAGGACCTTTCTAACGGCCTAAACACCTATATTCGAGAGAGGGGGAGCTTGCTTTCCATGGGGCAGCGCCAACTTGCCGTCTTTGCTCGAGTTTTATTGGAAGATCCATCAATATTAATTTTAGACGAAGCCACGGCTTCGATCGATCCCTTTACGGAAACTAAAATACAGGACGCTCTGGAAAAAACTATTAAAAACAGAACTTCGATTATTATCGCCCATCGATTGTGGACCGTGCGCCATGTTGACAAGATAGTAGTGTTGGATCACGGTAAGATCGTGGAGGAAGGAAACCATGATCAGCTCATGGAAAAGAATGGTAAATATTCAGAATTATACAACACATATTTCCGTCATCAATCTCTCGAATATGTGAACAAGGTATATAAATAAACATCAAGCAAAAAATTTTAATTTTTAACGGCTTGTTGCATCATTTTAAAAGCTGGATCGTAAACATAGCACCTTTATTCCGCCCTTTTGATTCGACAAACATTCTACCTCCGTGAAGCTTTACAAATTCGTTCGAGATAAATAATCCAAGTCCCGATCCTTCAGTATAAACATCAAATCCACGTCCAAACCGCTCTATCTTCCCAAATTTTTTGAATAGTCTCGATTTCTCTTCTTTTGTTATCCCCACACCCGTATCTGAGATGACAATGTCAACTTGCTCTTTTAATTGCTTGGTTCTGATGGTAATCGTTCCTCCTGGAGGAGTATTGTTAATTGCATTTGATATGACATTTGTTATTACTTGACCAATTAGTAGTTTATCCACTTCGAGAATTATATCCTCTATATTTGATATATCTACGCTAAGTTTTCGGGTTCTAGCCATGTAATCTAGTTCTTTTACTCTTTCTTTAATGATTTCAGCAATATTTACTGTAGAAATATTGATTTTAAAGTTCCTCGATTCAAGCCTTGAAACATCCAATAAATTTTCTACCAGGTCTTTCAACCTTTTAATCCCCCTTTGCATTATATCAACAAACTCGAAAACTTGATCGCTCATCTCATGCTTGTGAAGTTCAAAAAGCGCTTGGGATGCCCCATATATTGATGTTATCGGCGTTTTTAACTCGTGTGAGATTCTGGTAACGAGTTCCTGTCTCATGGTTATTAATTCTTGGAGTTTTTTGTTTTCTTCTACAATTAATCTTTGTGCTTTTTTTTGTTTGGTAATATCCACTAGGGCCCCTAATAAATATCTCTTATCTTTTATAAAAATAGTCTTACTATTCCATTGCACCCAGCTTATTTTTCCATTGTGTTTTAAGATCCTCAGCTCGACTGGAACTTCCTTTTCCCCTTTCGCTCTCAAATATTCTCTTCTTTTAATCTCCTGTTCGAGTTCCTGAGGGTTTTTGAAATAACTTGCAATCTCCAATATTGTTTTTCCAATTAGCATGGATATTGGTTGTCCCGTAAGATAATCAAAAGAATTCGTGTTTGCTTCGATTAAAATTCCCTCTTTATCGAATAAAAATATACCTATTGGGGAATTCTCAAAATAAAACCGATATTTCTCCTCCGATTCTTTGAGCAACCGTTCTGACTCAAATTTTTGAATAAGAATACCCATTTGTTTTCCTATTGCTACTAATAAATTCAATTCATGAGTCGTAAGTACTTGATGAGTGGGTGCTCCGAAGTTCATGCTACCCACATATTCATTTTTCGAGCGTAGTGGAATGATCACGGCAGAATGAACCCCGAGCGATTTAGAACTTTCCATATATTCAGAAAAATCCTCTATGTAGTAGGGAACATTTTTATCAAAAACGATGTTAAAAGGCTTGGATGATATGTCTATATAATTCACGGCTTTTATGAATTCAGGATTTACATTTGTATAATATACAAGTTTATTGTGTTTGGTATCCGGATCGTACAAATATACCCCCCCCCTGTCGAAATTAACGGTTTTTAACACTTCGTTGTAAGCCTTGGAAAGAAATTCTTCAAGATTGTTTAATTCGTTACCAAGGGTTATAATCTTATTTAATACGGAAAGTTCAAGGTTTCTCCTTTTTATTTCTTTTTCTGATGATTTACGTTCTGTAATATCCCTGCTTATGAGCATGACATTTTTTTCACCGCTCTCGTTAAGGAATATCTTGCTTGTATATTCTAACCAAACATATGTGCCGTTTTTACGCCTTATACGTAGTTGTTCTTTTTGAAACTCATTGAATTCTGACAAATCCATTTCTCTATAGTTCTTCGAACCTAACAAACTCTTTACATCTTCAGGATGAACGAAATCCCAGGATATTTTTCCTAGCATGTCCTTTTGAGAATATCCCAAGGTTCTCTTATAGGCTCCTTCGTTAATATAGATGTGCTTGAACATGCTATCGAGAATTGCAATCAAGTCGTAAGCATTTTCGGATATCAAGCGATATTTTTCTTCGGATTTTTTTAATTTTTGTTCGTAATCCGCTCGTTCTGTAATATCTTCGATTATCACTTGAAAATATTCTTCTTCTCCAATTTTAAAATAAGAGATCGCGACTTTAATTCTTACTTTAGTGCCATTTTTTCTCATTATTTCTAGTTCATAAGGTTCCACATTGCTTTTGTTGATTGCTTGAAATCTCTCTTTAGGGCCTTTTTCAATATTTTGAGTGAATAATGAAAATTTATAATAATTTTTCCCAATAATATCATTTAATGAATAACCAACAAGCTTTTCAGCAGCAGGATTACAATTAATGATGTTTCCTGATATATCAAACAATATAATGGCATTCGAAGATTTTTCAAACAAATTTCGATATTTTTCTTCTGAATCTCTTAAATTTTCTTCGGTTTTTCTCTTTTCATTGATATCAATTAATGTAATAAAAATTGCCGGTTTTTCATTGAAAGTAATTGTTTTTGAATACACTTCAGTCCATACAATCTGACCAAACTGATTTAATGCCCGTAATTGATAATTAGTCATAAGATCTGGTTCTGGATCAGAACTCAATTTTTTTCTCATTTGATCATAGACAAATTCCTTGTCATCTGGGTGTATTCTTTCCATTAATTCGTTCAAACCAAAAATCTTCACTTGGTCAAGTGTTAAACCATAAATATCCAAACAAGCGCGGTTAATAAATTGTATTTTATTGTCTTGAATAATGACGATTCCCATCAGCGATTGTTCTGCGATTATTCTAAATTGTTCTTCGGATTCTTTTAATTTTAGCTCCGCTTTTTTAAGCTCAGTAATATCGGTCATCATAGACAGCACGTATGGCTTGTCTTGAATATTAATTCTTGAAGATGAAAACAATCCATTGACAATTCTTCCATCTTTCGTCCTCACATTCAGTTCAAAATTCTTGACATTGTCAAATTCTTTTAACTTATCTATTAGTATCGTTCTTTGGGCGTAATCCGCGTATAAATTTAGCTCTTTCGAAGTTCTTCCAATTACTTCTTCCCTTGTAAAACCAAGAGTATTTAATAATGCTTTATTCACATCAATAAATTTACCTTCCTCTATGGTGCTTATGGCCATTAAAACAATACTTTCCTGGAATGTAAGGAAGAATTTTTCTTCTGAACATTTCAAGAGCTCTTCGTTATGCTTGCGATCGGTAATATCAATAATTGAGGCCATTAATGCTATGGGCGTTCCATTGCTATCGTAAACAGTGCTTGCTGAAGCTTGTATATCAAAGAGGGTTCCATCCTTTCTATTTGCTATTAGTTCACCGAACCAATATCTTTCTTTTAAAACAATTTGAAAAGCTTCAATTACTACAGGGTCGTTTTTAAAGAATTCTATGAAATTTTTCCCACAAATTTCTTTACTATCGTTATATCCCCACATCCTTACGAAAGTGGGATTGACGAAATTAATTATTCCTTGAAGGTCGTATGTAGCAATAGCACTCGCGGTAGAATTAATAATGTAGTCTTTATAGCGCAGTTCTTCCTCAATTGTCTTTTGTTTGGTCAAGTCAATGGCGATCTCCACGACCTTATCAATGCTTCCATCGGGATTAGGGAGAGGTACCGATACAAGTTCGTAATCTCTTCCATCTGTACCTTTTAATTCGGTTTTTTCCACAGTATTATTTCTTATCGATTTTTCCATTGCACAAAACTCGCACGGTCGCGTGAGGCCCATATATTTCTCGTAGCAAGCACTCCCCACAGAATCACCAAATTTGTCAATTAAGGTTTGGTTTTGATATAGGATTACATAATCTTTTCGTATGATATCGATTCCAATACCCCCGCGAGTTAATGCGTCCAATAGTGCCTTATATTCTCCTTCAACGAAGTTATATTTTTCGTCCAATTAGCGTTACCTCGATATTTCAACGATTTTTTGGTCTAAATTTTTCCATTTTATAAAATAAACAAGAACAAAATTATTTATGTCTATGGTTTGATGCGAAAAAACATTTTAGATGCATTTTTTTTATTTATTTTTGTATAATCTAACCGTAAACCGAGAACCCTTATTTCTTCCTTTAAATTCAACGAGTATTTTACCTCCGTGTTTTTTTTAGGATTTGTTTTGAAGTATAAAGACCCAAACCTACCCCATCAATAAAAACATCTAAACCTTTTCCGTACCTTTCGATTTTCCCAAACGCCTGAAAAAGGTTCAGTTTCTCTTTTTCTATCATCCCAACACCCGTGTCTTTTACGAAAACATCTATATAATTTTCTTTATGTTTCGTACCAATAAAAATTTCTCCCCCTGAAGGCGTATTATACAAGGCGATTAATAAATTCGAATCGTGAAATAATACATCCAATAAAGATTTAGACGATTCCAGATTAATGATATTTTCAGAACTTGAATCAATAGGCTCGTTCATCTGATTTCGGAGGTATCTCAATATTTTAAATTGTTTGGATCTCAAAAAACACGGATTTTTTCGACAAAAAAAATTTAATTCCTAAATAATTTAATCCATTCTAGTATATTTATAATTTAGCCTAGGTACCTGTCTATCTAAAGAAAAAAGGAATGTCATAGAATGCATACTTTAAGATATTGATTCTGGTTAGAAATTCCTTATACAACAAAACTCCGAGTGTAAGAATCCCAGGTTCGAGCGCGAACCGATTCGTCCTCCCATTCTTGTCTCAACAAGTATTTCTTTATTCTCCCAGTTAAAATACGTAATCTATCCTTGAATTCTAAATATCTAGGAACCATATAATGTGCTAAATGTAGCTTCAAATAATTGTGGAAAGCTTCGTGAGAGAGCGTCTCGTTTTCCTTAAAAACTACATGTATTTTTAGTTCTTGGTTGCTTCCACTCGAGACGGGAACCCCAACGACCGCGCTATCCATCACGAGCGGATGTGCCTTTGCTATATTTTCGATAACATGTATGGGAATTATTTTTCCTTTCCGTTGAACAATATCTACCTTCCTTCCAACAAGATATAAAAACCCATCCTTATCCATGTATCCAATATCACCCGTGTGAATGAAACCATTACCTCTAGGGAACATTGCCGTATTCTCGGGTGGTTTATAGTAATTTAATTTGATAGGGAGGGTGGTGCGTGTGATGATTTCGCCAATGTTGTCTGGTCCAGGCTCTAACTCGTTTCCCTCGATATCGACAATCTTGACCTGGAACTCTTCAATTGGTTTTCCAATAGACCCTACCTTACCCCCTTTAGTACCAAGATTATTCATCGTATAGCCCATGGCCTCAGTGGAAGACCAACCCTCTAATAAAGTTATTCCAAACCGATTTTCGCATATTTCCCATAAGTCTTTTGGAACTTCACCTCCGATTGCCCATTTAATCCCGTGGCTCCTTTCGATTTCGCTTGGCGGTTGATTAATGAGGCTTGGAAAGGTCCCTCCGTGGTAAACCATTGCATTAGAGCCATATTTGCTCGCTTCTTGCCAAAAATTTTTAGGTTGGACGTCCTCTGTTAAGACGATTGAGGAATTGAGAAAGATAATTTGAAGGAAAATAATGAGTTGGGGAAAGTAATGAAATAAAGGCGGTGATCCGTAGATATTTTTGATGCTCCTTTTAAATAACTTGCTTTCTTCCGCATATATTAGTCCAGTAAGAATCTTTTGGTGCTTGTAGCATACAGCCTTTGGTTTTCCTGTCGTACCTTCAGTAAATATTATTTCCAAAACATCCGTGAACTTCACTCCCACTTCAGGATTTTTCTTATTGCTCGTATTGATTTCCTCAAAAAGAAGATATTTTTCGTTGGTTTTGAAATCCTTAGGAGCGTTAATAACGACAACGAACTTGATCTGAGAGAGAAAATGCTCGATTTCCTCAAAGAGGTGGAGGAATTTGTAATCAATGAAGATCGCTTCTGAATCGCTTTGTGTTAAAATGTAAAGCAATGATTCTCCCCTGAGAAAATAGTTTATAGGAACAGAGATTGCTCCAGCTTTCGCAACTCCAATAAAACTCCAAACAAAATATGGATTATTTTGAATCATAATGGCTATGTGCTTGTTTTTGAGTTTATATTGTTTTATGAGTTTAATAATGCCGTGTGCGATTTGATTTGATAAATCGTTTACTTGATTATATGAATATATTTCGTCTTCGTATAAGATAGCTGGCAGGTCTTTATTCTCTATCGCCTTGTTTTCTATCAATTTAGGGAGCGTGGCGTTTTCAATCCCATAATTATTTATGATATCATCAAAAATCCGTTTTTTTCGCACTAAAATTTGATCATCTTCGATTTCTAGAACAAGTTTGTCTTCCTTTTTAAATGGGAACGAGCTATCGCTATAAACTCTGGTTGGAATGTATATCCACGCACTATCGTATCCTTTTTTCCCTCCCGATCTCCGAACCGATATCTTGCTCTCTACGGTATGTTTATTCTTATTGTTGCTGATGATCATCTACCACATGTTATTTTTAAAATAAGAGATTTGTGGGAATATATATCCCTACGATCGTAAAGTGGATCGTGATATATATATCTTGTCACGAATAATACTAATTAACACTTAAAAAATCATTAAAGATCGTGTTTATAAAAATGAGAACTTTTGATGAATATTACAAGGATTTGTGCGCCATGAAGCCCAATATTTGGATTGGTAACGAAAAAGTTGGAAGAGACGATCCCCGACTGAAGGGTGGAATGCGCATTTTGAGAGAAACATTCGAAAAAGCCCACAATCCCGCTTTTGAAGAAGTATGTACTGCAACATCGCATATTACCGGGGAAAAAATAAATAGATTTACTCACATCCATCAAAGCGCCGACGATCTCCTAAAAAAGCAGAGAATGACGAGAATATTATGTCATAGGACTGGTGGATGCATTCAGAGATGCATGGGTATTGATGCGCTTAACGCTGTATCGGTCGTGACTTACGAGTGCGATCAAGCGCTCGGAACTTCGTACCACCAAAATTTTCTAAATTACATGAAAATGTTCCAAAAAAAAGACTTGGCAGCGTCATGTGCAAGCACAGACGCAAAGGGTGACAGGTCAAAAAGACCTTCACAGCAAGAAAATCCAGACGCTTATTTAAGAGTCGTGGAAACCAGAGAAGACGGCATAATCGTTCGGGGAGCAAAACAATGCATAACAAACACGCCATATGTGGACGAAATAGTAGCAGTTCCGTGCAGGATGATGATGCCAGAGGATTACGAATATGCCGTATCGTTTGCCATACCCGCCGATACGGAAGGCGTGAAATTACTTGCTCGACCGGCATATTTTCACAAACCCGATATAACACCAGCAGAGGCGTTACCAAGGACGATAGAGCTTGGAGACGCCGAAACATTCATAGTATTTGACGATGTTTTCGTCCCAAACGATCGAATTTTCTTAAACGGACAAGCGGACAAGAGACAAACGCCCTATGCGGGATTTTTAGCCCTCATGTTTGCTCACTATCACAGACATTCTTATTGTGGTTGCAAACCCGCTATTACGGAGGTATTAGCCAGTGCTTCAGCTCTCGTTGCTGAATACAACGGAATTGATCATATGAATCACGCCAAGGAAAAGATTTCGCACATGTTAGGCACTGCAGAACTCGTTTACGCTGCAGGAGAGTCAAGCGCCTTACATTCGGAGAGATCACCTTCCGGTACGCAAATACCAGACGAGATTCTCACGAACGCTGGAAGAAGACACGCTGGAGAAAACATTTACGACGAATATAAAACTCTAGCCGATCTTGCCGGTGGTTTGATGGCCGCCTTGCCTTTCATGGACACTTTTTACAACGAAGAGGTAGGTAAGCTTGCTATGAAATACATGCAAAGAAATCCTAAGATACCCCCAGAAGATGTGTTAAAATGCTTCAAAGGTGTTGAAAACTTGGGATGTTCCGATTTTGGCGCATTGACACAAGTTGCAGGCCTTCACGGCGGTGGTTCTCCACAAATGGAAACCATTGCTATGGCAGGTCGATACGACATGGAAAAGTTAAAAGATATCGCCAGATACCTGTTCGGCATCAATCCTGATTTAGACATTATAGAACGGTCCTTGAATCCCGTTACTCCAAGGAAAATGCTTGACAAGTACAAAAGAGCGATGCTCGCACAGCAAAAGAAATAAGTTTTATTTTATATTTTTTTTATATTTTATTGTTGAGTTTAAGTTTTAATAGATAAATAACCTACATTATCCATTTTTATCTTATAGTTAAATCACTCAGAGCAGGCACAAAATGAAGGATTGAAGCTCAGTAATGGCCAAACCCTCAAGCAAATCATTTTTTTCAATGTATTCTGTTAATGGCGTGGCCTTGAAGAAGAGTTCGTTAAATTTATCGTTAAAGATTTGGAATATGTTCTTGTTTCTTGAGATGTATATCCCAATGAGTTCGTGAGTAGGCGAGAAACTGGGTTGAACGAGTTCGTTATCCCCCATGAGACAAAAATTACTGAAATCATCATCGACGACTTTCACGGAGAATTTATTAAATTCCAACTGAACACCCTTCAATACATCACACATAACTTCAAATTCCTTACTTTTAACAAGCGAATCGAGCAATTCAGAGTTGAAAATGACCTTGACATCAATGATTTTCAAGTGTTTTTTCATTCGTTCGACTCCTTGCACGATAGTGGATCTAAGGTCATTAGGAAGGACATCCGCTTTGACAGTAGATTTTTTGCTTTTTATGGCCTCTTGAATCGATGAAACTAACGGATTGTTATACTTGATACAGACCGCCAATTTGCTAGAACTCTTCGAGTAAAACGCGTAATTAATTTGTTCAAACTGCCCGGATTCGAAATTAATAAATTCCACTGGTTCTTGAGGTTCCTCTTCCAGAAGGTTGTAGCTCTTGAGAAAATCTTGAAGCGAGGCTTCGCAAATGTTTCGCTTTTCTTGAAATTGAGTTCGCAATTCTTCGATCTTGTGGTTCATGATCTTTTGCCAAATTGAGGCGATTGGGGTGGCGATCAGGACTTTCATGGGCCTATCGTAAATCTGCACGAGTTCTAAGTCGCTTAAGACCGAACAAATCTTATAACCGCGTTTTAAAGTCAAATCAAATTGCTCGCACACTTCTTTGAGGTTTTCGATCTTGTTGTGCTTGAGGAGGTAATAATAGATTTTTTCGATACCCTTTTCGATAATGTCCAACGAGGTGAACACATTTGAAATTTTTATGAATTCGCTTTCTCCCATGTTTTTTCCTCGTTATTGTTCAATTTTTTCTAATGTTAATTCCGAAAGAACTTCAAACGCCTTGAACACGTTCGTGTTGTCTTTCGCACTAATCTCCACGAACGATGCGTGGTTATTCTTCTCGGCGACTTGAATTCCTAATTCGCGGGAGACCTCTCTTTGGTCTGCTGCGAGGTCGATCTTGGCCCCTACAAGCATTATTGGAATATCGCCCCCTTTTTGACGAACGATAGATGTCCATTCAGGAATATTATCTAAAGTATAAGACCTAGTAGTGTCGTACAATAGAAACGCAGCGTTCGCTCCAAGGCAATAGGTGGGAAGCAAGAAGCGGAATCGTTCTTCCCCTCCAACATCCCATATCTGGAGCTTGATCTTTTTCTCTTTCAATTCAATGGTCTTGACGTGGAAATCAACCCCAATAGTTAACCTTTTCGGAACAGGTTCGAATTAAACCTATTTTTCCGAGGGGTTGAATATGTTGTAACAATATCTCTTGGTAAACGATGTCTTTCCAACCGATGCGTCTCCTAGCAGTAGGATTTTGAACGTGTAATCGTAGGTCGTCATTTTTTACTCTATGATGCACAAATATTTTTGCTTATAATCTTTAAAGAAAGACACATTTATATAATTTTTAGCTATTTCTCTCGAATATCGTACTCTTTTATGGTCGAGATTTTTTTTTTCCTGGTTATCTTGTCATTTTTTATTCAGATTTATTGTTTATTATCAGTTTAAAAAAGTAAAAAACCGACAAATGATTGAAAATAAATAATGATTGAAAATATCAAGTTGGGCATTAAATTAAGCCTAAATCGACTCGATCTACTTCATGAGATTTACCAGAACGATGGTACTATTGACTTTATAGAAATACTCCTCCCTCCAGACTTTAAAGCCGAAGATCTTTCTAATTTCGAAAATCTTTCCCTACCTTATAACTTTCACTTGCCGCATTTCACGAAAAGGATCGATTTTGGAAACGAGAAACAAGCAAAACACAATCAAGAATTTATCAAGCGAGTAGATGCAAATTTGGAAGTATTCAACAGTTTGAATCCCACGAGTTATATCGTTTACCCAGAATCAGGAGACCTCCAACTTTCGATTTTTAACCTCAAAAAGCTCAATATTCAACCACTCGCTTTAGAAAACATGCCTTATAAATCACTTGCTGGAGGAACTTGCTTGGCTCACGATCCTGATTCAATACTTTCATTTTTCCAATACATGCCCAAACTACAGTTTTGCTTGGATTTAAATCACGCCGTAAAAACATCAGTTTCATTTTCCCAAGATTATCTGGAACTCATTCGAAATTTCATTAAAATAAGGAGGCCGATCCATTTTCACATATCGGACGGCAATTTTACAAGCGAACTCGACGAACACCTACCATTAGGAAAGGGAGAATACGATTTAAGAGCAATCAAAAACATCTTATTCGAACTTGGTTCTGATGTGTCCTTGACTTTTGAAACGCCGAGAAACAACAAGCATTCCATAGAAGAAGACTTGGTTAACATGAAATATTTCGCTAAAATATAAAATCTATGATTTAAGTAGGATCCTCGCTAGCTCGAAAGAGGGGATATAAATAATCAAAAACTTTCTGATATAGTTCTCGTGAGCAATCCAATTCGCTCGAGACTACCGAAAAAGGACGGCGATAGCCTAATTTTCGAGTATTTCGAAAAAACTCCTTGTAGTCGAAAGTCCCTTCTCCAGGAACGAGAATGTTAGTTCTATCAAACAAATTTCCATTAGTCAATGTTTCTAGTTTAGAATCGCTCAAACGAAATAAGTACAACTTCTCGGACAATTCTTTGAGCTGGGCGTAATCCAATCCAATTTGCGCTAAATCAAAAACATTCATCACGACACCTAAGTTGTCTTTATCTTCTAAAGTTTCAAAAAGTTCTTTTAAATCTTTCAGGTTCGAAAATGAACTTTTTTGATCACTTGAAAACTCAAGACCTACCGTTAAACCATTTTCGAATGCCTTCTTTAGAAGTACTTTTAATCGGTTTTTCGTTCTATTTAGAATCCTCCATTGTGGGACCCCAGCTTGGGTCGCCTCTTGGTCGAGCAATGAAGGAGAAACGATCAAGAGTTCCGCATCAAGCTTATAAGCTTGGGACATCATTTGATTGAAGATGGGAAGAATCTTGGTTTTGAAAAACCTTTCAGAACTTAAAGAAAAGTCTTCCAACCCATAGACGCTTTCTACTTCGAGGTCAAAGGAATGCATTAGCTCATTTATGGTCTTGAGGCTAACACCATTTTTATTCGTACTGTTTATCTCAAAAGTGTCGAGTTCAAGGCTTCGAAATCCTTTTAAATGTTTGATCAACGCCTCAAGTGACGGTTCTTTGCAAGATGCTTGGTTGAGAACGAGTTTTAACATGCAAGTGGTGAAAATACGACAGGCTTTATTAATGCAACCTTAATCATCAAATCTTAGAAATTTATGGTAAAAATATCAATGAATAGAACGAAGAAATAGTTAAATACATTTTAATTTAGGCTTATACTTCTAAATCCTTTCGAAATAACATATCGTAATAGAACTTTTCGAAGAATTTATGGGAAGTCCTTTTTCGTCAATCTTAACGCGCCCCTCGGAATCAAAATCGAAGGCAAATATATAATTGTATAAATCCTTGATGAGCTCAAAAATTTTTTTGTTTTTATTCAACTCGTAAACGAGTCGACTAAAATTAATGTGTTCGTCAAGGAGCGATTTTTGTACCTGCATCCATTTAATGCCTACTTGGCATATCTGAGAAACAAGAGCAGGTGTTAATCCAGAATCGAGACCGCCATTTTTATCAATTAAATTGAGTTTCTCTTCGTAGTCGTCTGCCAATTCGAATATAAAATTTCTTTTATCATCTACTATCGTGGGTTGTTTTAGCAATCCTATATCGATCAGGTCGTGAATGTGTGGGTGAATGCTTGATTTGTTACGAGAAAGTTTATCTGCAATTTCTTATATGGTTAATTGGCGATATACTTCGAAGAGATTGTAAATACGAAACTTAGTCTTACTCAGAAAGATTTGCATGATAGATTTATTGAATTCCTTTCTTTTAATCGAGGGAAACTCGTAAGAATCACCACCGATTGTGAACTACGGGCTTTATTTTTGAATCGTAAATTTCCTCGATTTCTTGCATTTGCGATTTGGACAAGGGAGGGAGAAACGATGAGGAAGCATTTGAAAGAATGTGATCTGGCTTGCTTGCTCCAGGAATCACGCACGACACGGCATCAAACATCAATATCCATCGTAAAGCGTAAGGTGCTAAATTTTGGGGATTGTCGAAAACAAGTTTTATTTTTTCCGCGACTTCTAACCCTAATCGATAATCTACTCCAGAAAAAGTCTCTCCCTTGTCGAATACTTCGCCGTTTCGATTAAAGAATCTGTGATCTTCTTTTCCAAATTGAGTTTCTTCCGTGAATTTTCCCGAAAGCAGACCGCTCGCCAAGGGAACTCGCGCGATAATGCCCACATTTTTCTTTTTCGCTTCCTCAAACAATATTTCTTTAGGTCGTTGGCGGAACGCGTTAAAGATAATTTGGATGGTGGATAAATTTTCGTATTCAAGCGCTTTTAATCCTTCTTCTACCCTTTCAACGCTAACGCCATAATTTTTTACCTTTCCCTCGTTAACAAAATCGTCTAAATAAGAAAAAACCTCTGGTTTGTAATACACGTCGGTGGGAGGACAATGAAGTTGAAGAAGGTCAATGTGATCCGCGTTTAAGTTTTTCAGGCTCTCGTTTACGAATCGTTCTAGGTTCTTCCTATTATAACCATTGGTTTCGTGTGGGTTCAGCTTTCTTCCGCATTTAGTGGCAATATATATCTCGTGTTCATTCTTTTGTTCGTTTCGAAAGCTTCCACAAGCGTGCTCGCTAAGACCATCTCTATACACATCTGCAGTGTCAAAAAGATTAATATCATTTGAGATTGCGGACTGAAGAGTTGTCTTTGCGATGTTTTCATCGAATATCTCTCCCCAAACGCCCCCTAATTGCCAGGTTCCAAGAGAAACTTCAGAGACATCAAAGCCCGTTTTTCCTAATTTTCGATATTTCATTGTTATTTTAATTAATAAGACGCTTTAAAAAAAAGGTTTTACTAGTTCAGTTTAAAGTAAGTTTGCATCAGAAAGAAGAAGCCCGTGAGGAAGGCGTCTCAACCTCCTTCAAGAAACGCCTCATCCATTTTGGAAGGATAAAACCGACATAATAGCAAATCGAGCTTGAAATTAATATGATTCTCGTGATGGGGAGGAACCACACGGGAATAAACGATAACGCGTCAAGTATTGACCCTAAACCAAATAATATAAACGCTAATATCAAGTACTTTCCCTTTAAATGATGTTCCTTGTTATCAGAACTCAATAAGGTCTCTCCTAACAAAAATCCTGGTATTATGAAAATGATTAAATTTATAGAAGCCCATAAAATTGTTAAAGCTTCGTACTCCACATCTACAGGAGACACGAGCGTTCCAATAGCACCAGGATCTACTAAAATGCCATAGATCAAGAAGCTTTCTTCAATAACGGCAAACACACAATAGGTACCAACAATAAGTATCTGTTTTTCTTTCGCAAAAAAATCGGTAGTTACTATTAACCAAAGGATTTGACCAACGGGCACGAGAGAATTTCCAATTAAGAAGTATATTTCGGGATGGAATTGAAGTCCCGAACCGTTTGTAAAAAGTGCGATTAAAAATGAAATGGCACTGGCATACCAGGATCCCGAAATCAATATCCAAACAAAACCGATGTACAGGTAAGTTCGTTCCTTTCTTTTTTTATAACCAAGAATAATTTTTAATCCAATGATAAACGACACAATTATGAATATGAGAGAAAAAGTTCCGCTAATTACAATCGAGGACTCCATTTAGATTCTTTTTTTCAGTTATTTATTATTATTAAAGCATTCAAAATTCCCGTTATTTGCGATTTAAAAATTATTCCCATATTAAAAACCCGTTTGGAACGAAATTGGAGTTTTTTTCAAATTACAATTAAGTAAAGTAAATTACCTTTTAATAAGAAAATAATAATTTGTCTTTAAAAAAAATTGTAAAGAAAAAAATAGGATCATTATTGAGACGTGCTCAATTTATTCAGATGATTTATTCGTTTAAAAATTAAGGTTGATGACAATAGGATTATCAATGATGAGAACAATCTAACAAGTAAATCATATCTTATCCTGGGACGTAAACTTGATAATTAAAGATATCAGGAATTCGTTTGAGATAAAAAAGATGTAAGAATGGACAATATAAATCTTCCCATTTCAAGATCCCTGATCTTTCTATATGATTTCATAAGGACCAATTTCACGTAAAACTGGTTCTTCTCAAATCCTTTTTAAAAAATTCTCTAGAGTTGTATAAATATTAAAAATGAATACAAGATTTATATCATCATGAGTCCCGAAACTGAAAAGAATAAAATGCTTACAGGCAAGCTTTATAATGCAAACGACCCTGAACTCGTAAAAGAAAGAGAGAGCGCTCGTGATTTGTGTCAGGAATATAATACCATAAAATTTAGCGACCATGTGGCGCGCAATGCCATTTTAAAAGAGTTATTTGGCGAATCCAGCGATCCTTTAACGATTGAACCGCCTTTCACTTGCGATTACGGAAGCAATATTTTCGCCGGAAAAGGCGTTTACATGAATTTAAATTGCGTCATACTGGATTGTAACATCGTGAGGATTGGTGATGACACTTTAATGGGACCTAACGTGCAGGTATATTGCGCAACGCATCCATTGGAACCAGAATTACGCAGGCAGGGGCTAGAATTGAGCTTGCCCGTTTCAATTGGAAAAAATGTTTGGATTGGAGGTAATGCCGTCATCTGTCCCGGAATTTCGATCGGAAACGATTCGGTAATTGGTCCTGGATCGATCGTAATAAAATCCATCCCATCGGGAGTATTTGCCGCAGGTAATCCTTGTAAAGTAATTAAGCACCTTTAATACCAGAAAACTGTCCATCAAATCATTGAAATAATTATCTTAAAGAACTAAATTAAAAGCGTGAAACAAATCTAATTAACTTGTCATTTTTCCTTTAAGATTTTTCATTCAGGCTGAATTTAAAATAGTTCCGATTCATTTTTTAATCCATTTCTTTACGTCCTCGCTGAATTCAACCGACGATTTCATGAATTGATAAGATTCGGGTTGTGGAGGAAACCTTAGCTTATTTTCATCTCTTAGTTCGAGCGATAACGCACTAGCGGGGCAGGTAGTAACGCAGAGACCACATCCTATGCAACGATCGGAATTATAAGATAGCTCATCGCCTTGCATTACAAATGCTTCCATTGGGCATCTTTCAATGCATTTTTCGCAAAGAACGCAATCCTCGAGAGAGTAAAACGCGCGATAATTCGATCCGGTTACCTTGGAAGGAATAGGTAATCTCCTAATGGTTTTTAAAATATTACAACACGATGGACAGCAATTACAGATTGCTTCGGTGCTTTTACTACTTCCAGCGATTTGATGTACCAACCCCTCTCTTTCAGATTGCCGGAGAATTTCTTCTGCTTCTTCTTGGGTGATCCATCGCCCCACGTTAAGTCCTTCAATGGCATATTCTGCGTAGAAGTCGAAACCAATGCAAACATCAATCGATTTATCGCAATTAGTTCCAATAATCTGCATTTTTTTGGCACAAGCACAAGGAATCACCCCAATACGCTCTTTCGATTTTATAACTTCTAACACATCGTCGAATGGGAGAATATTATTGTTAAAATCAACACTTTCATGAACTGGGACCGTTCTAAGGGTCTTTCCACGCGCTTTAAAATCGCCCTCCACATATTCATCCATTAGGGTCATTAATTCTCTTGGTCCATCGAGTACCGCTGCGTTTTCGATGAATCCGTGCATGAAAGGAGCAGCGGCATAGAACTTGCGATCTTCTGCCATTATGGGGAAAACAACTCCCTTTTTTGTCATTTGTTCTAACAATCTTGTTACTTCAGAAGCATCTATTCTAGCTTTATTCGTAATAATTTCAATCGGTTCGAGTTCCCTGCTCATATGAAGATATAATTCTGCCTCTTCTGGCGTAAAAAGCATCTGAAGTATTTTGAGCTCCACACCCGATTTAGTCGAATTAAAACCGAGGGCGAACTCGTCAATTCGTTTCTGTAACCTTTTATAGATGTCTTCTTCCATATAACCACGGTTTTTTTTTTGTATTACACGCATTCCCCAGGATTTGCGATAAAAAGAGTATATCAATATAAATCAAGATTTCTAATATTATTTACTTTTCCAAATAAATTTTAATCTAGTTATCTCAAGAAAAATAAGAAGCTAATTTATCTGTATAAAATTGACTGAATTCGTCGTAATTTTCATGTTTTTTTTGACTTTTAAAATTTAAAAAAAATGAATTGTATTTTGCTTTAGTCTTGAAAGTTTTCGTTCCTCCGTTTTTTAATTAAGATTATAATGCCTATTAAAACGGTTGATATTATCACGATCGTACTTGTTATCGCAAGAGCGAGATTTGAGATGTCAGGTTTCTCAACATAGCCATACCAGTACTTTTCACCATTAGAATCAATGTGTTGAGCGAATATAAAGACTTCATCACTTCTTATTTTAATTGAAGATAGGGTTCCATGTTCTCTTTTCTTATATCAAGAACGATAGAAATATATAAAAAATGGAGTTTAAAATCATAAGAGTGTCAATTTATAACAGATTACGAGTTTGGACAACCCTCTAATTCAAATATTACCCACATACATTTATATATCTTTGCACTAGTGATGAATATGAGAATATAAGAAGAAAATAGAAAAATGAAAACAATCTATCCTTTAAAAAGTACGATATTAAAGCAAAATGGCGGGGGGATCAAGAGAAAAAAAACGCTCCTTAAAGGATTTATCTTCCTTTTTTTCTTGGTAACACCCATTCTTCTTTCCCCCATCAAAATTGATGAAGGAGGCCAAATTTCCAATCCTCCCAACAAGAATATCAAAAATTCATATTTTTGGGTTCTTCCAGGTCCAATCGTCATCGATGATTTTGGTAGCTATACTTGGGCCGATGCTGTAGGTGAAAATTGGTGTAATGGTTCAGGTATTTATTCGGATCCGTATATCATCGAGAACGTGACGATAAACGGCGGTAATAGTTCTTCGTGCATCGAAATTAGGAATTCAACCGTATATTTCATCATACGGAATTGTACTGTTTTCAATTCAACTTTAGGAACTTCTAATCCTTATTACAATGCCGGGATCAAGTTAGTAAATACCACAAATGGAAAGATACTTGACAACAATTGCTCTGACAATAACGGCATGGGAATATATCTATATAATGATTGTCACAATAATACCGTCTCGGGAAATAACGTAACTAATAATCTCTGGTTCGGGATACAACTGAGAAGTAATTGTGATAATAACACCGTCTCGGAAAATACCATGATTAATAATTATCTTGATGGAATATATCTTTATGGTTGTAGCAATAATAATATCTCCGGAAATGCGGCAAACGAAAATAGATATGGGATATACCTGTATAAAAATTGCAATAATAACACCGTCTCGGAAAATGCGGCAAACGAAAATTCATATGGGATATACCTGTACAATAATTGCAATAATAACACCGTCTCGGAAAACACATTGAAAAATAATAATGTTAGCGGTATCTATTTACAGGATTGTAGCGATATAATACTATCCGAAAATACCATGATGAAATGTGGGTTAACAATTGTTCCTACCCTTCTTTCTCGGTTACAATCGTTCGAAATTGATACATCAAACGAGGTAAACCAAAAGCCCATATATTATTATGTCAACGAGGAGGGGCTAGAGAAAGACGATTTCATGGATGCTGGCCAGGTTTTCTTGGTAAATTGCTCCTATTGTACGATCTCAGGAGTTAATGCGTCTCGAACTTCAACGGGTATTAGTTTATACTCAAGTTCTCATAATGATATCTTGGGAAATAACGCTAGTAATAATTCAGGTAATGGAATTGAATTATATAATTGCAACGATACCGCCGTCTTAGGAAATAACGCAAGCTATAATTTAGGAACAGGGATATATCTTGATGTTTGTAACAATACCGCCGTTTCGAGAAACACTGCAAGCGATAACAAGCAATATGGAGTAGGTCAATACTTGTATGAGTGTAACAATAGCACCATTTCGGGAAATATCCTTAATAGGAATTACCTACAAGGTGTCTGCGCAATTTGGGGCGATAACATCAACATTTCAAATAATACGTGTAATGAGAACCAAGATGGAATTGACGTTTGGTTTATTGATAATATCACCATCTCGGGAAATACAGCAAGTCTTAATCAATATCATGGTTTATATTTAATGTGGTGTAACAATGGCACCATCTCGGAAAATAACGCCAGCAATAATTTAGAAACAGGGATAACCTTAAATGCAGATTCTAGTGAAAATATCATCACGAAAAATTTGTTAATTAACAACGATCTTTATGGAATGGTTTTGGATAGTTCAGGTGTAAAGAATAACACGATTTGGCTGAACTCATTCGTGGATAATGGAATTCACGCCAAGGATGATGGAGCGTACAATCAATGGGATAATGGAGGTATCGGTAATTTCTGGGACGATTATTCTGGTACGGGTTCTTATTTCATTCAAGGAACAGCAACTAGCGAGGATCGGTATCCACTGATAAATACCACGCCTATCGTGGATTTCAGTGCGAACAATACTAATATAATATTAGGACAGTCAATTCAATTTAACTACACGGGTGGTGGAGGGAACTTACCCCTCACATTTGAATGGAATTTTGGAGATGGAACTGTTTCACGTGAGCAGGATCCCATACATGTGTATGATCAACCAGGCATTTACCTTGTAAATCTTTCCGTCATTGATGTGAACGGAGATAACGATACTGAAACAAAAGCAGGATATATTACCGTTTCTCTTGATACCACACCCAACGTGGATTTCAGTGCCAACGAGACAGAAATAATTCAAGGGCAACCTATAAAATTTACATTCAACGGCATGTTAGGTAACTCTCCATTTACTTTCGAATGGCACTTTGGAGACGGAATAAACTCAACCGAGCAGGATCCCGTACACACATACAACCAACCTGGTGTTTACTCAGTAAATCTTATCGTTATTGACGTGAACGGAGATAACGATACTGAAACAAAAGCAGGATATATTAACGTTTCTCTTGATACCAAGCCCAA
Organism: Promethearchaeota archaeon; assembly: GCA_016930515.1. Lineage (GTDB taxonomy): Archaea > Asgardarchaeota > Lokiarchaeia > Sigyniarchaeales > SOKP01 > FT1-020. The sequence continues at coordinate 2,819 of JAFGGO010000119.1, read as the reverse complement.
CGTGGATTTCAGTGCCAACGAGACAGTAATAATACAAGGGCAACCCGTAAGATTCATGTATAGAGGCAGTGGAGGGAACGCCCCTCTCGCGTTCTTCTGGGAATTTGGAGACGGAACAAACTCCACTGATCAGGTTCCCGTACATGTATATGACCAGCCTGATCTTTATGTCGTGGCCTTAACTATAACTGATTTTAATGGAGATAGTGGAAAAAAAACAGGTTTGATTACCGTTCTTGAGGATTTCAAACCCACCGTGAATTTCAGCATCGATGGGAGTCGTTTCGTTGATGGACGCCCAATTCAATTCTTTTTTACGGGTAATGAAGGGAACGCTCCTCTCAGTTTCTATTGGGAGTTTGGAGACGGAACCAGCTCAACCGAGCAGAACCCTGTACATGCATATGAATCACCTGGAATTTACAACGTAACTTTGACAATTACTGATGCGAACGGAGATGTTGAGATCATGACGATGAGAATAGAGGTTTTTGAAAATTCTGACCTCATCCCATTTTTTCCCATTGAAATTATTCTCATTGTTACCTCCTTGAGCATTTTCACAGTGGTTTCAAGCGTTATCCTCATTAAAAAACGAAGAAAAAACGGAGCTACAACATTACCCATTGGGAAGATAATTCCTTCAGACAAAATACTACAAACTAAAATGCCCTTAAAAGTGAGTTCAAAAACAACACCAGAAGTAAAACATGAACTTGTGTTTTATGAAGATGGTTTGATTAAGGAGGGGGCTGGACCGTCAACGAAAGAAAAAGTTGCATTAGAAACGCTTGATGAATCAGGAATGGATGTGGAAAAACAAAAATACATTTGTATCGTACATAAAGGACCAGTCAAGGGAGAAAACGTGTATATTTGTCCTCATTGTCAAGCTTTTTATTGCAAGGATTGCGTGAATGCATTACGCGAGCAAGGAGAGAAATGCTGGTCCTGTCAGAACTATTTTACATGAACGTTAAAAACATTATAAGAAATTTCCTCACGAAAATAATGATAAAAAAAAGATGAGTAGCAAAGATGATACGATTAAAATTTTTAAGATTGAGAGAAAATAGAAGAAAGACAACCTTCTTCTTTTTCATTTTAATGATCCTCGCGATTTTATCAAGCATTGAACCTCAAGGAAATGACTTGAAAGTTCTTGACCAAGAAAGAATAATAAAACCTAGAACCTCTAAATATTGGACGTTACCATATCCAATCGTTATTGACGACTCAGATATTCAAGATTGGGCATGGGCTGCCGGTCAGGATTGGTGTAATGGTTCAGGTACTCTTTCTAACCCATATATCATCGAGAATGTGACGATTAATGGTGCTAATGGTTCTTCGTGCATCGAAATTAAGAATTCAAACGCTTATTTCATCATAAGAAATTGCACCTTTTATAATTCAAGTCTTGGTAGTTATCCGTATTATGACGCTGGAATAAAACTTACTACTGTTTCAAATGGGAAGATCGTCGATAACAATTGCTCGTATAATCAAGGCATGGGCATAGCAATATATTCGAGCTCTGATAACAACATCGTTTCGGGAAATAACGCAAGCCATAATCAAAAAACAGGAATACATATATATTATTACTGCGATGAGAACACCGTTTCGGGAAACAACGCAAGCCATAATCAAGAAAATGGAATATATCTAAGAGATCGTTGTCATAAAAACGACATTTTAGGCAATAACGCAAATAATAATCAATATAGCGGGATAGATTTATCAGGATGTGATTATTCCACCGTCTCGGGAAATAACGCAAGTTATAATCTCTTCTATGGAATATATCTAGATGGTAGTGAGGAGAACACCGTTTTGAGAAATAAGGCAAACGACAATCAACGAAGTGGTATATATTTCTTTTGGGCGTCTGATAATAACAGGATATCGGAAAATACCGCAAGCAATATTTATACTACGAATCAAAATGAGGGGATATATTTGTATTATAATTGTAAGAATAATTCGATATCGGGAAACACGCTTAATGATAATATTAATTATGGGATGCGCTTGGAGGATAAGTGTAATAACAACACCATCTCAGAAAATATCATGAGTAATACAGGCACCACAAATCAAAATTGTGGATTATATATAGAGAGTAGTAGCAATAATACCGTCACCGAGAATGCTTTTATTAAAAATACCCAATATGGAGCATTGATAAATAGCTATGGGGAAAATAACACCTTTACCTATAATTCGTTTATTGAAAACGGACTGAACGCCGAAGATAACGGAGCGGAAAATCAATGGAACAATTCAGCAAAAGGTAATTTCTGGAGCGATTGGGTCGGTCCTGACGATGACGGAGATGGCATTGTAGATGATCCATATAGTATTAGTGGCTCGGCAGGAAGCGAAGACGGATATCCCCTAACGAATACCGCGCCCGAAGCGAATTTCAGCGCGAATGCCACTTTAGTATATGGAATAAAACCCATACAATTTACATACAACGGTACGGGAGGAAACCTTCCACTTTCCTTCGAATGGGACTTTGGAGATAATACCACCTCAACAGAACGGGATCCCCTACACGTGTATGACACGTTCGGCGTTTTTACCGTGAACCTAACCGTTCACGATATACATGAAGATAACGATACTGAATCTAAAACGGAATACATTACCGTTCTTGAGGATACAACACCTATCGCTAATTTCAGTGCGAATATCACGCTATTATATGAATCACAACCCATACGATTTAATTACACGGGGAGCGGGGGTAATTTACCGCTCAACTTCACGTGGCACTTTGGGGATGGAATAAACTCCACTGAACAGGATCC